>URBG01000025.1 GCA_900546055.1 uncultured Mycoplasmatota bacterium
CCCTATTGTCAATAATTTTAAGCGAAATTGGCAATAAAAAAACAGAGTTTAAACTCTGTTAATTATCATCTTTTGAATTTTTTACAACATCAAATATTAGTCCCAAACCAACTAGTGTTGTTATAATTGATACTAAAGTTCTAACACCTGGAATTAATCCTAAGATTAGAAGGATAAATAACCCAATTAATCCAAAGAATAAAATGTGACCGCTCTTATTAAATACTTTCTGCCAAATCTTATAACCAATTAAATAGGCAGCAAAGATCGTAGATAAGTAAATAGCAATTCCGTATAGGAGAATTAGAATTATACCTAATGGGATACCAATCATCGTGCAGCATAGAAGAACAGCTACTACGGGAACTAGTATCATAACAACTAAGCCTTTAGTAAAGACTTCAACGCCTTCACCTAATGTTGTCTTTTCATACTTATTATTTATTTTACTGAAAGCCGCTGGACAGAATAAGGAAATAGCAGCAAATACTAAAGCTAAACATAGGAATGACCAAATCTTAGCAGAAACGGTAGCAAAATAATTTTGATCATCATGAGTTTGAATAGCTGGTGTTTTTTCAACTTTAGCTATATTCGCTTTATCGTCAACTTTATATTTTGCATCTTCTGGATAGTATAGTGTTCCTTTAATTGTGGTATCCTTTTCAACAGTTATGTTTTCAGCATAAATTTTAACGTTTCCTTTAATAGAAACATTTTTTAAAGTAACTTTTTTTGCATACAAACTAACATTACGGTTGAATACACCATTTAATTCAATATCAGAACCTGCAATAATGGCATCCCTTTTGAAGATTGATTTATCACTCGTGGTAACTAAATTACCAAGAATAAAAGCATCATTATTAACAGTACCATTAGTGGTTACTGAGTTACCAACTATAATCCCATAGTCAGCTTCACCATTTAAAGAAATTTTATTACCAGCACCAATGGCTAAACCTTTGATGGTTCCGTCAAAGCTTACAGACTCACCAGCAACTGCTACTGATGAGTTATAAACTTCATCCATAACGACATCGGTATCAGCTTTACTAACAAAATGTTCAATTTCCTTAGCCTCTGCTTTTGGAATTACAACAAACATCAATAAAACTAAAAGCAATACTTTCAACTTTTTCATATTATCACCTATTTAAAATATTAGCACATATCTTTAGTTTTGTAAATAATTTTAAAGGTTTCCCGCATAATAATAGCGAGGTGAACTTTCATGATCTGGTTATGTTTAAAGATATTCCTTACTAGAATATTAGATGTTTCGCTTGGAACTTTTAGAACTATAGTTTTAGTAAAAGGAAAAAATGTTTTAGCTGGAATAATTGGTTTTTTTGAAGTTTTTGTATGGTTTGTCGTTGTTCAAGAAGCACTTAATACCCCTAATACAAGTATTTGGATTGCTATTTTCTATTCGTTAGGTTTTGCGGCGGGAACAATTATTGGCGGTTATATTACTAATTACTTTATTAGGACGCCAATTTCTTTGCAGATAATTACAACTAGTGATAAAATGGCTGATTTTTTACATGACAAAGGCTTTGGAGTATCGGTTTTAAAAGTTCAAGGCAAAGAGGGAATTAGAAATATGCTTATTTTGGAAACAACTGATGATAATTATAAGGAACTTATGAGTTTGATTAGATTGGTTGACGAAAAGGCTTTTGTCGTTGTCGATGAAAAGAAATTTGTTCATAATGGCTTTTTCTTACGAAAATAAAAAACTGCAATTAGCAGTTTAACAACTTTCGTTACATGTTCCATATATTTTATTAATATTATTAGTATAAATTTGATTTAGTTCTTCTTTTTGCTTTTTGGTTAAGCCTTTATAGGGATCGCTTTGTGATTCAACTGTATCGGTATGAATACCAACTACTTTACCCCCCATAACAAAGACAACGGTTGGAAAGTAAATTCTTTTAATGCTTTCATCATTAAGTCCATCGTATGGATCTAAATAGTCTTTAAGTTTTTCAACTAGTTTATAATATTCTTTTGTGCCCTTTTTTGTGGTTACTACTTTACCTTTGGCGTCTAAGGTTTTTGTATCTCTAATTGGTTCGGCATTAAAATAATAAACATTATCTACTTCGCTTTTTTTGGCAGCGTCGATTAATACTGGAAGAGCATTACGACACCAAGGACATTCTGGAAATCCTAAATACAATATACCAGTTCCGTCATCAAGTAAATTCATAACGTCATCGAAACTAGCATATGTCACATTATTATCTTTTGGAAGATGAACGGTTGGATATTTTTTGCCTTTATCATTTTTTTTGTTATTTAATTCTTCATACTCGGTTTTAAAACGGTGCTCATCTGCAGTAATATGATCATCTAAAACAAAATATAAGATGATTCCGATGATGATAAATATTCCTAGTATTATGGCAATTTTAATAATTGTTTTTTTATCCATAACCATTCTCCTAACTTACAACTATAATATAATATTTATTTTTCTTTGTCAATTAATAGCTTAATTCCTGGTAACCTTCTAGAATGTTAAATTTATCATTATCTACTTTAGTAGAAATACTAACAAATTCAGTCATATTCTCGGTTAATGGAGTTATATTTTTTATATATTTTAGTTTATCATTTTTAAAGTAATAAACTGTCGTCCCTCCGGTGTATGTATACTCCTCATAAATGTATTTAGTAAGCCCCATTCTTTCTTTACCCGTTTTATACTTTTGAGTTTTTAGCTGCTCCATGTCTGTTGGTAAATATCCTAAAGCATAATTGGTGTTTGAAACAATGTTTTCCACAGTATAAGTTTTATTGGAGTTATTTAATGTATAACGTTTCCCATCTTTTTCAATGGTTGTAGATGTTTCATTTTTATCTTTGACTTGGTAATACTCTTTATTATTACTGTGAATAATCGTAATATCACGATTTTCATTTTTTAATTTTAAAGTATATTCAGCTTGACTATAATCTTCATTTATGAAAAATTGATAGGTTTTTGAATCCCCTTGAGCATTCACAACATTTGTAACTTTATCTGTGCATCCAGTTAAAAGAAAACATCCACATAAAATTAAAACTATTTTTTTCATTTATATCACCTACTTTGAACGATTTTGAAGATAAACAATAAAGCCTTTTAAAATGCCTTTAGCTTTTTTATTAAGGCTATCATCTTTATCTATTTCTGACAAGCTATGGCTGAAAAGTTTATTCATAGTATCTTCGGCATATTTTTTAGCCCCTGATTTTTCAAAGATGGTTTTTACTTCTTCAATATTTTCGATTGTTAAATTTGGTTTACCATAATATTTTAGTAATTCTTCTTGGTATTTTGTCTGCATAGCAAAAGAATATAATATAGTTTGTTTGAACTCTTCAATATCAGAGTTAGTTGACTTGCCTAACAGATTAGAGTCGCCATATATTCCTAAAATATCATCTTTAATTTGGAAGGCAATACCAACATTCAATAAAATACTTTCGATCTTTTTGATGTTTTTTTCTTCCATACCACCTAAGGTAAGACCTAAACAATATGGTCCGATTACGGAATACCAAGCGGTTTTTAATTTGTAAACTTCCATAATTTTTTCTTCTAAATTAGGGTCAGTATCAAAGAATTCTTCTTTAAACGGTAAAATAATATCGATCATTTCGCCTTTACAGGTTTTAATTGCGGTTTGATGATAATAAGATAAAATATTACCGAGGTTGGTATTTTCTTTATAACCTTGGACAATTAATTCATTGGCTAAATAAAAACCTAAATCCCCAATACAAATGGCCATGGAATCAGAAAATTTTTGTCTTTTTTGCTTAAAATCTTTTTGCTCTGTTTCTTTATTGAAATGTTTGTTATAAGATACAGGAATGGTTTCTTTTCCACGTCTTAAAACGGCATTATCAATTATATCATCATGAATTAAAATTGATGTTTGGAAAAGTTCTAGGGCTAAAGCTAAGTTAAGATAATTATCATCTTTATTGCCCATGCTTTGATAGCCTAAAGCAACTAAAGTGGCTCTTAAAAATTTACCATTGTCGTTCATTCTAACAAACTCAGAAATAGCTTTTTTTATTTCTTCGTTTTTATCTTCATTTAGTAAACTATTATTATAATTATTCATGCCATCATTGCATGTTTTTTTTATTTTTAAATAGAACTTTAAAAATTCATACATGTTTTGAATATCATCACAATTAATGCTTGTTAATTTGCTTTCAAAAACTAATTCAGTGTTTTTAAGCTCATTTTTATTGGCAAAAAACCAATCAATAAACTCTCTTCCATTAGAAAAATAAGCTATATTATCAGCAGTTTTTTCTTGGATATCAATAAAAATTATTTTGTATTTTGATGTTTCATTATTAGGCATACTGTCCTCCTATAACTATATAAAACATTATATCATAAGTTTTATATAATTTATACTTCTTCGAAAAAGAAAATACCAAATATCTTGGTATTTTAATTTGTGCCTGTCCAATTGATTTGGGCTTTAGTGGCTCCCCATGGACTTCCAGTTATACTTCCTTCTTTTTTATTAATAGTTATTGATGTTATTGGGTTATATGTACTACCTGACTCAAACGCGTTTTCTCCGATACTTGTAACAGTACTTGGAATATTAAGTATATTAAGTTTGTTTCCCAAAAAAGCTCTATAACCAATTGACATCAAGCCTTCATTTAATGTCAAATTCTGTATCCCTGCATAGGCAAAGGCTGCCACGTCTATTTTTTTTACGTTACTTGGAATTTCCAGACTTGTTAAATTAACCTGTCTGAAAGCATAAGTTTTAATGATTTCAACACTTGAAGGAAGTTGTAAATCAACCGCACTTGAACCACCGTAAGAATCTAATACTTTATAGTCGATACTACCATCGGAATTTCGTCCATATATGTAAGCTGACTCTCCCTCTATTTTATTTTTAGAAAAAACACCTCCGCCTAAATATTTAACGGTATTCGGAATATTAAGTGAAGTTAATGTATTATCCCAAAAAGCGCAGTTATCAATCCTTTCTACTGTTGCTGGTAACTCTAAATTTGTTATTTTATTGCCTTGAAATGCGCCTTCATTGATTTGACGAAGAGAATCGCTTAGTTTTAAATTTGTTATTTTATTATTGGCAAAAGCAAATCTTCCTACTATTATAAGTGAATCCGGTAAAATAGCACTTGTAATGTTTTTATTGCTTAAGGGAGACACAATTTTAGATAGATTGTCATCCCATTTTCCATCTTGAATCTCAGTTACGGTATAACCATCGATTGTTTCTGGAATAACAACATCGGTCCCACATTTTTCATCGTAGTCAGTTATTGTTAAAGTTCCATTTTCTAAAACTTTTCCTGTATAACATTTATCTTCAGTAGTATGAGTTATGCCTACATCACTTTGTTCATAAGTTAAAGTCAATTTTATATCGATATTTGTGACATTTGGTTGGACTGTTATATCATCATTGTATTTGATCCAAACATTATAATATTCGGTTTCATTTGGTCCAATTATTAATCTTCGTTCTGTTAAGTCTGTATTTGTTTCAATACTAGCGACATTGCTGTCGGCATACGCTCCGCACTGTAAAGCGTTACTTTTTCCGCAGGTTAAGCTTCCTAATTTAGCTATAGCAGCTAAACTTCCTTTATTAGTTACAGCTACTTTATAATAGATATAGTTGCCTGGTGATTCTAATCCCACTTTGAAGCTTGCGCTTTCTTTGTCGAAGGTTGGTTCTGATATTTCAGTGACATTTCCTTTAGTTTTATCTTTGGTTATTCCAGTTATTTGGACATCCCATGTGCTTGAGATATTACTTGTTCCTTGGATATTTAGTACTGTTTGAAACGCTGCATAACCTATTGCCATTAAAAGAACTATACTTGATAGTCCAATAATTATGATGTTTCTTTGTTTTGCTTTGTTCATAGCTCTCTCTCCTACTTATACTAGCTAGGCTTATTATTCCCTTTTATTGTTATTTTATTATACATTGATTATATAGCAATTTTGGGGGTAACGCAAGTATCTTATTTAGGCTTTTAGGTTATTATACAATAAGCTAAAGAAGGTGTTATCAGATGGTGAAAATAAATATTGAAAAATTGTTAAAAGAAAATAAAAGATCTAAGTATTGGCTATGTCAAAAAATGAATATTACTTCAAGAAACTTGAATCGCATTATTCGCGGGCAAACTAGTTCGATATCTTTTAAATATATCGAGGAATTCTGCCTATATTTAAACTGCTCACCTGGTGATTTATTTACTGTTGTTAAAGAGAAAGAATTGATGCATTAAAAAAATAGTAGAAAATTTTCTACTATTTTAATTTGTTTATAATTTCTTCTTTAGAAATGCCTAATTTCATGAGTTCTTCAATTTTACTTTTAATTTCTTCAATACCTTCAGTTATTTTTTCAGTTTTTACATCTTTGGTATTGTCAGCAATAAAAGTTCCTTTGGTTGAAATCGTCACAATCACCCCATTGTTCTCTAATTCAGTATAAGCTTTACGAACAGTATTGGGATTTACTCCTAAATCTGCGGCCATTTCTCTTGTTGAAGGGAGTTTATCCCCAGAGTTTAAAATTCCTAAAGCGACATAACGTTCTATTTGGCTAACAATTTGTTTAAAGATTGGTTCTCTACTTTGATAATCTAAGGTTACAACATTATTCATGTTCTTCACCTGCATACATATTTTTATAGTTTTGATAATCTAAGGTGTTTTCGTATTTTTTGGTTTGTTCATCCAAAATCTTTTTAAATCCTTCAACATTGTTAGTATAGAAAACATAGTCAGCATTATCAACATTTATTGATAATCCAACATAATCTTTAGTAACGTCACAGCTTTTATTTATGTTGTTTTTTATAAATTCATAAATTTCACTATATGATCGTTCAATAACGTAATCAGTCATAGTGTCATTGTCACTATTAGCAATTGTAATCGCATACATACCATGAATAGAACTTGCTTTTTTATTTTTATCGATTACATTTTTCTTTAGTTTGTCATTTGAATATTTAGAAATGTATCTAGTAAGATCAGGATTAATAGCTGAGTTAACAACATAGTTAACTTGTTTATGATCTTTGTAAGTATATAAAACAACATCAAATCCTTTATCTAAATTTTCATAATTGCTTACACTTGTGTTTTTAATACCACTTCTAATCATATCTAAAATTTTATCATTATCTTTAGGGTTAATGATTAAATAACTTGATGATATGGCATAAACATTTTTGTAATCAATATCTTTTAAAGCATTTATGAATTTTTCATCTTGATAAGCAATGCTCATCATTTTTTTATAATCCTTTTCAAGAATATTATCAATTCTAACTTTATAAACTTTACCATTATTTAATTTGATACTAGCTTTTAAATTAGTTTGATAAATTTCTTCAGCACTAGTAAAGTTATTATTAAGAATATTTTTAACAATTAGATTTTTTAATTCATCATTTTGAATATATATATCTGATGTGTCAGCATAACCATTAGGGTTAACAATAGCAATTTCTTTTATTTCTTTAGAATCTATTGTCGCACCTGGTTTCATGGTATTCTTAACAAAGGTATAGTAATATCCAGTTACTAGGACTGTTGTTACAACAAAGTAAACTATAGTTAATGAAAATTTAGTTAATTGTTTTCTTGTTATTAAATCAAATATTAAATAATAAACGAAAATAACAACTATTAAGAAAATATTAAAACTAAGTTCTCTTGAATCAAAATTATAACAAGCGAAGATGAGCATTGGTATAATAGTTAATGACTTTATAATATTATGGGCATGAATATTATGGAATGATGTTTCAGTAACTTCCATACGTTTTTTTCTAAACAAGTATAATCCAGCAGTAAAGAAAATGATACTTCCAATAAACATTTTAGCAATTTGTTTTGACGAAATATCTAAACTATAATAATTAGCAAAAATATTTGACGGATATGTATAAGCTAAATTATATTTATTGTTTTCATCATAATCGACTTTATTACTATAAATTCCTTGTTCTTGGTCATTTAGACACTCATCATCATTAAAACAGCTAAAGTTTTGTGGAATACATGATTTTTCAGTACATTTTATTTCAGCTTGGGTATAATTATTAAACCCATTAAAACTTTGACTTAAAAATGGAACTAAAAATAATAATAATGCAGTTACAGCTAAGGATGTTATAACATTTCCACTAACACTAGCAGCTAAATTAGTAGCAGTGAAAACAAAAATATATGCAATACTCCAAATTATAAAGTAATCAATCATCATTCTTCCAGAAACTATAATGTTTGGAAGTAGACATGATGTAATTAATATAAGAAGAGTACTAATTAATATCATAGCAATTAGTAATAAAATACCACCGACTGTATTAGTAATAAAAATAGTTGAGCGATTTAATGGCATCGAATTTACAAAGTCTGAACTTTTACGTTTGAAGACATATCCAAACAATGCAAATGAGACAATAATTGGGATAATGTACATTCCAACTATGGCAAACAATGAAACGGTGTTGAAGTCTAAACTGACATAATCGCTATTTCCCTGTGATGAAATAATCAATACTAAAGTACTTAAAAGAGGGACAATAATTAGGAATATGGCTAAAACGGCTTTGGATTTTTTTAAATTTTGAAGCAAATAATTAAAATTAAACCATTTTATTGAATTCATATCCTAGCACCTCCATTTCATAGATAAAGACTTCTTCTAAGGTTAATGGTAGAAAGTCTAGAATTATTGGCTTTAAAGCATTTAATTTCTTTTCACAATCTTCCCTTTCACCTTTAATAATAACAGTAGCGACACTACCATTTTTCTTAAAGTTTAAAACTTCTAAATTATTGAATGTGTTTTTATCAAAGTCTTTTTTTAATGAAATTTGAACTTTAAACATTTCTGTTTTTAAAGTATCAATATCACTTTCAAACAAAATTCCACCTTGATATAATAGGCCTAAATTATCACAAATGTCTTCTAACTCTCTTAAGTTATGACTTGTCATAATAATAGTTGTGCCCTTTTCTTCCATTTGTTTGGCAATTATTTTTTTCATTACATTTCTTATAACTGGATCAATTCCATCAAATGTTTCATCAAAGAAGATATAATCGGCATTGGTTGATAATGCACATATTAAGGCACACTGCCTTTTCATTCCTTTAGATAATGTATTTATTTTTCTTTTAATATCGAGCTTTAAAATTTCAGCTAAATGTTTGAAATATTCCATATCAAATTTTGGATACATGGCTTCATAGTATTTAGCGGTGTCTAACAAAGTATAGCTTTGATAGAAAAATAAATCATCTGGAATAAAAACCATTTTTTGTTTTAGGGCTTCATTGTCAATTACAGATGTTCCATCAATTGTAATTGTTCCGCCATCTGGGGCAAAAATTCCAGTGATAAGTCTTAATAATGTTGACTTACCAGCTCCGTTAGCGCCAACTAAGCCATAAATACAGTTATCTTCGATTTTACAATCAAGATTTTTTAATACTGGTTTACTGTCATACGCTTTAGTTAAACCCTTAATTTCAATCATATTGTTTCCTCCTTGCTGTACTAGTTGTAATAGTACAATTAAATTATAGTTCTATTCTATGTATTTGTCAAGCGGAAAATGACGAAATAGATATCGAAGAATAAAAAAGTACGTTATTATCGTACTTAGTTATCTGATTTATATTGTTTTTGACTATCCGGTGTTTTATTAGGAAATGATTCCATAAGGGCATTTCTTTTAGTCTCAAGATATACAAGGTATTCTAAATCACTTGATATTCCTTCATTTTCTACCAAATCGTCTTGAAAACTCACGTTGTCATTAATGTGGCTAACTAAAGTGTTTTTTAAGAAATTATAATTTATGCCTTCAACTTCGGCCATGATTTTTAAATATTCTTCATCAATATCGGTCATTTTTGATGAATCAAAACAAGTATCTAAGACAATTTGGTCCATACTGGGGTTTGTATAAAAATCTTCATATTTTAAGAAAGTATATGGAACTCTGTTTGGACTTTCAGCAATAAGTTTATCAACGCTTTTGGTAGTAATAATATTTATTGCCTGTCTATAGAAGATTGAACGTTCCTCAGGTTGATCTAAATCAAAACCATTTTCTAAATAATGATTAATATTTTGATCACTAAGGTCTATCTTTTCACTAGGAATATCTTCATTTGATTGTTCAAATAGTAGTTCTAGCCTTCCTCTGACTAGGTAACTATCGTCACTAGTTATTGATTTACTGTCACCTTTATTTATTTTTCTAAAAAGAGTATTAAACTGAGCTGTTGATATAACCTTTTTAAAAATCGAATAAAGTTTATCATCATTCATTATATCTTCTAGTAAAGCACTTTCTCTTGTTTGGACGAGGGCTATTTGGACTATTAAGCTTTGATATTGATCGCTTTCTTTCTCTTCAGTGATTTCATAATATGCGGCTTCGTAATAAAGTTTTAACAGTTTAATGCTTTCTTGAATAAGATTTTTAATTGGACGATTTTCTGATCCTTCGATTATATCATAATCATCAAAGCATTCGCCTTTACCACGTACATAGTTATTTCTAATTGCCATTTCATGTTCAATAACTGGGTAAAATTCTGAAGTTATATCTACCGTTTCATTTTTAAAATGGTCTAATGTTTCATAATCTAAATATGCAATAATTTTAGATACCTGGGCAATGGCAATTTGTCTTTCGAGGTCAGTTTCTAAATTATCGAAAGTTGAAATTAAAAAAGTAGCTTCGTTCAACATAGCTTTATGAACAGTATCTTTTAACGAATATATTTCGCCTAACATAATGTCACAATCCATTTCAATTTCATCTTCGGATACTGAGGAGAAGTCGTTATTTTCTAATCTTTCGAGAAACTCTTCAGTAGCTACACTCTCAGAAAAGGCTATTCTAAACATTTCATGTATTAATTCTGTATATTCTTCTGAAGGCGTTATATCTTTAAGCTGGTAAACCCCGGCTATTTTTTCTAGTGTGCAATATATTGCAGCCATATCCATATATAAAATATCATAGTAGTCATAGTATAAAGAATCATCAAAAAGATATTCAATAATAGTTGAAATGTCTATTTCCTTATCATTTGGTAAAATATCTCTAATTTGATTTTCAACCTTTTGAAGGCAAATCTTCCTTGATAATTGGTTATATACACGATCATAAATAGCGATGTTGTCACCACTACTAAGTTTTGAGTTTTTTTCAGTTTCATTTATGCCGTCGAATTCATCACATAGTTGTTTTATAAAGTCTATGTCTCCGTTAGCTAAAGTTAAAAAATACAATTGTTCATCATTATAAAGAGTTTGTAGTTTATCAACTGCCTTTTTATATTCTGAACTATCTTTTTTCCCTCTGGAAACTAAATTAGCAACATCATAATAAGACTTTAGTAATTCTCGTTCTAAATCTATTATTTCGTATCTTGTTAAGTTTAAATCATTGATTGCCATAATATCAATTCCTTTAATTGTATATTATAAGCATGTTCTAATAAAAAAGCAATAGATTTCTCTATTCCTTTTCAATTAATCTTAAAACAGCATTTACTAAAAAATAAAGTGATAAAGCAATAAGATACAGCCCTGATAATTTTATATAGATAGTAGCTAATAAAATTGGTTTAAATAGCAAGATTATGGCAAATAAGAATGAAAAGATAGCACCGCCAACAAACCATTTCGATCTTATTTCGTTATAGTATTTCATTAATAGACCAATCCCCATAACTACCGAGTAGATAGATATTAAAGCTGGTAGCAAAACAATAAACATTGCGTAGTATTCTAGTGTAAATAAAGCAAACCAAATACTAGTAACACCAATTATTAAATTCAAAAACGTTTTTTGTTCATACTCTTTATTCCAAAAGAAACTAAAGGTTTGAATAACTCCTGTAATTAAGAAAGTAAAAACAATAACGTAATAAAGGCTTTGCATTGCACTATTTGTAGCAAATGTAATTAAAAAGCCTAAAACAAATAATAGCAAAGAACTTGGCAGTAATAAAATTGCAGTTTTTTTATTCATAATATCCCTCTCTTTACAAGTAATTATAACGTTATCTTAAATATAGGTCAAATCGGGTGATTTTTTTTTACATATATGTTATAATTAAATAGCTATTATTTAAAGGAGGTAAATATGCCACTTATAGAATTTATATTACACTGTGATGAATACATTGGTCAGTTCATCAATGATTATGGAAATTTTATATATGCGATTTTATTTTTAATTATCTTTATTGAAACTGGTTTAGTGTTTATGCCATTTTTACCTGGTGATTCACTAATATTTGCAGCTGGAACATTTTCAGCTTTAGGACAACTTAATTTTTGGTTTTTACTCGTTTTAATAATTGTTGCAGCGATTATTGGTGATACAATAAATTATGAAATCGGAAAACATTTCGGTCGGAAAATGCTGAATAATAAGAAATTTACGCTTGTTAAGCAAGAAAATTTAGATAAGGCTGATGCTTTAATTGCTAAATATGGAAGCTGGGCAGTATTCTTAGCAAGATTTATGCCAATTGTTAGAACGATTGTTCCGTTTGTTGTCGGAATGGGTAGACTAGATTATAAAAAGTTTATTAGTTTTAATGCTTTAGGTGGAATTACTTGGGTTACTTTATTCTTATGTTTAGGATATTTCTTTGGTAATATTCCGGTTATTGCTGATCACTTTACTCTAGTAGTACTTGGTATTATCTTACTATCTGTTTTACCAATCTTAATTGCATTTATTAAAAATAGAATATCAAAGAAAAAAGCAAATTAATTTTTGCTTTTCTTTTTGCCTAATAAACCATATGTAATAAAGAATAATATTGATATAATAATTGATACTAGGCCTGTAACCATTATGTTATGCGATAAAGCATTACTAAAGGCACTTACCATAAATGATAAATTGTATTCATTTAAAGCAGCGGTTAAAACATCAACAATGATAAAACTAATGCCAATTGTAAATAGTCCGGCGATTAATGGTGGTATTCCGCCATATAATAGCCATTTATTATTTTTACGTTTAAGTGCGATTAGTAACAACAGACAAGCTACACTAATAATAATTAACGCAGTTTTTACTTTTGCACTAAATAGAAATTGGATTTGATCTACAGTGTTTTGATTAACTTTTTTAGTTAAGGTATTAGCGCTTGGCAGATTATCAATGACCCCTGCACTTGCACTTTTCATACGGATAACTAAAACTTCTTTTTTAGAATCACTAATTTCAACTCCACTTTTTTTGATCCACTTGTCCATGTTGTCGTCTAATAATTTATTAAATTCTTCACTGGTAACCGGCTTAGTATCTGTACCATTAATGATAGCATCAGTGGTACTGCCAACAGCTTTACCTAAGAATTGTTTTACTTCGGTTGAATTGAAAATCTCGTCAACTAATTTAGTTGAAATGCCATGACTTTCAGCTTCGTTATAAGCCATATCAATAATATCAGCAATTTCGGCTTTATTGCCAGATGTAGCTGAACTATTTTTTATTTTACTTATTTCGTGGGAAACATCGATATTCTCCACTGTCTTTTGCATACTATCTTCAGTAAAAAATGAACTAATATTACCAATCATGAAAACAGTGAATAATGATACTCCTAAAACTATCGATAATATCCATGATAAAATAGTTTTAAATACATTCATTGTTATCCCTCCCTTATATAAATATTATATCAGAAAAAGGATTAGATTAAAACAAAAGAATTATATTTCTATAATTCTTTGCGTTTGTATATTTTTAAGGAAACTTTGTATGATATATAATACATAATCGTAATAACAATCAAACAAGCTAATGATCCAAAGGTAGCTATAAAATTGCCTATTTCATCTAAATTAATTGTGATATTAAATTGGCTGATAAAGTAGCCGGCAATACCAACAACTACTGCAATAACAAAAACAATAATAAACATTTGGATACGGCCTCGTTCGAAGCCCCATTTGTAAATACTCGGTATTTGAATGGCCTGAACTAAAGCTAAGCCCAATGTAGTACTCATAATAATTAATAATGTTGAACTAAAATCACTAATTTCATGTTCGTGAATAAGATTAATGGCAATAGTCATGAGTAAAGCTAAAATTACAGCAATAACCATTGAACCAATGACTAGAAGATATCGTTCTTTAACGATGTCCTTTTTTGTTATTGGTAAGGTTAAAAGAAAAGCGTCTGATTTAGCAACTTCATCATAACTAAAAGCAGATAAGGAAACCATTCCAATCATAAAGATAATCATCATAGCACCGTAGAATTGAAAGTTAGTCCCCATCGAACCGAAAATACAAATAAAAAGGAAAAAGACGATGAATGTAGCTTTGTAATGATTTAGGTTTAAAATATCCTTTAAAAGTAATCCTTTTAATGCATTATTTTTCATTATTTTTCACTCCTTTGATATAAATTACCATTATGTCTTCTAAACTTGGTTTATCTATAACTTCTAGTCCATACTTCTTAATAAATTTTGCCTTATCTTGTATTAACAATTCATAATCGTACTTGTTCTCTCGATATCTGATATAATCGCTTTTTTCGATACTTTCAAATTCTTCTTTAGTACATTTGGCAATACCATATGATTCTAGCAGTTCATCACATGTATTTGTAAAAACTATTTCTCCTTCACTAATAAAGGTAATATAGTCAGCAATATGTTCTAAATCGGAGGTGATGTGTGATGAAATAAAGATGGAATGTTCATCATCTTCAATGAAATTGCGGAATATATCTAGAATTTCATTTCTAGCGATGGGATCTAGTCCACTAGTTGGTTCATCTAAAATAAGAAATTTTGGATGATGAGATAATGCGGTAATAATTTGAAGTTTCATTTTCATTCCGGTTGAAAAATCTTTTATTTGTTTATTATCAGGAAGGTTAAATTCTTTTAAATAATTAAAGTATAATTTTTCATCCCAGTTATTATAAAAGTGTTTCATGGTTTTACTAATGTCTTTAGCATTAAAATACTCTGAAAGAAAACTATCAGCTAAAACTACACCAATGTCTGACTTTATTTTTTGTTCATCTTTGATATTATCTAACCCAAAGACTTTAATATTTCCGCTTTCACGATTAAGTTCATTTAAAATTAGTTTAATGGTCGTTGATTTTCCAGCACCGTTTTCACCGATTAAGCCCATCACTGTTCCTTTCGGAATTTTTAAATTAATATTATTTAAATTAAAACCTGGATAAGTTCTACTTAAATTCTCTATTTCTAAAACGTTTTCCATATTATTTATCCTCCTCATATAAAATTTCAACCATATCCTTTATTTCTTTTTTTGTAATATGGCTCATTTTGGCTATTTTTATAGCATTATCAATGATATTTTCGACTACTTCTAGTTGTTCTTCTCTAATTATTTCTTTATTTTTATTGGCGACAAAACAACCTTGTGATGGTCTTGTTTCAATAAAACCATCATGTTCTAATTCTTCATAGGCTCGTTTTGTGGTAATAACACTAATTTTTAGGTCTTTAGCAAGGACTCTCATTGATGGAAGCATTTCGCCTGGTTTTAATTCCTCAGAAATAATTAGGCTTTTTATTTGGTCCTTTAGTTGAAGATATATTGGTTTATCACTACTATTACTAATTATTATATGCATATTTCGCCTCCTGTATATATACAGTATATACAGTTGTTTTTGTTTTGTCAATATTTTTATGAAAAAAACACCTTAATGGTGTTCGTTATAAAATTCTTTTAGTTTGTTTTTATCATTTTGTGATAAATCGTGCCATCTAATACCTTGAATAGCTCCTTCTAAAGCACACAGCCTATTATAGCAAGCTGAAGGATCTATTTCTTTAATTTTAAGCCAAGCATCACGACTACCGATTTCTTCTAATTTTTCTTTAGTGTCAATACCGACAGCAATTAATTGTTCAGCTAATGTTTTCCCGATGTTAGGTAGTTTAGTTAATTCGTTCATTTTATAACCTCCTTTTAATCAAATAAAGTTATTTGTTCATTTGTTTTTATTTCTTTTTTATATGCCTTTATAATATCGGGCATCTTATAAAGTAAACCATATTTTTCACATTCATTTTGAAATGTTTTATATAGTTTTTGATAATTTGGAACTAAACAATTATATTTTTCTCCATAAACCTTAATATACTTTTCTTTTAAATTAGGAAAATGTTTATCTAATTTTTGAAAGTAGTAATCTCTTTGGTTATCTCTTAAGGTTACACTCATATAAGTATGAATAAATTTAGCTCCATGTTCATAAGCTAATTTTACTAATTTCTTAATATCATCTTCATTGTCAGTGATAAATGGCAAGGTTGGATTCATCATTATTCCTGTAAAAATTCCATTATCACTTAGGGTTTTAATAGCGTTTAGTCTTTTTGATGTTTTACATACGTTGGGTTCAATGATTTTTGATAATTCATCATTTGGGGTGGTAATAGTAAATTTGACAATAACGTTATTTTTACTATTTATTTCTTTTAAAATATCAAGATCTCTTAAAATTAAATCGCTTTTGGTATCAATAGCAACACCGTAATTATATTTAGAAATAAGTTCTAACGCACCTTTTGTTATTTCGTATTTTCTTTCCATTGGATTATAGGTGTCAGACATTGAACCGATTCCAATAACGCCTTTAGTTTTCTTTTTAATAAGTTCTTGCTTTAAAATATTTAAAACGTTTTCTTTACTTCTTACAATATCAAAGTCATCAATGTGATAACAGGAACTTCGGCTATCACAATAAATACACCCGTGGGAACACCCCCTATAAAGGTTCATATTATAATCAATTCCATACCATTCATTACCATATTTTACTTTAGATAAAATAGTTTTTGTCTTAATAAATTCCATTTTAATCCTTAAATAGTTTAGCCACCATGTTTTTATTTAATAAACATTGAGAAACATATTTACCTTTTTGAAATGTCGCCCAGTTATTAAATATACATGGAACATTTTTGGCTTTTTCTAGAGAGTCTATTTTAATGATATTGATATCAATATCATTTTCTTGGCGATACTCTTCAATTTCTTTGATACAATTTGAAGTAAATGGACATTCTGGACTATAGTAAATAGTTAAATCTGAACTATCAATGCTCATTTTTTTGGCATTATCATTAAATCTTGGCGTTTTATCATTAAAAGTAAGGGCCAATAATTCATAATCACCTATGGTATCCACCACTTTAAAGCCGTACTTTTCAAAAAACTTTTTATCAGATAAATATGGCTTTTTCTTTTTAGAGGAAATGGTACAAATACCACTTTTATTTTGTTTTTTAGCATCTTCTATAGCGTATTCAATCAATTCTTTGCCATAGCCTTTGCCTTTAAAAGAGCCAGCTACCCAAAGGCAATAAATATACATAAAGTTATCACCAGAGATTGGTGTCCATGCTGTTTCTAATGGAGAGTATTCAATAAATACTTTGCCTTGAGCATTTAATTTTCTAAAGACGTGACCTTCTTTAATTCGGTCTTTTAACCATTCTTTTTTGTTTTTAACGCCATCTTGGTGTTTTTTATCTGATATGGCACAGCAAATGTGTTCATCTTCAAGGTTTTCTAGAGTCAGGTTTAAATATTCATTCATAATTTTTCTCCTTAATTTTTCCACTGGTGTTTTTTTAAATCTACACAGCCATTTTCTTTAAATGTAATACCTTCATGTTGCAGGAGTTCTCGTTGTTCTTTCCAACCGGGAGTTAAACGTCCCTGATGGTTAACAACACGATGGCAAGGATAATTTCCGTAGATTTCGGCATGGGATAAAGCTTTGCCAACTAATCTTGAATTTTTATCATATCCGGATAATTTAGCTATTTGCCCATAAGTTGCAACTTTGCCTTCTGGTATTTCTTCGACTATTGCATAAACTTGATATAAAAAATCCTCGTTTAATTTTCCCATTATATCACCTTATATTTATTATATCATACTTTCTCAGTAAAAACTTATTGATAATTATTACTATTAAGCTATATACAATGGGCTTTATTTGAAGTATAATAATATAGAGGTGATTTTAATGAATGAAAAATTTTATATTTGCCCAATATGTGGCAATATTATTGAAATAATTGGAGAAAAGAAACATGACATTTCATGTTGTGGCAAGGTTATGGAGGTATTAGAAGCCAATACAACTGACGCAGCTTTAGAAAAGCATGTGCCTATTTATGAAATAGTAAATGATGAAATTATAGTTACAGTTGGTGAAACTATTCATCCAATGGAAAACGATCATTATATTGAATGGATTGAATTGATAAGTGAAGATTCTGTTTGCCGTAAATATTTAAACCCTGGTGATGAGCCAAAAGCTATTTTTAAATATTACCCTGGTAGTACAGTTTACGCATACTGTAACAAACACAGCTTGTGGAAGTGTGATGTTAAATAGTTAAGAAAAAAGATAAGACTTTAAGAAAAGAATACTTTGGATCATATATTTCCTTATTAATTATCGGAACTTTATTAATTATTTTTCACGAGAAAATTGCTCATATTATGCCTTATTTGATTGGTGGTCTAACTATCATAATTTCTTTAGGGTTTATTAAAGACGCTGTTCAAATGGAAGAAGTTAAAAAATCCGAAACTAAAAGGTTAGCATCTGGCATAGTAATGCTTATTGTTGGTGCGATAATAATTATCAAGCAAGAAAATTCAATTAATTTTATTGCGATTGTTTGGGGATTATTTGGCCTCATTCGCGGTATTGATGAATTAGGCGAAGCGTTTTATAATATTCATAATGGTAAAAGATATATCGTAGAATTAATTCATGCGATTATTGAAATATCTTTAGCTATTCTTCTTATATATAATCCGTTCGAAAAGATTTCTGAACACATTATAATTTTAGGAATTGAATATGTAATTATTTCATTGCAATTGGTTATTAATCCACAAATGGTTCAAAAGAAAAGACGAAGTTTAAGACGAAAAAAAGCTAATGTTATTTAGCTTTTTTTGTTGATTATTTAATTATATAGGGATTAGATTGTGTTCCCTCTCCTGATAATTGGATATCAGATTTTAGATAGAGAACGGGCG
>URBG01000026.1 GCA_900546055.1 uncultured Mycoplasmatota bacterium
GCAGAGCTGGATTGGCTGCTGTATAACAAACCATTGGAGTATGCACAGCTTGTGCTGGAAGGGGAGATGGGGCACTACCTGTCGCTGGGATGTGACCACGGCAGGCCGGAAGATTGAGCGTGCAAACAAAAATTTATAATTACTCACCTCTGTTGCCTAATTATCTGGTAGCAGAGGCTTTTCATGTTTTTCTTGTTGATTGGCGTAACCTGTGCTATAATTATAGTGATTTGGTGTACATTTTTGTCGCTCGATTAAACGAGGTGCTTTATGAATCCATCTCCACTACGTTATCCAGGTGGAAAACACAAATTATACCCTTATGTTGCAAAGTTGATTGAAATCAACGATTGTACCACTTACATCGAGCCTTTTTGTGGTGGTGCTGCAATTCCTTTAGAATTATTATTCCACAATAATATAAAGCGTGTTATTCTTAATGATTATGATTATTCCATTTATTGTTTTTGGGAAAGTGTCTTAACTGACACAGATGCTTTCAGCAAAAAAATCTTTGACACCCCCATAACCGTTAATGAATGGAAAAAACAAAAGCAAATTAGAATTGTGGTAGGGTTAGTTATTTGTTTATTATTAATTATGACTGTAGGTTATGCCGCTTTTAGTACTAATTTAACTATCACTGCTAAAGCCAATATTAAAGATGTATATCATGTTGTTAATTTTAAAACACAATTGCTTGAGAATCGAACTTTTGAAAATGATACTGATGGCTGGATTAAAGGTGGTTGTTCTTCGGGAAGCTTTGAAGTTAGTACTGATAGAAAATATGAAAATTATAATTCAGTTAGAATTTATGAAGATGGTGGTAATAAAGGGTGTTGGAATGGTATTTACCAAGATGTTACAAGACCATTTGATACAACAAAAAAGTATACAATATCGTTTTATGCTTATCGCGATTCTAATTATGTAAATGGAGATTTGAATAATTTATTTAGGGTTTACGGAACGCTTGGTGATGAAACTGCAATAAAGGATGCATGGATATATTTAGAAAAGAACAAGACAACACATATTCCTTTTGATAAGAATTTACTTACTGATAGGAGTTGGATATATTATGAGGATTCAGGGAACAGGGCAGTTGGATCACAAGCGAGTATGGGGAGTTATTTAAGAGTTTTTCGTATGGATTATTTAGCTACTGCTGATAGAACTGAAAAAAGTAATGTATGGATATCATTACCATCTTTATTTGAAATTGAAACTAAGGAAGTAAAAAAATATAGTAAATTAGGAACTCTACCAGTACCAATTAAAACAGGATATGTATTTGATGGCTGGTATACTGATGAGTTTGAAGGAACGAAAGTTGATGAAAATTTTAAAATAACTAAGGATATTGATTTCTATGCTAGATTTACTAAGGAAGTTTAAAAAAGTTTTAACACGAACTTCTTTTTTTAATATAATACTTTGTGAGAAAATTTTATAAATTTGCTATTACGAAAAACTAAAAAAAGTGTTATAATGGAAAAGTGCTTTTAGAAAGGAGAGATAAGAATGCCAAAAACAAAAAAAGAAAATTTTATGTTTTCTCTAATTATGTGTTCATTTATGTGCATAATTATGAGTGCTTACAATATGATCTTACACAACGGTCTTTCTGAAAATACGCTGATTATTTGGCTTAAAAGTTTAGGACCAACTTTTATAGTAGCTTTTGTAATTAGTTACTTTTTAGTAAATCCTAATGCTAAAAAATTAAGCTTTAAATTGGCTAAGAATAAGCCACAGTATATAGGATTGTTTATTACTTTATTTATGGTAATTGGAATGGTTTTATTAATGGGAATGTATGGCACTATTATGTCAGGTGGAATTGATTCACATTTTTTAACCAATTATTTAATTAATATCGGATTTTGTTTTATATTTGCCTTACCACTTCAATTATTTATAGTAGGACCGATGGTTAGAGGAATATTTAGTAAAATAGTTAGCTTTAAATATGCACAAACAGAAAACGCTTAGGGCGTTTTTTTTCAATGAATTTTATTAATAAAAAAGCCACTTATTTATTTAAGTGGTTTGCTTTAAACTTTTATTGATTTTTAGTATATGTTTTTTGATGAGATGTTTCTTCAGCCGGTTCATTAACCCTTTCGATAGGTGTTCCTGGTTACCAGCACTCCACAACCTGTGTGTTAGGATTATAAGTGGCTGTAGCTTCCACAGTTTCGACATTGGTATATATATAATATCCCCAAGTTCGATAAGTTTCTGATTGCATTATGTACCCATCTAATCCTTTTAGTTGCCTAGAACTAGCTGCATGGTCATATTTTAAAATGTGCGTATATGGTTCAAATGTATAAGTTTGATTTTTTCATAATCTCCATTTTTAACTTTTGGGCTAAATAATTCTGGATTTTCTTCTTTTGTTCCTTGGTCTTTTGGTTGTTCTGCTTGTGTATTTGTACTTTCAGTGCCATCAGAACCACATCCAGATAAGGTTGATGCACTTGGGATTAGACTGAATGAGAGTAAAGTAGCTAATCCGGCTTTTTGTAATTTTAATTTTTCCATATTTTTCTCTCCTTTATTGATAACATATTATACCAACTTTCATTTGATTTTAAGTTTACTGTATAAATAATTAAACAAAGATGTTATAATTATAGAAGGTGATAATATGAAAAAAATAATTTTGGTTGACGGAAATAATTTGCTTTTTAGAAGCTATTATGCAACAGCTTATGCCGGAAATTTTATGAACAATAGTAAAGGATTTCCGACTAATGCGTTATTTGGTTTTACGAACATGATCAATAAAATAGTTAATGAAGAGAAGCCTGAATATATTATTGTAGCTTTTGATAAAGGTAAAACTTTTAGACATGAGAAATACGATGTATATAAAGACGGAAGAGTGGAAACGCCAAACGAGCTTAAAATTCAATTTCCTTTGGCCAAGGAATTATTGACAGCGATGGGAATTAAATATTATGAAATAGATAATTACGAAGCTGATGATATTATTGGAACTTTTTGTGAGTATTGTAATAAGGATTCGGAATATATTGGAACAATTGTAAGCAGTGATAAGGATTTACTACAACTAATTAGTGACGATGTAGATATTAAATTATTAAAACAAAAGGATTATATCAGGTATAATAAAGATTCTTTTGAAAGAGAATATGGGATTAAACCAATTAATGTTATTGATTTAAAAGCCTTAATGGGAGATGCTTCGGATAATATTCCAGGTGTTAAAGGCGTTGGGGAAAAGACAGCTTTAAAATTATTACACGAGTATAAAACCTTAGATGGTATATATGAAAATATCGACAGTATTTCTGGAAAATTAAAAGAAAAGTTACTCAATGATAAAGATAATGCCTATATGAGTTATGATTTGGCAACAATTGTAAGAGATGTTCCAGTAGAAATTGATATCAATGATATTAAAATTAAAGAACCTAACATGGAAGAACTCAATCATTTATATGAAGAATTAGAATTTTACTCATTTTTGAAAAAAATGAATAAAAAAGAGGAGAAGAAGGAACTTGATATAAAAGTTATCAATGATGTTTCAGAACTTGAAATAGATGGAGAAGTGGCCATTAGTTTAGAAGTGTTTGGCGCTAATTACCATTTGGCTCCAGTGCTTGGAATGGGCGTATATAATGATAAAATTAGTTATTTTATTCCATTGGAGGTTCTTAAACAAAATCCAGATTTTTTAAGAAAGAATATAAAATATACTTATGATGTTAAAAAGGTTATAGTTGCGCTTAAATATTTAGGAATAGAAATTGATAATGTTGTTTTTGATACAATGATAGCAGGAGCTTTGCTTGATTATAATGTTAAGGATGATATGGCTTATTTGGCCAATGAAATTGATTATAAACTAGATTTTTACGAAACAATATATGGAAAATTTATTCATTTAAAAGTGCCAAGTGAAGAAGAAATTATTAAGAGTATGGTTTTAAGGGCTAAATTTATTTATGAAACAAAAGAGTTTTTTGAAAATAAGTTACAAGAAGACGAAGTTACTGATTTATTTAAAAAGGTGGAACTTCCTTTAGCGACAGTTTTAGCTGATATGGAATTTACGGGGGTTAAAGTTGACTGCGATAAATTATTAGAGATGGGCGAAGACATTAAAATTAAATTAGAACTTTTAACGAAAGACATTTATAATATGGCTGGTGAAGAATTTAATATATCTTCACCACAACAATTATCAGAAATATTATTTGAAAAATTGGAACTTCCACATGGAAAGAAAAAAACAAATGGATATTCAACTGCTGCTGATGTTTTGAACAAAATTCGTGATAAACATCCAATTGTTGAAAAGGTTTTAGAATACCGTGGGTTATCTAAATTATATAGTACTTATATTGAAGGACTATTGGGCTATGTTCATAATGGTGAAATTCATACTATTTATACCCAGAATTTAACTAGAACCGGTCGTTTATCGTCAGTAGAACCTAATTTACAAAATATCCCGATTAGAGATGAACTGGGCCGTTCAATAAGGAAAGCTTTTGTGCCAGAAAATGATTATATTTTAGGGGCGGATTATTCGCAAATTGAACTTCGCATCTTGGCACATATTGCTGTGGTTCCGGCTTTAGAAAAAGCATTTAGGGAAGACAAAGATATCCATGCTAAAACGGCTAGTGATATTTTTGGAGTACCAATGGAGCTTGTTACTTCGGAAATGAGAAGAGTAGCTAAAGCGGTTAATTTTGGAATTATTTATGGCATAAGTGGATTTGGACTAGGCGAAAATTTAGACATTAGAGCTGTTGATGCTAAAAAGTTTATTGATACTTATTTAGAAACATATCCAGGAATTAAAGATTATATGGATCAAACGATTGCGGATGCTAAAGAAAAGGGATATGTGCGAACTTTATTTCACCGTAAGCGTAATATTACTGAGTTAAAAAATCCAGTATATATGATTAGACAAAGTGGGGAACGTATTGCTTTAAATACGCCAATTCAGGGAACAAGCGCAGATATTATTAAATTAGCCATGGTAAAAGTTTATGAAGCATTTAAAGCAAGAAAACTAAAAAGTAAAATGATTATTCAGGTTCATGATGAATTAATATTCGATACATGTGAAGATGAGCTTGAAGATGTTAAAAAGATTGTTAAAGATGTTATGGAAAATGTTTATGAATTAGAAGTTCCGTTAAAGGTTGACATTAATTACGGGAAAAACTGGTTCGAAGCTAAGTAATTACGAATATAATATACAAGGTGATTATAATGAATAAGGTAACTAACGTTTTGTTACATAGTTTTATAACTAATATTGCGCTTTCAATTATTAAAGTTGTTTCTGGGGTAATTGGAGCTTCAGGAGCACTTATTGCGGATGGAGTTCATTCTTTAAGTGATACGATAACTGATGTATTTGCAATTTTAGGTAGTAGATGGTCAAGAAAGCCAGCGGATGAAAAACATCCTTTTGGTCATGGTAAAATTGAATATATTACTTGTATTGTAATTGGTTTAGTTGTAGCGGTTATGGGGATAACTATTATTTATAACGCACTTACTGAAGAGCGGGTTATTCCAAGCATTTATGTAGCAATAATCGGTATTATTGTTATTGTTGCTAAACTGATTTTAGCTAGATATATTTTAAATAAGGGTAAAGAGTACAACAGTAATATTTTAATGGCTTCAGGAAATGAAAGTTTTTCTGATGTTATTAGTTCAATAGTAGTTTTGCTTTCTATTTTAATTGCACAGTTAGGCAAAGTTTATAGTATATTTGCCTATGCTGACTCGGTAGCAATGATACTAGTTGGTATATTAATATTGAGAATTGCATATAATATACTTAAGGAAAATTTTAGTGGTCTTTTGGGAGAACAAGTAATAGATGATGATTATATGACTGCTTTGAAAAAAATTATTAGTGCGCATAAAGAGGTTAAAAGTATTGATGAGTTAATTGTTTTAAAGTATGGTCCGGTATATCATGTTACTTCCGAGGTAAGTATGGATAAAGATATTATTTTGAAAGAGGCTCATGATATTTTAGATAATATTGAGGCTCAGTTAAAAGACTATGATAAGCGAATTGATCATATTATTATTCATATTAATCCTTATAAAAGTTGACTTTGTTTAAAAGTTATGTTAATATGATGACATAAATCAATGAGAAGGACTAGTAATATAGGGAATATTAAAAGAGAGTTAGTGGCTGGTGGAAACTAATAATAAGACTTATATGAATCTACCTTTGAGTGGAAATTAATCATTTCTCGGTGAAAGCCGTTATCTTAATTAAGACTATGTTAGGATGGTACCGCATGTAAAGTGCTCCTATGACACGGTCTTTTTTTAATTTTTTATATATGGATGGGGGAAGATTATGGAAGACGAACCAACACAAAATTTAAATCTAACAGCATTGTTAATGAAAAAAATTTTGGTAGAAAGGGCTTGTAAGGAACAAGGAATAGAACCAAATAATTATCCAGGATATGAGGACTTATCCTCGAAAATTGTTAGTGCGCGTGAAGACATATATAAAGAAAAACTACAAGAAACTTTTTTAGAGTTATCAAGTGATTCTAAGGATCTTAGTGATAGACAAGTAAGAAAAAGATAGAAAGAAGGAATAAAATGATAGATATTAAATTAATTAGAGAAAATAAAGAGTTAGTAAAGGAAAATATTAAAAAGAAATTTCAGGACTATAAGTTACCATTAGTAGATGAGATATATGATTTAGATATTAGATGCCGTGAGGCTAAACAAAAAGGTGACGGTTTGAGAGCTTTAAAAAATGAAAAAAGTGCTTTGATTGGAGCTTTAATGCGTGAAGGTAAGAAGGAAGAAGCCGGGACGATTAAAGCTGAAGTGAGCGGCTATGGAACTGAAATTATAGCCTTAGAAAAAGAAGAGGAAGAGTTAAATAAGCTAATTAAAGAGAAAATGATGATTATTCCAAATATCATTGCTGCTGATGTTCCAATTGGTGAAGATGATACTAAAAACGTTGAGAATGAGAAGTTTGGAGAACCAATTGTTCCAGAATTTGAAATTCCTTATCATGCTGACATATGCGAAAGATTAAACGGTCTGGATAAAGAAAGTGCTGGAAGAACAAGTGGTAATGGTTTTTATTATTTAATTGGTGATATTGCTCGCCTTCATTCTGCAATGCTTAGTTATGCTCGTGATTTTATGATTGATAAGGGATTTACTTACGCAATTCCACCTTTCATGATTCGTAGTGATGTGGTAACTGGTGTTATGAGTTTTGAAGAGATGGATGCCATGATGTATAAAATCGAAGGCGAGGACTTATATTTGATTGGTACTAGTGAACACTCAATGATTGGTAAATTTAAGGATCAGATTATTAAGTCTGAGGATTTACCAATTGCGATGACTTCTTATTCACCATGTTTTAGAAAAGAAGTTGGTGCTCATGGAATTGAAGAACGCGGTTTATACCGTGTTCATCAGTTTGAAAAACAGGAAATGATTGTTTTATGTGAGCCTGAAGAAGGTATGGACTGGTATAATAAAATGTGGCAGTATACAGTAGAGTTTTTTAGAAGCTTGGATGTTCCAGTTAGAACTTTAGAGTGTTGTAGTGGTGATTTAGCTGATTTAAAGGTTAAATCATGTGATGTAGAGGCTTGGAGTCCAAGACAACAAAAATATTTTGAAGTGGGTTCTTGTTCTATATTAGGTGATGCGCAAGCTAGAAGACTAGGCATTAGAATGAAAACTGAAAATGGTAATGAGTATTTAACAACTTTGAACAATACTGTTTTAGCAACGCCTCGCGGATTAATTGGTTTTATCGAAAATAATTACAATGAAGATGGAAGCATAAGTATTCCAGAGGCTTTAAGACCTTATATGGGGGGCAAAGAGAAAATAGAAGCTAAATAGGCTTCTTTTTTTGTAATTTTATTGTTTATGGATGGGATTATTCCTTATAAAAGTATAATTTCTTGCTTAAATAAACTACAGTTTTTCTGTAGTTTTTATGTCAAGTTAATAA
This sequence comes from uncultured Mycoplasmatota bacterium, assembly GCA_900546055.1. Taxonomy (GTDB): domain Bacteria; phylum Bacillota_I; class Bacilli_A; order RF39; family UBA660; genus Coprosoma. The sequence continues at coordinate 8,042 of URBG01000026.1, forward strand.
GTTTTTTGTAAATGAATTTTTAAAATGTGGTATGATAAAAATGGGAGGATGATATTATGAAGTGTGTAGCAATAAAAGATATTAAAGAGTTTGAAATTAAGGAAATAGAAGAACCTGTTTCAATTAATGGAAGCGTTATTGTTGATGTTAAAAAAGCAGGAATTTGTGGCTCAGATATTCATTATTGGGTAGGAGGAGAGCCAAAAGGATTAGTAATGGGTCATGAATTTTGCGGAGTTGTAACTAATCCTGGGAATCGTGAAGATTTAAAGGTTGGTGATCGTGTTACAGCTTTACCAATTTCACCTTGTGGTCATTGTGATGCATGTAAATCTGGCAATGTTCAATATTGTGCAGAAACGTGGCTACAAGCAGAAGGGTTATCATTAGATAATCCTGGGGCTTTAGCGCCAAAAACATCAGTTAGAGCGGATATGGTTTTGAAGGTACCCGATAATGTAAGTGATGAAGAAGCAGCTATGGTTGAGCCTACAGCAGTTGGCCTTCACGCTATTAATTTAGCTAATATTAAAATAGGTGATAATGTATTAATTATTGGCGGTGGAATTATTGGTTTGGTATCGGCAATGTTTGCGAAAAAGGCAGGGGCTTCTTATGTTGCAGTATCAGAAACAAATGAAGCTCGAGGTAATAAAGCAGTTAATTTGGGCGTGGCTACTGAGTGGTTTGACGCAAGAGCAGAAGATACGATTAATAAAATGATGGCTAAAACTAGTGGCGGATTTGATGTGGTTATCGAGTGCTGCGGAAATGCGCCAGCTGTTAGTTCTAGTTTAGTAGCGGTTAAACCTGGCGGAACAGTTGTCTTGGTTGGAGTTGCAACAGATCCTATAACTATTCCAACGGTGCTTGTAGTTATGCATGAGGTAACAGTTCAAGGGGCAATTGCTTATACTAAGGAAGAATTTTCGACATGTTTGGATTTAATTTTTAAAAAGGAAATTGATGTAATGAGATTTGTTGATGACATAATTGGATTAGAAGATGTTCAAAAGGCTTATGAAAAATTAACGTCAGGCACTGATTCAGCTGTTAAAATTTTAGTCGATCCTAATAAATAGCTTAATAAAGCTATTTTTCTTTTGTTGACAGATTAGTAAATGCTTTCTATAATGAAAATACAAATACTTTTAGAAATAAGGTGGAAAAATGGAAAAGATATTAATCGTTGAAGATGATGATACAGTTAGAAATGAACTTGGGTCTTTGCTTTCAAAAAATGGATATGAAGTGCTTACGACAGAAGATTATTTAAATGTAAGTTCTTTAATTATCGAAAAAGTTCCTAATTTGGTTTTATTGGATATTAATTTACCTAATACTGATGGTTTTGAGCTTTGCAAGCAAATTAGAAGTAAGGTAAAGACACCAATTATATTTGTGACTAGCCGTAACACGGATATTGATGAATTAAAAAGTATTACTTTAGGTGGCGATGATTTTATTACTAAGCCATACAATATCCCAATTTTACTGGCGAGAATCGCAACTATTTTAAAACGTAGTGATCCAGGTTATAATAAAGATATTGTTTATAAGGACGTTGTTTTAAATACTCATTTATCGACAGTGAAATATATGGATAATGTGACTGAGCTTACAAAAAATGAATTTCGTATTTTATATTATTTTTTTATAAATCCAGGAAAGGTTATTAGTAAAGATGAATTAGTTGAGTATCTTTGGAATAACAAACTATATGTGGATGAAAATATTTTAAATGTTAATGTTACAAGACTTCGTAAAAAATTGTTAGAAATAGGGCTCGATAATTTTATTGAAACAATTCATGGAAGAGGTTATAAAATATGAGTTTTATGAAATATGTTATCGATAAATTAATGTTTATATTATTTAATATTATTTTATGTTTTTTGTTATTTGTTTTTTTGCTTGTAATAGGTAATAGTTTTTCTGAAATTTTGTTAATAATAATTGCATGGGTAGTTATTTTAATTTTGTATTTCATAGTTAATTATTACCGCGATAAAAAAAGATATATTAAGTTAATGGATATTTTGACTAAACTTGATAAAAAATATTTAATGTCAGAAATGATGGAAAGACCTAATAAAAATTCAGAAGTTATTTACTATGAAATTATTAAACAAATGTCGAAGTCAATGAATGAAAATATTTGTAATATTAAAAGAGCTCAGACTGACTACCAAGAATATATTGAGGAATGGGTTCATGAAATAAAAACGCCAATAGCAGCTTCTTTATTAATATGTCAGAACAATGATTTTCCTAAAAACAAAGAGTTGATGAGAGAGATTAATAAAATTAATAGTTTAGTAACTCAAACTTTATTTTACGCACGTAGCGAAGTAGCTGAACGAGATTATTTTGTTAAAGAGACGCCTTTGGCTGAAATTATTCACAATAATGTGATTAAATATCGCGATAACTTACTTATTAATGATATAAAGATAGAAGTAAAAGATGTTAATAAAAATGTTTATACAGATGAAAAATGGCTTGATTTTATTTTAGACCAAATAATGAATAATGCTATTAAATATTCCAAAAGAGGTGGACATATTTTAATATCAGCGTTAGAAACTAAAGATGGTGTTATATTAACTATTTTTGATAATGGTATTGGTATTAAATCAAGCGATTTGCCAAGGGTTTTTGATAAAGGTTTTACAGGTAGTAATCGAGCTGAAAAAAGGTCGACAGGAATTGGATTATATTTAGTAAAAAAGCTATGTGATAAATTAGGCCATGTGGTTAAAATTGAATCAGAGGATGGAAAAAGTACAAAAGTTATTCTTTTATTTCCAAAAGGTAAACTTAATAGACTGGAAGATTAGTAGTAAAAGTTTCTTACAAAAGTGTAAGAAATTTTTTAGTTTTTCTTTGCTATAATGGTAGTAGCTAAGAGGTGATTAATTTGAAAGTTATGGAAAGTTTATTTATTAGTTTACTAGTGGGAACTGTTATTATAATTTTGTTAGTTACTTTATTTTTAGCATCATTTGTTTTAGTCCCAGTTATTATAATTGGTTTTCTAACACAATGGATTTATAAAAGGAGGCATGAAAAATGCAAAGGTTATTGAGATTAGAACATGTAGAAAAGTATTATGGCAATGGCTCTAGTTTGACTAAGGCGGTTGATGATTTATCTTTGGAGGTTAACTCTTCAGAGTTTGTAGGAATTATGGGCGCTAGTGGAAGTGGGAAAACGACTTTGCTTAATTGTATTTCAACTATAGATACGGTAACGTCAGGTCACATTTATTTAGACGATAAAGATTTAACAGAAATTAGTGAAAAAGAAATTGCGGAATTCAGAAGAGAAAATTTAGGCTTTATTTTTCAAGACTTTAATTTATTAGATACGTTAACGATTGAAGAAAACATTGCTTTAACTTTAACAATTAATAAAGTAGATTTAACCAATATTGATAAACGTGTTTTGAAGGTCGCAAAGATGCTGGGAATTGAAGAAATTCTTAATAAGTATCCATATGAAGTATCAGGCGGTCAAAAGCAAAGATGTGCGGCGGCCAGAGCGCTTATTAATAATCCAAAGATTATTTTAGCGGATGAGCCAACGGGAGCTTTGGATTCAAAATCAGCGCAGATGCTTTTGGAGACGATGGTTGAGATGAATGACAAATTAGCAGCGACAATTTTAATGGTAACTCATGACGCTTTTTCGGCTAGTTATTGTAGCCGAATATTATTTTTGAAAGATGGTAAGATATTTAATGAAATTGTTAAAGGTGATAAATCACGAAAGGAATTTTTCAATGAAATTCTTGATGTGATGACGTTACTGGGAGGAAACTTAAAAGATGTTAGGTAAGTTAGCGCTTCGTAATGCGAAACGATCTTTTAAAGATTATTTGGTTTATATGATTACGATTACCATTTCTTTTGCGCTTATTTTTTCATTTAATGCAGCAATATTCTCTAAGGATATTTTAGAATTAAGTGATATGATGGATAGTTTTCAAGGCGCAATTGTAGCAGTTAGTATTATTGTTGTTATAATCATTGGATGGTTAATAAATTATACAATGCGCTTTATGTTAGAAAAGCGAAGTCATGAGTTTGGAACTTACGCAGTTTTAGGAATTGATAATAAGAGAATTTCTAAATTATTTATGCTTGAAAATTTAACGCTTGGCATAATATCTTTGTTATTATCTTTAGTAGTTGGCTTGTTTTTATATCAAATTTTAGTAGCAATTGTTTTTAATGTTTTTGATTTACCATATCAGATTTCATTAAATGTGACATGGCAATCAGTATTATTAACGCTGTTTTACTTTATAATTATTTTCGCCTTTTCTTTATGGCATATGAGACATAAGCTTAAGAAGATGAAAGTATATGATTTACTTTATTTTGATAAGAAAAATGAAAATGCAGCTTTGAAAAAAAGAAAAAATAAAACTATTATATGTGTATTATCATTAATTTGTGGAATTATTAGCATTGTACTATTATTTAATAGCTTTAAGATTGGCGTGGATCCTAATATGGGCAATATTTTAATAGCTTTAATTTTAGTTATTATTTGTATTTATGGTTTTTATTTTACAGCAGCATCACTTATTACGTCGTTTTTCTTAAATAAAAGGAGAAAATATAAAGGACAAAATTTATTTATAGTTCGTAATTTTGCTTCGAAAATTAATACAATGGGTGTTACTTTAGGGACTTTGGGATTATTATTCTGTTTAACATTTATTAGTATGAATGTGGGAATGTTTATGAAGGGATTATTTGATGAACAGATAATGAGAATGGCTCCCTATGATATTTCAGTATTTAATCCAGAAGATGATGATAATTTTGAAACAGTTTTAACGAAGATAGAAAGTGATTATACGATCGAGGATAAAATCATTTACAAAGCTTATTATAGTGATAGCAATACTTTTACAAAAATTAGTGAGACATCCGGACTTGGGTATCAAAATAAAGACAGTTTTTTAAGATTATCTGATTACAATAAACTTAGAGAAATGCGTGGGATGGAACCGGTAACTTTAGGGAAGGATAAATATTTAATTCATTCAATGAGTAATAATGAAAAAGCTTTTAACGAAGTTGAATTTTCTAAACTACCAATTGTTTTAAATGATCAGGCTTTAACTTTCGAAGAACTTTTGACAGAAGGATTCAGTACTGAATGGATTCCGGGGTGTACCTTTATAATTGTAGTTAATGATGAATATGTAAGCAATCTAAATGTTATTAATACAATTTTAGGAGTAAATACGAAGGAAGAGACAAATGAGGATTTTCAAAGAGAATTAAATAAAATGGTGCAGTCAAATTTATATATTGATGATGCGGTTTATTCGCTGGCCAATGTGACAGTGAAGGGCGCGGTTATTTCTCAAAATAAATCAGTTTTAATTACCTTTTCATTTTCGTTATTTTATTTAGCATTTATTTTTACCGCGACCGCTGGAACTATTTTATCAATTCAGCAGCTATCGGATTCAGCTAAATATAAATTTAGGTATAAAATTTTAGATAAGCTTGGTATGGGTCATAGAACAATGGATAAGCTTATATTTAAGCAACTTCTAATATTCTTTATATTCCCAGTTTTATTACCACTGATTATCAGTTTAGTTGCATCAATTGCGACTTATCAGATATTTGTACCCGTTATTGAGAACGCTAATTTGTTATGGCAAGTTATTGGAACAAATATATTATTATTTATGTTTATATATGTGATATATTTTATTGCAACATATATTGGTTTTAGGAAAAATGTTTATGCAGAAAAATGAACCTTTTAAATATTCATGCCTAATAGTTGGTGTTTTAATTGGAATTATATATGGTGGTACTTTAGGACTTAGTACACTGTTTAAAATAGTATTTATCTTTTTAGGGATGGTATTAGGATATGGTATTTATTTACTGTTTAAATTATTATGGATGTGTGCTAAAATAGGATTTAGAAAATTAAAAGACAGTTTTAAATAATAAAACTGTTTTTTGATTAATAAATGTTGTATAATAGTGATTAGTTAAGGCAAAAATTGTAGACATTTGTTTGTCGATTGCTTAACAAATGTAAGTTTGAATGAAATTGCTATCTTAGAAAAATGTTACTATTATATTTAAAATATAGGAGGTTTGGTTTATGCCAGAATTACCAGAGGTGGAGACTGTCAAGAACACTTTAAAAAGACAGGTTTTAAATAAGAAAATAGAATTAGCTAGTATTTATTGGGATAATATTATTGCTTTTCCAGAGGTTTCTTTATTTAAAAAAAGAATTCAAAATCAAAGAATTAATAATATTTTAAGACGAGGTAAGTGGTTAATGTTTGAGCTTGATGACTATTTCCTTTTATCACATTTACGTATGGAAGGTAAATATTTTATTCGTAATAAAGGTGACGAGAGAAATAAACACGAGCACGTGATTTTCTTATTTGATGATGGGACAGAGCTTCGTTATCACGATACTAGAAAGTTTGGAAAAATGTATTTAGTTGATAAGGAAAATGCTTATGATGTTAAACCGTTATGTGAACTTGGTCTTGAGCCTTGGGATGAGAATTTAACGGTAGAATATCTTAGAAGAAAATTAAAAAACAAGCCAATTAAAACAGAACTTTTGGATCAGGGAACGATTGTAGGTATTGGTAATATATATGTTGATGAGATTTTATTTTTAAGTAAAATTCATCCTGTTAAATTAGCTGGGGATCTTAGTGATAAGGAACTATCTGATATTATAAAATATACTAAGGTTACTTTGGAAAAAGCGATTGAACTTGGTGGAACTACAGTTAAGAGTTATACTTCAAGTGAAGGGGTTCATGGTAAATTTCAAAATGAGTTACTAGTTCATACTAAAAATGAATGTCCAGTTTGTCATGGTGAAATTGTGAAGACTGTTGTTGGTGGACGTGGGACTTATTATTGTCCAGTTTGCCAAAAGGAAGATAATATATGATTACGTTAAATGCCTTTAATGATTCTGAAATTCAAAAAATTTCAAATGATAAGATTAATTATATAAATGGCATTTTGGTTCAAGTTCCAGCAAATTCAGATAAAAATTTTAACTTTGGTTATATGCTTTTTATTCCGGAGGAAATATCTAATAATACGACGTTAATTGTTGAGGGGGCTAATACGGGACATTGCGCAGATATGGAAACAGCAAAACAGGATGTAATAGATGAAGTTAAGAGTTTTTCTCTTTAATTTATAGGTGGAACGAAACTACTAATTTTCCAATATTAACACCAATTTTCCCAAGGATATTTGCTGACGGGAAACCAATTTATACGCATATGTTAACGAGTGATGTTTTAAGATGCGAATCATATGGACTTACAAGAATTGATAAACAATTAATTGAAATGATTAATGATGCAAGGGAAAGACTTTTGAAAAACGGGATATTTTCAGATGATAAAATTATTATTGATGGTTTTTCGGCTTCTAGTAAGTTTGCGAATAGGTTTACTTTGTTGCATCCAGAGGTGGTTAAATTAGCTATTGGTGGTGGAATTAGTGGTTGTTTGACTTTACCAATAAGAGAAATTAATGGCGAAAAATTATTTTATCCTGTCGGAATAGGGGATTTGCCTGAAATAACTGATGAGAAAATTAAAGAATTTTTGGATGTTAAGCAGTTTTACTATATGGGGATGAATGACACGAATGATCCTTTTGCTATAGACGAAGTTCGTAAGGGACCAATATATAGTGATATAATAAGTGAAAGTGAAGCCACACAGTTATATAAGTTTTTAGGTGCTGATATGTTAGGATCTAGGTGGACTAAAACTCAAGAATTTTATCGTAAACTAGGTTGTAATGTGGAGTTTGGTTCTTATGAGGGTGAGGGCCATAGACCTCATGCTGCTTCATCTAAGGTTATAAGTTTATTAGAACAGAATTTGCCCTATAAAAAAGATAAAGTTATTTAATAATGGGTTTATGTTTATACTCCATTAATGTTAAATTAACTTTATCTTTTTCTTTGGCATAATAGATGTAACTTACTTTCATTTCAATTTCGAGCATTTTATATTTATTAGTGTATCCAGTGATTATTGGTAATTTTGATTCTTTTTTAATACCTCTTAAATATTTTTGTCCTTGTTTGGTAAAACCTAAAACTCTGATATATTCTGGTTCTTTAAAGGTTTTGGCATCATTTTTAGTAAAACCACAAAGGATATTAGTAAACATGCGATTTATTTTATTGTAGGTATATCTTTTAGTTTTGACTTTAGCAATCAATTCTGCGAGACTAGTTGCTTCAAAAATGTATTTTTTAATACGGTTTTCAATTCCTTCGTCGACATTTAGATATTGATTTAGGTTATTTATTTCACTAATTATTTTATATTTTAGAAGGCTAAAGTATTGTTCATTGAAATGCATGTTATTTTGAAGTGCTTGATATGTTTCTTTTGGGACATATTCTTTGATATTTTTATGATGTTTAATAGCTTCTCTAATACTGGTAGCAGAAGTTATTTTACTTTTTAATTCTTTACTATGGTAGTCATTGGTTCTTTGAATAGTGATAGGGGTAATATTACTACCATCTAGCTCTTTAATATAGCTTAAGCCTAATAAATCATTTGGACTATCTATTTTTATTTTTGTTAGACTATGAACAGCTTTTGATAAACTGGTTGGATAGCTAATGCCGTCTGCCATATATTTTTTTACTAATTTATCAAATTTTTCTGTTTTTTGGATTTTAGCTATTTTCTTTAATTCTATCGGGGTTAATGTCTCGGTACCGAAGACAATTTTATCAATATTAAGATTTTTTAGGATTGTAATTGCACCATGAGCAAAAATATCAGCTGATTGGATACTAAAGACGAATGGAAGTTCAATTACTAAGTCGACATAGTTTAAAGCTATTTCGGTTTTTCTCCACTTGTCAATGATACTAACATCACCTCTTTGAGTGAAGTTTCCACTCATAACTAAAATTATTGTGCTGTCAGGAGCTATTTCTTTAATTTTATTTATGTGATGAATATGCCCATTATGAAAGGGGTTATACTCGCAAATTATTCCGATACTTTCCATTGTTACCTCCTTTATTATTGGTAAAAAAATATGTTTGAATTAACATATTTTATTCTTTTTCTAAATATAAAACGTTAGGATAACTATAGTTTAAGATTTTTTCTAAGTCTTTTGTTTTAATTTCTGCCGACATATCAGGAACGCCGACTGAGCAGATAAAAGCTTCATAGTCTAAAACAATTTTATCAAGGATTACAGTATCAACAATGTTATTATCATAACCAAAAGCAGCTACGCTACCAGGAATGCAGCCAATGATTTCGGTCATTTCCTCACTATTAACGATGTTAACTTTTTCACCGATTAAGTTTTTTATCTTTTTAGAATCTAATTTTTGGTCTTCAGTTGTTATGTAAATATAAAATTTTCCGGATTTTCCTTTAACAAATAAACTTTTAGTTTCTTTACCAGTCCATCCTAATTCTTCATCTACTTTGGCTGCAATTTCAAAATTTAAAATTGGTTCGTGGTTAGCTAATTTACAGTCCACATTTAGTTTTTTTAATGTGGTTAAAACATTTTCTTTGATTTGTTCTTTATTCATTATATCACCTATTGGTATTATAGCACATTTTGATTTAAAACTTAAATAATAATAATAATAATTATAGCTTATAAAAAAGTTAGAAAATTATTTTCCAACTTTTATTGTTAAAATTGTGTTACATTAAATTTAAAAAATGGCCAGCTACGCCAATAAGGCTACCTAAAACGATAGACATAACAGTCATTGCAATTGGACTTTTTTTGTCTTCTTTGGCAACTAAGATAATTACTGGGAGCGCTAATAAGAAAGCAACAACTCCACCTCTTAACCACCAAAGACTGCCAAACCAATCTACACTAAATATAATAAATGGGATAATCAAATAATATACAAAGGCAGAGGCTGTAGAAAATTTATCTACTTTCATTTTTATCATTGGCAATATATCGATAACGCCAGCGATGATTCCGATTAATAATGTTAATAATACAAACTCCATATTTTCTCTCTTTTCTATTTATATTTTTTAGGATTAGTAAAATTGTTTAATATAGGTGCTCTATAATATCACTTCCATGTTTTTTTTATTATATAATATATTTTACTTTAATACAATCATTTGAAAGGTTACTTGACATTTTGGCGAATTTTGGGAGTCTTTGGAGAATGTTACTATAATAATTTGCTTTATAAAGACTTTTCGTATATAATGTTAATGCGAGGTGATGTTATTGCAGATCGATATTGCTAATTTACATTCAGGTTTAGAGGATTTTGTAACTATTGATGAAACATATTCTTTTGATAATGAAATGTTAAAAGATACAGAAATTATCGAACTTAGTGGAGTGAAGATTACAGGTGATATTACTAAAAATAGTTTAGATGAATATATTATAGATGTAGTAGTTACCGGAACAATGGTACTTCCGTGTGCTTTAACATTAAAACCGGTAGATTATCATTTTGAAACAGATATTACAGGTAATTTAGCGCAAATTTGTGAAGAATTTGGAGAAAATTACGAAAACAATCAAAAAACTATTGATATTTTGCCAATAATATGGGAAAATATATTAATGGAAATTCCCATTAAAGTTGTTAGTGATGACATCAGTGATGTAAAAACTAAAGGAGACGGTTGGGAACTAATTACCGATGAAGAAGTGGTAAATCCTAGCTTAGCTAAATTAAAAGACTTATTATAGGAGGTGTGAAGAATGGCTGTACCAGCTAGAAAAGTAAGTAATACTAGAGGTAGAAAACGTCGTACACATTATAAAATAGATGAAAAGACTACAACAAAGTGTCCTAAATGTGGCGCTGACGTAAAACCACATAGAGTTTGTAAAGCGTGTGGAACTTATAAAGGAAAAGAAGTTATTAATGTAGAAGAAGCAGCTGAATAGTTGTTTTTTTTCTTATGTTATATTTTGTTTTCTTTTTTATATTAAATTATTAACTTAACTCCAGTCAAAAAAAGACTAGAGTTTTTTTGTGGATTTAGGTTGAAATAGTTGACAATAGGGGG
>URBG01000027.1 GCA_900546055.1 uncultured Mycoplasmatota bacterium
GTTAGCCGGGGCTTTCTGGTAAAGTACCGTCAGACTACCATCATTACCTATGGTAGCTATTCTTCCTTTACAACAGAGTTTTACAATCATGAAGACCTTCATCACTCACGCGGCATTGCTCGTTCAGGGTTTCCCCCATTGACGAATATTCCTAACTGCTGCCTCCCGTAGGAGTTTGGGCCGTGTCTCAGTCCCAATGTGTCCGATCAACCTCTCAGTTCGGATATGCATCGTTGCCTTGGTAGGCCATTACCCTACCAACTAGCTAATACAACGCAAGCCCATCCCAAGGTGAAGCCGAAGCTCCTTTTAGCATAAAAAGTTATCTAATTATGAATCATCCGGTATTAGCTATCGTTTCCAATAGTTATCCCAGTCCCTGGGGTAGGTTACCCACGTGTTACTCACCCGTCTGCCACTAAGTGGAAATCCAAATCCGAAATTGTGCAAGCACTCAATCTTCAATGGGCCACTTCGTACGACTTGCATGTCTTAGGCATGCCGCCAGCGTTCATCCTGAGCCAGGATCAAACTCTCCAAAAAAAATAAACATAATTGTTTCTTATTAATTTGAATTGAATGTCCTAACTAATTTTAATGAATTGACATTTTGCTCAGTTTTCAAAGATCATTATCTTTACCCTTCTGATTTAATGTAATTAATCAGCGGTAACTCTAATATATCAAATGTAATCTTCCAAGTCAAGGATTTTTTTAACTTTTTTTAAATTCTTGACACCGGATGACAAATTTTGTCGTTCCCTCAAAAAATTACTTGTTTAATATACCAGAAGATTTTTCACAAGTCAAGCGTTTTTTTGAAAAAAATTATTTTTTTGTTTTTTTCGCAAACCTCTCTCACAAGTGCATTACAAATATACCAAATAGAAAGAGCAAAGTCAACACTTTTTTTAATTTTTTTATAACTTTACTCTTCTTTAATAATATATGCACTTATATACTTATAAATGACTATTTTCTTTTTTTAATTTTTGATATTGTGAACCGTATATTGCATTCTGATGATTATCGAAATATACAGCGTGATTTTGGTAGTCAGTTATAAGTTCAGATAACGCTTTATTAATTACTATGTCTAAGTCGTCAGAATAATTCATCTTTTTTTTATGATATTTATATTCTTGCTTATCTAATATTTTAAAACTACCATTTGGAAAGACGCGAAGGTCTAAATCATAATCAATATATTTAATAGTTCCTTCTTCTATTATAAAGGGGCTGGCAATATTGCAATAATAGGTTATGCCACTTTTTTTTAACTGAACGATAATATTAAACCATTTATCTTTAAAAAAATACATAACAGCTGGCTCCTTGGTACGTCTTGTATTACCTTGTGCTTCTGTAACTTTGGTTCGATCATTACCAAAAACAATATAATCTTTTTTGATATCGAGAACGACTGCCTCATCCCAGCAACGATGAATTTTACCGTCATGTTTATAACACTGGATTTGAAATTCGTCTCCAACTTCTAATTTTTTCATTTTAATCACACCCTATGAACATTATAGCGTTTTTTGCCCAAAAAGAAAAGTCACTATTTTTTAGTGACTTTGAAATTTTATTTTTTAGCTTCCTCTAAGGCTTTTTGAAGTTGTGAGTCATTAGCATCGACTGGATTGTCAAAATACTTGGTGTCGAAGTCAATTTCAACATCTGGAGTTATTCCTTTGCCTTCGATCAATTCACCTTTAGGCGTTAACCAGTTTTTTGTTGTTAGTTTATATTTATCACCATTAGGAAGGTTTTGCATTTCTTGAACGCTACCTTTGCCATAGGTTTTCTTCCCAACTATAGTAGCGCCATATTCTTCCTTTAAAGCTGACGCTGTAACTTCAGAGGCTGAAGCACTATTTTGATCAACTAAGATAACTATCTTATATTTTTTATCTTTACTACCTTTAGAATAATATTTAGTTACTACATCGTCTTTTTTGATTTGATAAAGGACATGACTTGAATCTAAGAATAAAGAAAGAATGTTTTCTGCTGATGATAAATAGCCACCAGAATTGCCTCTTAAATCGATGATTAGAGAATTAATATTTTCTTTTTCTAATTTATTTAATTCTTTCTTAAACTGGCTATAAGAATTACTGGCAAAAATACCAAGCGCAATATAGCCAACTTTTTTACCATCCTCTTCAAAGGTCTTTGCAGATACTGAATCAAGATTTATGCTGCCAATGTTTAACTTAACTGTGTTTTCTGATTGATCGCGTTTATATGTAATGGTTATATTTTTATTTTTACTTTTTTGGACTTTATCAGCTAAATCAGAACTAGTTAGTCCTTTAAGACTTTCTCCGTTAACTTTGGTTATAATGTCTCCCGCCTTTAATCCGGCTTTAGCCGCTGGGCTATTTTTAAAAACGCTATATATAATGATGTTGCCCTCTTTATCGTTATATACTTGAATACCTAGGCCATCATAACTTCCTTCTAAAAGAATATTGAAATTTTTAGAAGTATCCGATTCCAAATAAGTGGAATTTTTATCTAATTTACCTAGCATACCTTCTAAGGCGGCGTCTAATAATTCTTCTTTATTTACCTCACCATTATAATTATCAATGATATAGTCATAATTGTTGATAAAATTTTGAAGTTCACTGTCAACTTTTTCGCCTTTAGTTGGTGCTAAATTATAGGTGGCAGCGCTTCCCATAATTAAACTAACGATAGTGGTGATGATTAAAAGAATAACAACTTCACTTGTTTTAAAAGTTGGCATTCCTTTTTTAGTTTTTTTGTTATTTGTATCATTATTGTACTCACTTGTTTTTTTATAGTCAATTGGTCCAAAGGCATTTTCTAGCCTATCTAATCTGTCTTGTAATTTATTATCATCTTTTTTAGCCATAAAATACCTCCTTCAAACTTTTTTGTTTATTGCGTTTTCAGCTCATACATTTACAGTATATCACACATAATAAATATAGGCGCAAAAAAATTAAAAAGATACCGAAGTATCTTAATTAATTTGACATTATTAGGCTAACTCTTTTAATTTGTTTTTAATAGCATCATAATTATCAAATACAGAATTTATTTTACCGTTTTCAACTTTAACTAAGGTAGTTCCTGTTACTCTGAAATCAGCAATGTTTTCTACATAATAATTTTCTTCTTTTGCTAAATAATCTTTATTGAAAGAATCAGTTAAATTAGCTTTATAAATTGTTGGCGCATCATCAGCACTTTTAATTGTATCTATTAAAGATGTGTATTCAGCGCTTCTAATGTCATCAGCTTGCTCAATTAAAACGTAATAAGTACCGCCGTGGTTAAGCATAGTGCCAATCATGATATTATCATATTGAATTTCTGTAGTTTTTGGATTTTCTTCATTAGTTGTATTGTTGGTCTTTTCATCTGCTTGTTTAGTTACTAATAAAGTTACGCCGTAGAAAACAACAAAGATAGCTGTAACAATTAAAACAATCTTAAATAATCTAGACATTTCATCATTACTGCTAACGCGAGATCTTAGTTGTTTTTCAACTTTGGCTGATTCGCTTTCGTGTTTTTTCTTTTTGGCTGTATCTTCTTTTGATACCTTTTCTTCTTTAACACTTTTTTTAGCTTCAGCAATTACAGGTTTTAATTCTTTAGTTTTTTCATTTTCCTTTACTTGCTTTGACTTAGTGTTTTTTGAAGTTGTATTTTTTGAACTTGCGTTTTTTGCAGTTGCTTTTTTAGCAGCTGATGTGCTTTTATTTTTGGTAGCCGAAGAAGTTTTCTTAGTTTGTTTTGTCTTTTCACTATCTTGGCTTGTTGTCTTTTTATTCTTGTTATTAGAAGTTTCCTTCTTTGCCATTTATATCACCCGGGTACCATTATAGCACATTTCCCTAAAAATTTAAACCTTTTATTTGCTTACTGGCATTGTTGTTACTGAGCTAGCAACATTAACTAAATCTGTTTCACTCATGTTATCTGAAACGATATAATATTCGACACCATTTGAAACCCAAGAAATCATGTTATCTGAAACGGCAGCAACACTGGTTGCTAATTGGTACGGTTCACCATAAACGGAAACAATAGCTAAATCATCAGTTGTACTGGCAGTTTGTTGAACAAACATAAATGGATTGTCACCTTCAAAGGTCATAATAACTCTTTGACCTTGTTCTAGATCTACAGTATCTTTACTAGCTAATTTCGTATTTTCTGGAACGTACATTGGATAAGTATCTGAATCAATTTTACTTACAGTCTTAGCTGTATCTTCGGTTTTAGCTGCTTTCATATTTTCTTCTAGTTCAAAATATTTATCTTTGAATTCAGCTTTAAAATCAACTTTTTTGAATGTCATGCGTATTAATACATCACCTTTTTTATTCATTACTTCTACTTTTTTCGGATTTAATTTTTTATCAAAGTATATATTTTGTTTAACTAAATCTGAATTGTTTGGATAGTTTACTGTTGTTGTAAAGATATAACGATCTTTAGTTGTCTTAAAAGTCTTTTTACTATCATTTTGGATGTCACTTAGTAATGTTTGCAATAAATAAGTTTGTGAATTGTTGTATGGCCAATCGCTTTGGAATTTAAAACTCTTATTCAAACTAGGAGTTAGAACATAAACGCCTTCACTATTTTTCAAAATGATTTGTTCATGGTTGTTAGTTTGATTTTTTAACGATACTCTAAATTTATCGTCCTTGGCATACGATGCTTCGACATCATATTTATAAACATCATCGTTGTTCGTTATTTCTAGCTGACCGGATAAATTGTAACCTTTCAAATTATTAATCTTCTTTTCTAAATCTTTAGCAGCATCCTTACTACTATAGTTCCCACAACCTACTAATAATAAACACGTAAATAAAACTAAACAAATTTTTTTCATTTTTTCACCTCATATTCAATTTCATTTAAAGTATATGGATGTGTTTTTTAAATTATGATGAATATTTTTTGTTTTTTAGTTCATGATAATAGTAAAAGGGAAGGAGCAGTTTATGGAAGTTTTTCAAAAAGTATGTTTAGCAATAACAATTATTGGTGCTATCAACTGGGGATTAATCGGTTTATTCGATTTTAACCTTGTTGAAACAATTTTTGGTGTTAGTGTTTTTTCAAAGATTGTTTATATCTTAGTTGGTATTACTGGCTTAATTAATATTGGTATTTTGTTCAATCACATTGAAGCAAAATAATAAATATCCCTGATTCTAAAAGAAACAGGGATTTTATGTTTACATTTTTCTTTAAATTTATCTTAAAAACATTTTAAAGGTTTTATTTTATATGTTAAAATACAAAAAAGGAGTGTTTTATGGAGTATGTATTATTAATCGTTGGATTTTTTCTTATTATTAAAGCTAGCGATGTATTAATTGACGCCTCTAGTAGTATTGCCTTAAAATTTGGTGTTTCTAAAATGCTTATTTCCCTAACGATTGTAGCCTTTGGAACTTGCGCTCCTGAAATTGCTATTTCATTTAATAGTGTTTCTAGCGGCAATGGTAATATGGCTTTGGCTAACGTTGTAGGAAGTTGTATCGTCAACGTATTTTTAATAATTGGAATTGCAGCTTTTATCAATCCTATTCAAATTAAGCATGTGACTATTAAAAAAGAATTACCAATTTTAGTTCTTATAACTTTAGGATTTTTCGTTTTAGTTTCAGACAGCATGTTTGTTCCAAAAATCCCTGATATTTTAACTAGAGCTGATGGCGTTATTCTAATGATTTTGTTTTCTCTATTTATATTATATTTATTGAAGGCAATTCGTTCAAGAAATAAAAATGAGGACCCACCTGAAACAAAATATGGGACAGGAATGAGTATTATATTAATTATAGTGGCAATCGCAGTTATTGCTTTCAGCAGTGATTTGATTGTCAACAATGCAATAGTTATTGCTGAAAACTTCGGCATAAGTCAAAAGATTATTACTTTATGTACAATTGTTATTGGAACAAGCTTACCAGAACTAGTAATGACCGTGTCTTCGGCAAAAAAAGGTGAGTTTGATATTGCTGTTGGAAATATTATAGGAACTAATATATTCAATATATGTATTGTATTAGGTTTGCCAATTGCAATATTTGGTGGATTAGAGATTGTTGGTTTTAATTTTATTGATATGTTATTTGTACTAGCCTCGTCTTTAGTATTATATATGTTTGCAAGAAGTGATCGGAAAATTACTAAAATTGAAGGTGCTTTCATGGTTTTGTGTTTTATAAGTTATTATGCTTATGCATTAATGAGCTAAAAAAATCTATCTTAATTGATAGATTTTTCTATTTTAGCATAACTTACAGCAGTTAGAACATTGGAGATACCATCTAAAATAAGAAAGGCTCCTAAAACTCTAATGAAAATTGTAAGTGTTCCAAATGGATTAAAGATTAGTAATATTGCTAAAGCAAATATAATGAAAGCTGCAACTAAAACAGTCCACCATTTATCATAATTGTATCTTTTTAAACTAGCGGCTGATTGCATTTTTGTAAAAGCATCAACGGCCAAGATTATCCCCATAATCATTGGAATGAATGAAGCAAAAGCTTTTGGGTTTGAAACAATGAATACTCCTAAAACTATGAATATAATTGCAATAACAAGAATTCCATAAGCAAGTGGTCCATAAACTTGTGAACTAATATAGGTATAAATTGCTAATCCGCCAAGAATTAAACATAGAGTACCAATTAAATAGCAAATTGAATTAGTAACAAATACTGGCGCCAAAAGCATAATTAAACCGACAATAATATAAAAACCAGCAATAATAAATAAGGTTGATTTTATTTCTTTAATAAATTCCATAATTCCCTCCTATTCTTTTATACTTATATATTAGACTTTTTAGAAGTTAATGTCAAGTAATTTTATGTTTTATCACTTAACATTTATGAATTAAAAAATAGAGTTTTAAACTCTATTTTTCAACAATTCTAATTTTTACCTTTTTGGTCTTAGAAACATATTGGACTCTTGAATCCGCGCCTTCAACTTTTACTGGGATTTCATATTCTCCTGGTTTATAGTCTTTAAGATCAATATATGCGGTAATATCATCAGGTTCTAAATTTTTGAGAACTGAAGATACGCCTTTTACGTTAACAGTTACTTTGATATCGTTTTCACTTAGACCTTGAACGCTATAATTATCATTCAAATTACGAACGTCGATATTAACATTACTAATATCTTTATCGCTTGAAGCGCCTAAAGTGAATTTTAAAGTTACATTATTAACAGACATTGTTCTAACACCTTTTGGTTTTGTTAAATCTAATTTATATTCTTTATCTTCTTTTAAGCCACTAACGTCTACTTCAACTGGAATATACTCTAAATCATCTAATGTTGATTTTTTACCATATACGGTAACGTTAGATTGGCTCATTTCAATATTGCTAATAGCTTTACCAAATCCAATGTCCCCTTTTGGAATAACTTTAATAGGTACTTCTTTACTTGGAGAAGCAATATCTAAGTCGACATTAATTTTAGCTGGAACTATTTCCACATCTAGAATATTTCCATCTTTGTCGTAAGCTTTTAGTGGAACATCTTTAATTGTTGTCGTTCCTTCTTCTTGTTTTGCTAGATTATTAATATCTACTAAAGCTTTAACATTGGCAACTTTAGTTAAACTATTAACTGCATTCTTATCATCAGTTCCTTTAATAACTACCTGATCAATTTCTGGAGTTACACTATTAATAACTAGTTTATCATCGAGATTATCTTGATTTAGAATATCAGTAGTTAAAGTTTTAGTGTCTGAGACTTTGGAATAAATATTTACTGTCGCCACTGATGGGTTAACGCTATAGCTAATTGAGCTAAGTGGCTGACTATATTCAATATTTACCTTATGAGTTCCAGGCTTTAATCCTGATAAGTCAACAGTAACTTTTGAAGATGTTGATTGTTTGGCGATAAATAAGTCTGAACGACTTCCCATTAAAGTAATGTCTACTTTTTCTGGTAACCCTTCAACAACATAAGCTTCTTCATTATATGTAGCTTCGATTTGCTGATCTTTTATAACTTCGGCTGTTTGGTTAGTAAAGACAATAATCTTTTGATCAATTACGACAAAAACTAAAACAGCTATGAACAATGAAACAAATAATAATGTATTAGGTTTTGATAACCAAGTTTCAATAGTCTTTTCTGAACGACCTAAGCCTTTACCAATAGCCACAATTAATCTAGTAATTGGTACAACTACTTTTTTGTCGATAAAGTTAGCGAGCTTTTGGAAAACATTTTTCTTTTTAGTTTTCTTCATGGCTATTCACCTCCTCTTTATCACCTACAAAGAGTTTTTTTGATGGTGAAAGGCCTTCTAATAAACGAATTTTCAATTCATCTATTGAAAGGTTATATAATAAAATCCCACCGACTGCTAAGGAAATGCGGCCAGTTTCTTCTGATAATACAATTGCTAAACAGTCGGTTTGCTCAGAAATACCTAAAGCTGCACGGTGTCTAGTGCCTAAACGCTTACTGATATTAAGACTGTCACTAGTTGGGAATACAGCATTAGCGCAGGCAATTTGATCACCTTGAATAATTACACCACCATCGTGTAATGGATTATTAACAAAGAAAACAGCAGTTAATAATGGATTAGTAACCTCGGCATATATTCTTTGTGCATTATTGATATAATTAGCTAAGCTATCATCTCTTTCAACAACAATTAAAGCGCCCATTTTTTGTCTTCTTAAGTTATCAACTGATGTCACGATTTCATGAACAGTCTTTTCTCTTTCACCTAGCGAAAGTGTTTTGTGACGGCCCAGTAACTTAGTGTGACCAAGATGCTCTAAGGCATCTCTAATTTCCGGTTGGAAAATGATGATGAGGGCTAGTGGAGCCCATTCTATTACATAATCGATTAAGTAACCAATTGTTACCAAATCCAAAAAGTCTGAAAGTATTTTAACAATAACAATTATTAAAACACCTTTAAACAATAATACCATTTTTACATTTTTACGTAGACTTTTTAAAACAAAATATAATAATCCCCAAACTAGGAGAATATCTAATATTTTCTTAAAAAGTTCTATGAGTGAATCTACTGTCATATTTACCTCCAATTTTTAAGCTATACCAATTATAACATATTTGCTTCTATATTTGAAATGATTTTTATATTTTTAGAAATTTCTAAGTGAATTATTTCGTAATAAAAGAGGACTGCTTAATGTCCTCAAATAAGTATAAAGCTGCATTTTCAGTTGTTTTAGTTATTAACAATTACCATTATAAAAATGATACCCAATTGTTTGTTTTCCACATGTCACAGAATTACCTGCTCTATCGTAAAATTTAAATTGGAAGTTTACAACAGCATAATGAGCATTTAGTCCATGATAGCCAGCATTGGGACCGGACATATATCCGCCTACTGAATTTCCAGACTGCTGTTCGAAAGGAAAACGTGAAACATTATCATCTATACAAACGTTTCCCCATCCCCCTATATTGTCATCGTTCCCATCAATCTCGCCATAGCAACGTTTTAACCATGCTCCGTTTTTGGCAATGCCACTATCCGAATCTAAAGCTTGGGTAAATAACATGGCGCCACATGATCTGCTAAAAAATAACCCACCACCTTGTTGCACACCGGAATTTATACAATATGGCGGAGTTTTATCTACATAAATGTTAGCGGTTTTAGAACACGTTTGTTCATTTCCGGCATTGTCTTTTATTATATAAGATAATGATTGGGTTTTTTTAGTTGAATTATATGCCCAGGATTTACTTCTATAATTGCCATTCATCCCACTGTTACTATCGGTTCCTGTAACGGTTATGGTTCGTGAATTTTTCGTCCAGCTAGTACTTTCGCCACTCCAACTGCAGCTTGGCTTTATAGTGTCTACATATATATTAGCGGTTTTTGAACACACTTGTTCATTACCAGCATTGTCTTTTATTGTATAGGCCAAAGAGGCTGTTTTGGTAGTTGTTGAATAAGTCCAGGTTTTGGCTTGAAAACCCGTATTTATTCCACTTTGTCCATCTGTTCCTTTAACAATTATCGTTCTCTGTTGTTTTGTCCAAGTAGTGCTTTCTCCACTCCAGTTACACGAAGGTTTAGTTTTATCTATTTTGGTAATGTTAATGCTCGGGTGTGTATAAGTATTACCTAAAGCATCTCTTACCTTAATAATAATATTATTAAGGTTAGCACTATATGTCTTGCTATTGCTGGTTTGCCATGTTAAGCCACCATCAAAGCTATAAGCTGAAACGTTTAAACCTGACTCCGTATCTTTAGCTCCATTAACAGTTAGTGTTATATTATTATTAGTCCAAGAAGCTGGGACTCCGGAAACGCCTGTAATTATTGGAGCTGTTCTATCAATTCTCTTTACGGGATATTCGCCTTTAATAATAGTACGGCCTCTCATTCGAGCCATAACTTTACCATTGGCGTTAAAATTTTCGGTAATTTTAGTATCGCCTACAACGGCCTTCCAGGTTCTGCCATTATCAATGCTATATTCATTGGCATAAATTTCGCCCATGTTTGGATAAGTAATTTTAACATATTTATATTGTGTCCATTGGTTATTATCTTTTGGTCCTACTTCAAAGGTAATGTTTTTATATTTAATTTCGTTGCACGCATTAACTACTTTAAAACTTCTGTTCCCGTTTTTCCCAATTGTTACCTCAACTGACTTTTTTTTGAAATCTAAATCTTTAGATGTCGCATCTTTTAAATTTTCATTTACTTTGCCATTGTCAATTAGTGTTTGGATGGCAATACAATATACGTTACCTTCAGTATTTGGATAAGTGTCCTTATCTTGATCCATGTATATATTGGTTGAATTTTCTACCATATTTTCTTGGGTTTTTTTTATTTCTTTTTCGTTAACCCTTACTTCGTTTAAAATCGAAGGGACTATTAGCAACAATAATAGTCCTAGTATAACTAAAACTCCAAGTATCTCTGTTAAGGTAAATCCATTTTTATCTTTTTCTATATTCATTCATAACACCCATCTCACTTATCCTAGTAATTATATATGAATATAGTATCCCCCCCCCCCTGTGTCAATGTTTTCTAGATTAAAGCTCACAAAAAAACCATTATTTATAATAATGGCTATATATTTTATGCTTTCCAAATATCTTCATTAGAATTATTATTAATAATTTCTGGCTCCTCGATTGATACTGGGGTTTCTAGATCACTTGGTTTTATGTCTGGAAACATTTCACTATCATTGCTCATATCTGCTTCATTTGGGTTGTCTAATTGAACTTCTGGTAAATCTGTACTTGAAGTTTGACTATCGTTTGGAATCATTGACCAATCATCAACAGTTGGAACAGTATGAACGGTTTCTTGTCTTTCATCAATCTTTGGTGCATCATCTGACCAAGCATTTGGCTCATCTTGAACAGTTAAAACTTCAATCGGTGCATCAGCAGCGACAACGCTATTTCCTAGTTGGTTATCTAGATTTGTTTGCCAGCTTTGGTCAGGGAAAATCTGTGCATTAATATCTGCTACAGGCGCTGGTACAACCTCTTCTACTGTTTGTTTTTCTTCTTTTTCTTTCTTTTCTTTTGGCTTTTTATTTAAAGCTTTATTAGCTAAGTCCGTTCCTTCGGCTAAATATCCAATTAAAGCCATGATTAAAACAATAGCTCCAATAATTATCCAAAAAGTTGGACTAGTTAAAATATTCATATTGCCCCTCCTTATTATATGATAATAATATCATTATTTTTTTATTTTTTCAAGTTTTTATTCTTCTAAATAATCTGCGCCTTTGAACGGCTCTTCAAGAAGTAAATCATTGTAGTCTTGTTGCCTTAAAGCTTCGTAAACCATAATAGCAACACAATTAGAAAGATTTAAAGCACGGACTTTATCAGTCATTGGAATTCTTAAACAAGTATCTAGATGATCTTTTAAAATTTCTTTAGGAATTCCTGAACTTTCTCTTCCAAATACTAAATAGATATTTTTAGATTTATCCGAATAATCAAATGATGAATGTGGTTTTTTTCCATATCTAGTTAAAAAGTAATATTCGCCAGGGTTTTTATCTAAAAATTCTTCATAGTTTTCGTAAACAGTATAATCACAATTATCGATGTAGTTAGCACCACTTCTTTTTATTACTTTTTCATCTAAGCTAAAACCTAATGGTTTTATTAAATGAAGTTTAGTGTTAGTGGCCGCACATGTACGCATAATATTCCCGGTATTTTGAGGAATTTCTGGTGCATATAGAACAACGTTAAGCATTATCGATCATTCCATATTTCTTTAATAATACATCGATTTGTTTAGTACTTAGTCTTTCAGCATTGATAATAACATTTGTTATCTTGCCATTTTCAAAAATATACATTGAAACATTTTCGTTGATATCAATACGATCTTTAGTCTTGTCATTTGCTGCATAACCTTTTAATTGTTTACTGAATGCTTCAAAATCTAAAGAATCCGTGTTGATGTATAACATATTACTTGTAAGGCTTTTATCAACAGCATATTTTTTAAATTTCTTTTCAAAGGCTTTAATGGTACCGTTTTGGCCAGAAGAAGCATATAAGATAAATTTAGGGTTTTCTAAAGTATAATTGTTTATCTCATCTTTATTAATTTCGCTAATAACACTTAACATAGTTGAGTTTTTGGCGTTATATTCTTTGGTCATATTATACCAACTACGAGCATAAAAGACAGCTAAAACTGTTAGTACAACAAGCACTGCTAAAATTACATAGTTTTTGGTTGGTATTTTTTTCTCCACACTAAAAACCTCCATTCTAATATCATTTTAACACAATTATTTCCATTTTTCTACTGCTTTTGTGAAAAAAGAAAACGACTTTTTTTACAAATCGTTTCCTGTGTCGATATCTTCGAGCCTAACATCTGGCAATACAATGTTTTCTTCTTCACAAATACGACCAAATTTTTCTCTGAACGCTTGACATTCTTTAACTCTACTATCAGGATAAATACGTTTACTATTTCTAATGGCCATATAAACGTCTAAAATGCCAACAATTTGACGATTTTCGAATAGCGCGTTTGAAAAGGCGCCTGATAAAACTGATAATGAAACATCTGGGTACATAGCCGAAAGGCCATAGACTCTTTTAAATTCTGAAGTAGCCGCAACGATTGATTCCATTAACAATTTAGTAATGTACCCATTTGGCAACATTTTTATTCCTGTTTTATACTCCATTTTAGGAATTGTTCCTAAAAGGATTTGAACTGTAGCATCAAAATCAGGTTCTGCAACATCAATACGGTCAAAACGTCTTAAGAAGGCGCGGTCTTTTACGATATATGTTTCATACTCAATAGTTGTTGTTGCGCCTATTGCTTTAATGTCACCACGGTCTAAAGCTGGTTTTAAAATATTAGCTAAGTCCATTGGTCCATCGCTTCTTCCACCAATTAAGGTATGAACCTCATCGATAAAAAGAATAGTTTTAGGGGCTCTTTTTAATTCAGCAACTAATAGGTTAACAACGCTTTCCTCTTTGTCATTGACCATCATTGTTCCAATTAATGAAGATGAATTTACTTTAACAATTTGAAAACCCATCAAAGCATTTGGAACTTCATTTTTTTGTATTTTATAAGCTATGCCTTCAACAATCGCTGTTTTACCAATACCTGGTTTACCGATTAATAAAGCTGATTTGTCAGGTGTTAATAAGACAAGCATCGTCTTTTTTATTTCATCTTCTCTAGCAATTGCTGGATTACTAACATAAGCTTTGGTCGTTAAATTTTCGCAATAATTAGCAATAATCGGAAAATTACTAGGATCTAAGTTATCCATCTGAGGATTTACACCATTGTTCATAAATTGTTCGTTCATAATCTACTCCTTTATATAACCATTTTCTTTTAATTTTTCCACTGTTTTACTGTATTTAGCATTACCGTCGATACGATTATATGTATCTTTTTCTTTTCCATCAGTTACAAAGATGGTAGTTGGAGTTCCGGAAAAAGCAAAATTTGAAGTAAGTTCGCTATTTTCTTCATCACTTAATTTAGAAATATCTAAATATTTAATATCAACACCATATTTCTCTACTATCTTATTAACCGTTATTTTATAAGCTGAGCAGGCACTACATGTCTCTGAGCCAATAAATAAAACAAAGTCCTCTTTGTCATCTAACATTTTAGTTAAGTTACTATAACTAATTTCGTCATAGGTTTTTGGTCCACCGCAACCTGTTAAGAATAAAATTCCTAAAGCAGTTGCTACCAACATTATTATCTTTCGCATTTTATCACCTATTATTAATTATATAATAAATTTGGGTAAAAAAAAAGGTTTATAAGAAATTATTTCTTATAAACTATTAATTGATCTGGAACTAAATAAATAGTGTCATTTTGTTTAGCAATATTATCAGCGCTGGTTTTTAAATTTCTAATTACGCCGTTTAAGGAATCTCCTTCACCAGTAACATAGAAGCTTGTTCCTTGCCTTGGAATTAAAATTTCTTGTTCAGGATAAATATATTCGTTTTCTCCTAAACCATTTAATTTTAATAATTGATTAGGGTCTACATTAATTCTTCTAGCAATTTCATAAATCGTGTCACCTTTTTTGACGATATATCTATCAAAAAGGTTATCACCATTTGGAACAACGATATAGCTATTTGGTGTTAAAATAGCACTAATGTTTAAGCCGTTTAAGGTAGCTAAAACTTCAGGACTAACTCCTAGTCTACTGGCAACAGACGCTAAAGTATCACCGCTTTGAACTTCATATATTCTATACATGTTTTCACCTCTAAAGCATTATATGCTTTTAGTCTATTTCTGGGAACTATTAATTGGTTCCTGTCCAATTTACTGTAGCATTTTTAGCTCCCCACGGAGCACCTGAAATTGTATTTATTTTTCTATCAATATTAATGGTTTTAACATTAGCACTTTCATTAATAGCATACTTTGCGATATTTTTGATGCTACTTGGGATATTTAAGGTTGTCGCCTTTAATTGCATTAAACTATCAGCTTCTAAAGTTTCAATCCCGGCTGGAAGAGTTAAAGTTTCAACGTTTAATCCCCTTAATGCATAATATACAATTGTCTTTATCGTGCCTGGTAAAACAAAATTACTGGGGCTTCGTCCGGCGTATGAGTTTAATGTTGTATAGTCTATAGTCCCATCACTTTTTCTGCCATAAACAAAGGCTTCATTTCCCGTAATACTATTTAAGGCAAATGCCCCTGACTCATAATTAATATTATCTAAAGCAGGGAGTGATGTTAAATAGTTATTATAAAAAGCTCCTGTTCCTATATATGTTAGACTTGGTGGAAAAGAAAGTTGTTTAAGACTATTACTAGCAAAAGCTTCAGTTTTAATTACTTCTAATCTGTTTCCAAATTTTACGTTTGAAATATTGTTACCCCAAAAAGCATTACTTCCGATATAGGTAACAGTGTCAGGAATAACAACACTAGTTAATCCCTTATGATTGAAAACTTTATAACTATTCCATGCAGTATCGCCGATGGTCGTTACAGTTTTTCCTTTGATTTTTTCTGGGATCACAACATCGGATCCACAAGCTTGATCGTAATCAATAATTATTACAGCATTATCACCATTGTCAGCAGTGGTAAAACATTTATCTTTAATATTATATATGTTGGCTTTTACTAATAAAGTTAAATTAGCATTGAAAGCCGCATAGCCAGCAGTCATTATTAATAACAGACAGATAGATAAACCAATTATTAATCTAACTTGTTTTTTGTTTTTTCTTTTTCTCATATACTTCACCATTTATAGTATACCCC
>URBG01000028.1 GCA_900546055.1 uncultured Mycoplasmatota bacterium
ACACAAAAAAAGTGAAATTAAATTCCACGTTTTATATTTCTTTTGAATAATAGTTTACTATTATTTTTTCGGGTTCACTATATTTATCTTTTGGTGGATATTCTTCATATGCGGTTTTAATAAATTGATCAAAACCCCAATGAAAATATATTTTCATATTTTTTTCTTCACATGGTTCAACGCCTATTGTAACTTTATTATATCCTCTTTCTTTTAAATCCTTTATTATAAATTTAAATAATTTGGAAAAATATCCATTCCCTTGATACTCTTTATTCGTCCTAAAAGCAGTTAAGTATGCAGTAGTATCATCAATTAACCCATTACTATTTTGAATTTCTTTTTGGTCCAATATAGCGGTTCCCTCTGTTATTATTTTATTATTTAAAATTCCATAATAACAAATTCTTGTTCCCTGTTTAACACCGGATATAAAAATTTCTTTCCATGTCATCCAAACATTATCGTTTGGATGCCTTTTTATTTCATAATCCCATTTATCATTCATCTCGGATAAAGTGGCTATTTTACATATGTAATCATTCATTATATTTGCCTCTTTTTAAGTTTTGTTACACACTCAACGTGATATGTATTAGGAAACATATCTACTGGGGTAACTTCTTCAATAATATATTTATCTTTTAAAATATTTAAATCTCTGGCCAAAGTAACTGGATCGCAGGAAATATAAACTATAGTTTCAGGGTTAATATTTAAAATATCACTAATTCCTTCTTTTGATAGTCCACTTCTTGGGGGATCAACAACAATAATATCAGCCCTCCATTTTTTTAATTTATTAATTTCTTTAGTAACATCACCACAAATAAATTTAACATTTTTTATATTATTTAGTTTTTTGTTTTCTTCAGCACATTTAATAGCCTCTTCATTTATTTCAACGCCTAAAACTTCTTTAAAACATTTACTTAAAAGCAATGTTATGGTTCCAGTACCACAATATAAATCTAAAACTTTTTTATTTTGATCTTTTCCACAGTATTTAATGGCTAACTCATATAACTTCTCCATAGTTTTTTTATTAACCTGAAAAAATGAATTTTTAGATATTTGAAAGTTTAAATCATTTATTTTGGTTATAAGATATGGTTTACCATATACTAATTTTTCATTTATATAAATACTTGAGACTAATTTGGTTAAGCTCTTAAAATCAAAATTTTCATCAGCTATTAACATAACTTCATCAAAATCTTTAATGGTGATTTCTTTAACATTATTTAAATTTAAGGCGTTTAAAATTTTGATTATTTCATTAGTCTTTCCACTAGCAAGTTCACATTTATTTATTGCAATTATATTATTACTGTGATTTTGATGATAGCCAACGTAAGTATCAACTTTTAAAGTTATTTTATTGCGGTAATTGTTAATACTAGAACTAGGAACTACGGAATTTATTGGTGGCTCAATATGGGCGAAACGTTTTAAAATATCTTTTACTTTTTCTTCCTTATATTCTAACTGTTTTTCATATTTTAAATGTTTTAAAGCACAACCACAATTTAAATAAGGACATTGGGGTTTTATTCTATCGGGACTTTCCTTTATAATTTTAGTTATTTTTGCCTCAGCTTGGTTTTTTTTACTTTTAATTACTTTAATATACGCTTCTTCTTTAGGCAATAAATTACTTACAAAAGTTATTTTTCCATTTAAGTAAACTATTCCTCTACCAAAATGATCAAGCTTTTGACAAATAACTTTTTCTTCCATAATATCCACTCCTATAGAAATTATAACATAATTTGGATATGTTTGGTTCATAATAACACTAGGAAAGATGTGATTATATGGTGGAAATTGAAAAAAATGCGGAAAACGTATTAAACAAAATTAAAGAACTATATGGTAATAGTGGTGATTTGAATACTAGACTTATTAAAGTTGGCAAAACCAACGTCGGGGTTATGTTTATGGAAAGTTCAAGTTCAACACAAACTATTAGTGACTTTATTATTAAAGGTGTAGATTATGTTTCGCGCGATTCTTCAAAAATATTCGATAATATTTATAATAACTTAAAAAACAATATTTTTAACAGTCAAGTTATAACAACTAAGGATTTTACAGAGTTTTCATACTTTTTGTCAGCCGGATTTACAATTATTGTTGTCGATGGCAAGGATGAAGCTATTGTCATGGAAACAAGAGCTGATCTTGATAGAGGGGTCTCTGAGTCTACTAGTGAGCCAATTTTACGTGGTCCAAAAGACAGTTTTACAGAAAGTCATTCTAAAAATTTAGGCTTATTGCGTAAACGTATTAAAGATAATAATTTGTGGTTTAAAGAAGTAAAAGTTGGCAGACGAACTAAAAGTAGAGTTAGCATCGCTTATTTAAGTGACGTCGTTGACCAAGAGCATATTAAAAAAATCGAAGAGAAATTACAAGCGATTAATGTTGACGGAATTTTAGATAGTGGAAATATACGAGAATATTTAATTAAACAAAAATCGTCTTTTCCACAAATATTAAGTACTGAAAGACCAGATTTGGCTTGTCAATCATTACTCGATGGTAAAATTGTTATTCTAGTTGAGAACACGCCTTTCGTTTTGATATTGCCTAGTGTTTTTACTGACTTTATGCACACCTCAGAAGACCAATTTCAAAAACCATTTAATATGAGTTTTACACGATTATTAAAAGTTTTGTCTCTAATCATTACTTTATTTACACCGGCGGTTTATATTGCAATTACGACATTTGATCAAACTGTCGTCCCGGACAAGCTACTGATATCTTTGGCAGTTCAGCGGGAAGGTGTGCCTTTCCCAACGGCATTTGAAGTGATTTTATTAATGACAATTTTTGAAATTTTAAGAGAAAGTGATATTAGACTTCCGGCCAATATGGGAGCCTCAATGAGTATAGTTGGAGCCTTGGTTTTAGGACAAGCAGCGGTTGATGCTGGAATTGTTTCGCCAATTGCCGTAATTGTTGTGGCTTTCACTTCAATTTGCAGCTTATTGTTTAATGATGCCGATTTTATCAATGGTATTAGAACATGGCGTCTTGTTTTCATTATATCGGCGACTTTCTTCGGATTGATTGGACTTGTTGTTGCTACCTTAATATTCCTTTTGAAACTTTCTTCATTAGAAACATTGGGAACAAGCTTTTTAGCGCCTTTTGGTCCGTTCAGTCTCGATGGACAAAAGAATTCAATCTTGAGATTCCCACTTCCTAAAATTATGAAAAGGCCTGAGTATATGGGGTCTAAAGATGTAACTAAACAAGGAGGTTCAAATGAAAAATAAAATCTTTGTATTGTTAGTTTTTTGTCTTATGCTATGTGGGTGTGGAAATTACCGTGAACTTAATGATTTGTCAGTCATTACTGGTGTCGCAATTGATAAAGATGAATCTGGTTATAAATTAAGTTATTTAATTGCCAATTCACAAAAAGCTCAAACAAGCAGTAAGGAAGGTGAAGCGCAAACTACGGTTTATTCTGGCACTGGTAAAAATTTAACAGAAGCGGTTAAAGCAATCGAAGTTAAGTCCCCAAAACAACTATATTATGGTCATATTACAACAGTAATTATTTCTGAGGAAATTGGTAAAGAAGGTTTCCTAAAAGTAAGTGATATTATCCTTCGAAACCCAGAAACTCGCAAACAATTTTATATACTGCAAGCTAAAGATTGTGAAGCTAAGGATGTTTTAAAAATTGTTTCTCCATTAGAGTCATTTCCATCACAAAATATTGCATCGCTTATTAAAGCCAATCAATTGAATCAATCCTTTTCTTCAGACATTAATTATAGTCAATTTATAGGACAAATTTTAGATAAGGGTTATGATGCCATTTTGCCAACAATCACGGTTAAAGGTGATATTGATGATGGAAGCAAAGAAAAAAATATTCAAACAACTGAGCCAAAAACTTACTTAAGATTAGGCGCTTTAGCTATTTATCATAACGATAAGTTTATAGACTATGCATCAAAGACAGAAAGTCAAGATATAAACATTTTAAAAAATAAAATCAATGAATTTAAATACAATTTTAAATATAATGATGATCTTGTAGCTTATACTTCGGACAATGTAAAAACTAAAATAAATTTGAAAAGCTCAAATGAAATTGAAATTAACGTTACTTCTCGCGGCTTTATATCAGAAATAAATCAAAATGTCGATTTAGAAAATTTGAAGACGCTTCAAGATATGGAAAATAAACTTAGTACAGAGGTTGAAGACTGTCTTAAGAAAACTTTAAATAGTTTACAGCATAAATATAAAGCTGATGTTATCGGTTTTGGCAATAAAATATATAAAAAATACCCTAATGAGTGGAAAAAAGTCGAAGATAAATGGAATGAAAAATATTTTCCAAAGTTAAATATAAAGGTTAAAGCCAATTTTAAAATTGAATCTACAGGTTCTCTTGACCGAACTATTGAGGAGGTAAACTCATGAGAAAAATAAGTGCATTAGAGTATAATAGTTTAGCTTGGTTTCTGATGAGAGCAAGTCTAGTAGGAATTACAATGACTAGTTTAATTTCTATTTGTAGACAAGATGCTTGGATCAGTGGGATTATCGGAATAATTCTAGGTTTTATTCCAGCGGCTTTATTTATCGCTTTAAGAAATCATGATAATAAAATGAATATTGTTCAACTTAATGAAGCCCTTTTTGGAAAATTTGGGAAGGTTGTAAATATTATTTTAATGATTGCGGTGTTTGTTTTTGTTCAAGTAATATTTTCTGATTTAGTTTATTTTATTACATCGCAGTTTCTTTATAAAACTTCCCCTGTTCTTATTTCAATTATTTTTGGTATTCCATTAGTATATGGTTTATTCAAAGGCTTAAATTCTATTTCTAAAACTAGTCTAATCCTGTTTTATGGAATTATATTAACAATTATCTTCATCGTGCTTGGTGTAAGTGGTGGGGTTAATGTTGAAAACTTAAAGCCAATGCTTATGACTGATGGTGGTTCTATAGCACATGGAGTTTTAATTTTTATTGCATACAATGTTTTACCTTTATTTTTCCTTCTAATAATTCCAAAGTGCAGAATTGAAAATTATAAGATGAGAAAATCAGTTATTATTTATTTTATCGCACTATTATCGGTTGTTAACGCGATATTCTTAACACTTACGGTTTATGGAATTAATCTTTCTGTTTTATTTGAATATCCAGAATTTCAACTACTTAAAAAAGTAGCTATTGGTGAATTTATTGGAAAACTCGAAGGAATTCTTTCAATGGAATGGATTATATCATTTTTCGTCTTAGTTTTAGTGGGAATGTATTATGTTACCACAACAATTAAAGAAACCTTTAAATTAAAAGAAAAAACAAACAAATTTGTTATTGTATTTGCTTGCTTACTGTTATTAATTATTAATCCCCTTATTTTTGTTAGTAATGGTGAAGCTAATGATGTGCTTCAAGGTCCACTTTTGATTTTTATGTATGTGATGTTTTTCGCTATTCCTCTGGTTATTTTAATTGCCGCGAAGGTTAAAACATTTTCATCACAAGGATGGCAGCGGAAACAATCATAATAACAATTAATATTGTAATTATTATGATATTGAAAACTTTTGGTTTACTCTTTTCTTCGCCATCAACAAAGTCTGATTTATTTAATTTTAAGCTTGATGTAAAGAATGAATGATCATAAGTAGGCTCACTAGGGCTTACTTTTCTTGTCTTTGGAGCTTCTTGCTCTTCAATTAGCTCACGAACATTTTTAATTTCACCAATTTTGGTATCATCGTCTTTTAAGTCGCTAAGAAGATCAGCAGCTAAATCAGCATCCCCTATTTTATTTAACATGCTTGTGTTAGTGATAGTTTGAATTAAATCTTTTAAATCCTCTTCATCATCTTCTTCATAGTAATCTTCTTTTTTTAGTTCCTTTTTTAAATCAATATTTTTTAAAATATTATACTGGGTGTTACGAAGGACTCTTTCCTTATCATCAGGTTCTTTGTTTTCTTTTGCTTCTTTTAAGATATCTCTAATGTCATAATTCTTTTCTTCTAATTCTGGAAAACGTCTAGAGACTTTTTTAGGAGGTTCTATGGGTTCTTTATAATCACCTGTAATACGACGATATTTTCTTTCTTTTTGATAATTCTCACGATTTTGCAGTAGTTCTTTTACTTTGGTAATGTCCACTTGATTAGCGTTATCTATTTCAGCAATACCTTCGATGTTAGAATATTTACCATAAGTATAAATCTCACCATAAAGGTCTTTATTACGGTTGCTTCGAGAACTTTGTTTATTTCGGCTTTGATTACCGTAGTATTTTTCCATGCGCGATTTCATTACTACCACCTCTATAATAATAATATCACATTTTAGGTGTTTTTTAAACCTTGGACTTGCATTTTATGGGCTTTTTATTTTATAATTAATCAAGGAGGAATTTTATGGTAAAAGTAAATAAAGACTTATGTATAAGTTGTGGGTCTTGCGTAGCAATTGCCCCAGAAAACTTTGACTTTGATGATGAAGGTTTAGCTGAAGTTAAAAAAGATGAAATTAATGATGATGTAAAAGATGCAGCAGAGGCTTGTCCAACTGACGCAATTGAGATTGAAGACTAAGCTTAGTCTTTTTTTGTGAATTTGATTAAATCCTCATATTTTGGTATAATTATAGTATATTTTATTAAAGGAGGAATGGCTTAATGGACCCAGACTCGGGATCGGAAAGCAATTATAAAGATGTTTTTGTCGACTGTTCGACAATAAAACCAGAAATTAGTTTTCAAGAAAAATCAGGTATTAAATATTTTGATACCGCTAGTATGATAGATGATACTGATAGTTTTATCTTATCAAGTGCAGCTTTTGATAGTGATTATAATTTTTTACACGGCGAAGTGTGTGTAATAAGGTTAGACCATGAGGAATATTATGGCATTAAAAAAGCAATTGGAAAAGAAATAAATTTAATAGATATGGTTAACTATCGCTTTAATCCAGCCGAAGTTGTAATGCTTTCAACAGGGCCTAATGGAAGAAAATATGAAAAGTTAGTGGGTGACGAAGTTGTTGAAACTAGTTACTATGATACTGAATTTTCAGATATGGTTCTTGAAGACAGACAGTTATCTAGTACAATTGACTATATGAATAATTATTTAATTAGATATGGAACATGCCGTGGATTATCGGTTGGTGTTTTTAAAAGTTTTGAACAGCAAGTTCAAGTGATAAATGGAGCAACCTTTGTATCTTATGAACAAGCAAGAGTTAAGAAAAAAGCAAAAGTTGATAATGAAATAATAGTTAATAATGAAGCAATAGTTAGTAAAAAACCGGCTTAATAAAAACCACCTTTGGGTGGTTTTTTCATTTTATAATATTTTTTCTAGACTATTTTATAAGGGTTAGTTTTTGTTCCTTTACCTGTTAAAGTGATATCTGATTTTAGAAAGAGAGAAACCGTTATACGATAATTAATCAATCAAAAAATGATTACAAAAAAAGTCAAAGGTTGACTTTTATTAAATTTAATTACTTATATTATTTTACTAAACTATATAATGTTTTAACTTCTTTAATGTTTAAATGGCGGTATTCTCCTGATTTTAAACCTGATAAATCCAAAAAGGCAAACTTTTCTCTTTTTAAGCTTTCAACTTCATAGCCAATAGCTTCAAACATTTTTTTAACTTGATGATATTTTCCTTCATGAATAGTTACTTCAACGATAGTTGTCTTTTTTCTTTTATCCATTTTCTTTATTTTAGCACGATCGGCTTTGGTTTTTTCACCATCAATAATAATACCTTGAGTTAATTTTTTAATTAATGCAGGATTTACTACTTGATCTATTTTAGCTATGTAGACTTTTTGAACTTCATTTCTGGGATGAATTAATAAGTTAGTAAGTTCACCATCATTAGTAAGCAATAAAAGACCACTAGTATCGTAATCTAACCTTCCAACCGGATATAATCTATTTTCACTTTTAATTAAATCAAGAACAGTTTTACGCCCTTTTTCATCTTTTGTTGAAGTTATAATACCACGTGGTTTATATAAAAGAATATATTCTTTTTCGTTTTGTTTTAAGGTATGCCCTTCAACAACAATAGCATCACTGGGACTAGCCTTAACACCTAAGTCAGTTATTTTTTCACCATTGACGATAACTTTGCCTTTAGCAATTAGCTCTTCAGCTTTTCTTCTTGAACAATATCCACTATTGGCTATAATTTTTTGTAATCTTTCCATGCATCTCACCTAGTGAAAATTATACAGGAAATACGTTAAAAAAACAAGGGAACAATTAGTAGACTTAATATTACGGTCGCTAAATCAGCTAAAAGTCCAGCCCATAAGGCATATTTTATTTTTTTAATCCCGATTGTTCCAAAATATAATGTGATAATGTATAAGGTCGTATCACTAGAACCTTGAATAATAGATGCCATGATACTTAAATAGTTATCAGCGCCATATGTGGTAAACATATCATTTAAAAGGGCCAAACCAAAGCTCCCAGAGAGCGGACGCATTACAGCAATTGGCAATATTTCTAAAGGGACATGAATTAAAAGAAATAAGGGTTTTAAAAAAGTAAAGACCTCATCTATCAACCCACTATTAGTAAAAATATTAATACCAAAAATCATAGCTAGTAAAGGCGGAAACATGTTTAAGACCATTGGCAGGCCTTCTTTAGCTCCGTCAACAAAACTATCATAAACATTAACCTTTTTTTTAGCACCATATAGAACAACTACCAATACTAGTAAGGGAATAAATAAATTAGAAATTAGTTTCATTTATACCTCCTAGCAAAAATTCGGTCGATAATAAGGCCAATAAAGAGAGAAACAAAACTAACGATAATACAGGGAACAACAATGCTTGTTGGATCAGTACTATCGTGCATCATTCTTAAAGAAATAATAGTTGTCGGAACAAGCGTAACACCGCAAGTATTAATAACAAGAAAGGTAATCATACTGCGGCTTGCGGTATCTTTTTCTTTATTTAACTTTTGTAAAGATTCCATGGCTTTTAAGCCAAAAGGTGTCGCCGCATTACCTAGTCCAAATAAATTAGCAATTATATTAGAAGAAATTAAGCCTAGTGATTCATGACCCTTTGGAATTTCAGGGAAAATTTTTGATAAAACTGGGGATATAAAATTAGAAGCTTTTTCAAGTAATCCAGATTGTTTGGCAATATTCATAATTCCTAGCCAAATAGCAAGTAACGGAAAGATTTGAATGATTAAATCTAAGGTTGTTTTACCACTAGAGAGAATTTGACTATTTAGAACATCGGCTTTGCCATTTAGAATTAAAAATAAGGAACCAACGACAATGAAAAAAATCCAAAGCTTGTTAATCATTAAACCAAGACTTTATTTTACTTAAAAAGCTTTTATCTTTAGTTTTATTTTTATCAATGTATATATTAACGCTATTTACTTTTTTATCACCAATATAAAGATTTACTTTTCCAACTTTATCACCAGTTTTAAATTTTCTTTTCTTTTCTAATTCATATTTTAAACTAACGGCTTCAGTTTCAGCTTCTAAAAGAGGATACTTTAAAGCTTTTTTAATATAAAGACGGTTTTTCTTATAATAGTCTTCACCTAAAATGGAAATTGTACCTTTATCTAATAATGTATAGGATTTATATTTTTTAAAAGCCTCTTCATACAGCTTTTTATGATCAGCCCAATCACTGCCATCATTTAAAGTAACAACAGCTAAGTTTAAACCATCTTTTGAGGCTGAAGTAACTAAAGTTCGTTTAGCTATTTTAGTAAAACCGGTTTTCCCACCAGTGGTGTATTTATATTGATTTAAGAGTTTATTTTTATTGTGCCAAACATAGACATTTTTATTAGTTTTGACTGTATGTTTTTTAGTACCAGTTATTTTTCTAAAATCAACATTTTGCATAGCATAACTCATTAATAAAGACATATCGTAAGCCGATGAAAAGTTTCCCTTTTCCTCATCAAGACCACTTGGATTATTAAAGGTTGTATCATTCATACCTAACTCTTTAGCCTTTTTGTTCATCAAATCAACAAATTTTTCAGTATCACCAGCGACAGCCTTAGCAATTACTAAAGCGGCATCATTTCCACTTCTTAGCATTAAGCCATAAACTAAATCCTCTAGTTTGATTTTTTCACCTTGTTTTACATAAATTCCAGAACCATAAGCTTTTAAAATTTCATCACCGACAGTCACTGTTTTTTGTAAATTAGCATTTTCAATAGCGACAACAGCCGTCATTATTTTAGATATTGATGCGACACTTTGAACATAATGAGCATCTTTAGCGTATAGAACCCTATGGGAGTCAGTATCTATTAAAATAGCAGAGTGCGCATTTGTGTTAAAAGCGCATACTTTTAGGGGCAAAACCAATATGATTATAAAAAATAAGATTTTTTTCACTTATATCACCTAGGTAATTGTATGAAAAGACAGGCCGTTTTATGTACATGTTTTATTTCAGGTTTTCAAAATAAAAAGACTATATTATCCTGCATATAGTCCATTAATTTTATTTAAGTCTTCATCACTTAATTGATTTAATACCCATTCATCATTTTGTTTAGTAAGTGTTAAATTCAAAGTATAAGTTGTTGTATCTTTTACTTTCTTTAATTCCTCTAAACGGTAACTACTAAACTTAGCTACGTCGTCAGCTCCTGATTCGTTTTTAAACTTATCTTGGTTTTCACTCTTATATGTATCGGCATCAGCGATAGTTTTTGAGTAATCCCTAACAGTTACTTCCACTTCAACTGTAGCGTTATCTCCATCGATAGTTTCGTTTTTGATTTCATATTTCATATCTTGATAATGTTTTTTCATGAAATCACGATAATCTTTGCGATCGTCATCAGTGAGCGTGGTGTCAGATGTTAAAGTTGTATCTAAATCATCTAAAACAGAATTATCAAGGGTTTGATATTTATTAAGATAGTCTTCAACTTTCTTAGTTGGAGTATTACCCATATTAGTACCACATCCGGTTAAAACAACGATAGCTACTAAGGCTAATAAAACTTTTTTCATAACTTCCCTCCTTATTAGTAGTTTGAGAAGTTATATGTTTTTTATACATATTAAAAGTATTTTTTTACTTTTTATTATTTTTAGCCATTTCGCCTAATTTTTTTAAATTTTCTGGTATTTTTACTTTTAAATTAGGGAACGCTATTACTAAACGTTTATTCAGCAAAGATTTACTACGAAGTATTTCTTTAACTTTAGCGGTAATTTCATCGGTTGTATCAATGGCATCACTTAAATCTACGCGTTTGATATTTGAAATTACATTAAATGATATAATAATATCGGTTAATATGATAACAGCTAAAACAATTGATACGATTGTTAGAGCTAAATCAGGGAATAAACCCATAACCTTTTCAAAAAACGGATTTAGAAAATGGATTAATATAACACCTAAAGCGCCAAAGCCTAAAGTTGTGGTTAAACTAATACGGCCATTTAAATTATATTTATGTGTACTATAATCCCACCATCTAGTTTTAAATATTTTTTCCATAATATAACTAGTGAAATATTCTAAAACAGCACCAAAGATACTTGACATAACAAATAAAGCAACTAAGTCATCAACATATTTAGTTAAAAAAATTGTAATTAATAAAGCGCCTGTTCCATATATTGGACAATATGGCCCAATTAAAAATCCACGGTCAGTAACTTTTTTTTGCTGGAAAGAAACAATAATAACTTCCATAATCCAACCTAAAATTGAATAAATTATAAATAACAAAAACATAATTCTTAAATCCATTTTACATCCCTACTTCTTTATTCATTTTAACATGTTTATTTAGGGAATGCAATTAATATTATTATGCGCTTATTTTAAGTTTTTATTTTTTTTAGGAAATAATACTTGACAAAAAAAATATAATGTAATAGAATTGATGTTAATGAAAAAAAGCGATGACCAAGAAGAGTAAGCTATTTCGATGGTAAAAGCGAGTTAGAGTTGGTGGAAGTCTAACAATCTAGAGTAGCTGAAAAGAACTTGTGAGTGATTATTGGAAATGTATAATTGAAGGCAAAGTATAATATTCCGGGTAGTTCCGTTATCAATCTGAGGTGGCCTATTAGTAATGGGCAACTAGGGTGGTACCGCGAACTTTTCGTCTCTAGATTTTTAATCTAGAGATTTTTTTATTGAATAAAATGAGGTGATATTATGAAAAACTTAATAAGGAGAACCTTCCGGAGACGGTAGTTTTAAGAAAAAGGAAAACATAAATAGAAAAGGAAGGTTTTAAAAATGAAAAAATACAATAAAATTATTTTATCTTACTCAGGAGGGTTAGATACATCAATTATGATACCATGGCTTAAAGAAAACTATGGTGGATGTGAGGTTGTTTGTGTAACAGGAAATGTTGGTCAAGGAGATTCAGAACTAGTAGGTTTAGAAGAAAAAGCTTTAAAATCTGGAGCTAGTAAACTTCACATTCTAGATTTAAGAGAAGAATTGGTTAATGATTACATCGTCCCCGCCATTAAAGCAGGAGCAGTTTATGAAAAGGTATACTTACTTGGAACGACGTTTTCAAGACCATTAATTGCTAAAAAGTTAGTAGAGATTGCGGAAGCGGAAGGCGCTGATGCGATATGTCACGGTTGTACTGGTAAAGGTAATGATCAGGTCCGTTTTGAGCTTGGAATTAAAGCATTTAATCCAGATATTGATATTATTGCACCTTGGCGTATTTGGAATATTAAGAGTCGTGGGCAGGCCTTAGACTATGCTGAGGCTCATGGTATTAAATTAAATACAAGTCGTGAGGAAAGCTATTCAAAGGATAAAAATCTATGGCATTTATCACACGAAGGCTTGGATTTAGAAGATCCTAAAAATACACCAGATTATGATAAAATTCTAGAAATGGGCGTTACTCCAGAAAAAGCTCCAGATGAGCCGACTTATATTACGCTTGGCTTTGAAAAAGGTATTCCATGTTCTTTAGATGATAAGAAACTAACTCCACTTGAAATAATTTATCAATTGAATGAAATTGGTGGAAAAAACGGTATTGGAATTATTGATATGGTGGAAAACCGTTTAGTTGGAATGAAATCACGCGGGGTATACGAAACTCCAGGAGGAAGTATTATTTATAAAGCTCATGATGTTTTAGAAACTCTTTGCTTAGATAAAGATACATTCCGTTATAAGCAAAGGATTGGTATTAAATTTGCTGAATTACTTTATGAAGCTAAATGGTACAGTCCTTTGCGTCTATCATTACAAGCTTTCATTGATACTGCTTCAGAACATGTCACTGGTGAAGTGAAATTGAAACTATACAAAGGAAACATTATTGTTCAAAGCATAACAAGTCCAACTTCATTATATTCAGAAAAAACAGCATCTTTTGATGAAGATGAAGATTATAATCAAGCTGATGCGGGGGGCTTTATTAATCTATATGGTTTAAGTATGCAAAATGGGATTGGAAATTATTTAGATTAGTGGTGTTTTATTAATAATTTAGGAACTATTAGGCTTGAAACCAAAAGATTAATTTTAAGAAGGTTTGATATGAAAGATGCTGCTGATGCTTTTCACAATTGGTTTAGTGATCCTGAGTGTAATAAGTTTGTTAGCTATGATTTGCATAAAACAATTTCTGAAACGAAAGATCGTATAGAAAAAATTATAAGTAAATATGATGATGAGTATTATAATTGGATTATAGAATTAAAATCATCCGGAGACGTAATTGGCAACATTACCGTAGGAAAACTTTATAAAAAACATTTAAATTGTGAAGTTGGATTTTCTTTCGGGTCTAAATTTTGAGGTAATGGGTATGCAACTGAAGCTCTAAAAAAGGTAATTGACTTTTTATTAAATGATTGCAATTTATATTTAGTTGAAGCTTATCATGCAAGTGGAAATTTAGCTAGCGGCAGAGTAATGGAAAAGGCCGGAATGAAAAAAAAGGCAGTTTTAAAATCAAGAGCAATGAATAAAGTAACACATGAATTAGAAGATTTAATTTGTTATTCAATAACAAAAGATGATATAATTTAATTATAAGAGGAGGAATATTTATGGCACTATGGGCTGGGAGATTTAAAAAAGAATTA
Organism: uncultured Mycoplasmatota bacterium; assembly: GCA_900546055.1. GTDB lineage: Bacteria > Bacillota_I > Bacilli_A > RF39 > UBA660 > Coprosoma. Next base: position 14,153 of record URBG01000028.1, read on the forward strand.
GATAGTAAAACTAATGATTTTAATTCATCAATTAGTTTTGATAAAAGAATGTACAAACAAGATATTGAAGGAAGTATCGCACATGCGACGATGCTTGGAAAACAAGGAATTATTGAAATTTCTGAAAGTGAAAAAATTATTACAACTTTAAAAGAAATTTTGGGTGATTTAGAAAATGGTAAATTAGAGTTTGATATGGAAGCTGAAGATATTCATATGTTTATTGAAAGTGAACTTACAAACAGAATTGGGGCAACTGGGAAGAGATTGCATACAGCGCGTAGTCGTAACGATCAAGTGGCACTCGATATTAGATTATATTTACGTGAGGAAGGCAATAATATAATCGATTTACTTAAAGAATTAACTGAGGTAATTGTTAAAAAGGCAGAACTACATACAGAAACTATTTTACCAAGTTATACTCATTTACAAAGGGCGCAACCAACAACCTTTGCTCATCATTTAATGGCATATGCGGAAATGTTTATGCGTGATATTGATAGAATGCAAGACGTTATTAAAAGAATGAACATTAACCCTTTAGGAAGCTGTGCTTTAGCTGGAACAACCCACAATATTGATCGCCATCTTACAAGTGAATTATTGGGTTTTGATGCCCCATGCAATAATAGTTTAGATGGAGTGTCAGATCGTGATTTTGCAATTGAAATGGCTTCGGCTTTATCTATTATTATGGTTCATATGTCAAGATTTAGTGAAGAAATTGTTATGTGGTGTAGCTGGGAATTCAAGTTCATTGAATTGGATGATGCTTTTTCAACTGGATCATCAATTATGCCACAAAAGAAAAATCCAGATATTACTGAGTTAATTAGGGGTAAATCAGGTAGAGTATTCGGTCATTTAACTGGATTACTTACAATGATGAAGGCTCAAGCTTTAGCTTACAACAAGGATATGCAAGAAGATAAATTCTTATCTTACGAAACCATCGACCTTTGGCAGAACACAATGAAGGTAATGGCCCCAATGGTCCGCAAGATGAAAATCAATACCAGACGAACTTATCAAGCAGCTTCCAATGGTTTCTCAACCGCAACCGATATGGCTGATTACCTGGTGAGAAAGGGATTGCCCTTCAGGGAAGCTCACAGAGTGGTTGGTCAAACTGTAAGATATTGCGTTGAAAATGACAAAACATTTGACGATTTAACTTTAGAAGAGTTTAAAGTTCAATCCAGCTTATTCGAAGAAGATATTTTTAATGACATTTCTCTTGAGCATTCAGTTGAAGCGAGAAAATCTTATGGAGGCACCTCCCCTGAGGCCGTCAAAGTTCAAATGCAACATGCTGAG
>URBG01000029.1 GCA_900546055.1 uncultured Mycoplasmatota bacterium
TAAATCAGAAAATACTTTTGATATGAGATAAATTTGTTTACACATAAAAAAATGAAATTTATAATAAAATAATTGAAATTTTAAATAAGTATATTTTTGTTTCTAATGTTGATGATATTTTTGTCGAAATTATAACTAAGGAATTAATGAAGGCTACTGTAATAAAAAATGCCATAAAAAATGCGATTAATATTGTTCCTATAAATAGTTTAGAAAAGGATAAATATTATTATGTCTTAGGTTTTAATCAGGGAGAAGCTCCTAAAATTTATCATGACGATGATTTTATTAAGGATGAAGAGAGGAAAAAACTTGGGCTTCTTACCTCATTAGAAAAATACCAAATTAATAAAAAAGTCTTAATTAAACTTATTCACAATAATAATTTATTTATCAGTTATAAGTTAAAAGACAGTTATCAAACTTATTATACATCACCTTTGATTGAGGAGCTTGGGCTAGAAGTAGTAATGAATCCAATGGTAGATTTGGTTTATTCAAGTTTTTATAATAAGCAGCAGCTAGCTTTATTATTAGATGATTTTATTAAATATAATAAAGTTGACGATAATTTAAAGCTTTTATTTGGAACTTACCCAGATATTCCGTATTTAACATATGATAATAGTTATAATGGGGTTTTATTAGATGATTTGTTTAAGTTTTTAAATAATAAAATGCGATTATCCTATTCAAGTATGAATAATTATTTTTTGTGTGCTTTTAGATTTTATATTCAAAATATTTTAAAGTTAGATCCTTTTGAGGAAAATTTCGCAGCTTTTATAGGCTCTTTATTTCATGAATGTTTGTCAAAAATGTATGATGCTGATTTTGATTTAAAACAGACTTATAAAAGTTACTTGGAAAGTAAAAATCTTTCAAGTAAAGAAATGTTTTTCGCTGAAAAACTTTATTCTAATTTAGAATTTATAGTTGAAATTATAAGAAAACAAGAGAGTTATTCTAAATTTAATAAGGTTTTAACAGAACAAAATATTACTGTGAATAAATCGGGAAAACTGGAGATCAGTTTTGTCGGAATTGTTGATAAGATAAAGTATTTAGAAGAGAACGATAAAGTTTTGATGGCCATCATTGATTATAAAACGGGGAATATTTTAACAACCTTGGATAATATAAATTATGGTTTGAATCTTCAACTGCCAGTATATATATATTTAACTAAAAATGGTATGCATAAAGATGTTCAAATAGTTGGCTTTTATTTGCAAAAAATTTTGAATTCAGTAGATGTAGATAGTGATAATGTTCAAAGTGATTTAGAAAAGAAACTTAGACTTGATGGTTATACTATTAATAACGAAGATTTAATTAGAAAATTTGATGAGACATATGAAAAAAGTGAAGTAATTAAGGGCATGAGTTTAACTAAAAACGGGTTTTCGTCTTTTAGCAAGCTAGTGGATAATGATGGAATTGAAAAAGTTACTGGTTTAGTTGACGATAAAATTAACGAAGTGATTGATGCAGTAACTAATGGCGATTTTAAAATAAATCCTAAACGAATTAATAATAAGCTTTTGGGCTGCGAGTACTGTAAATTTAAAGATGTATGTTTTAGAAAAGAAGAAGATATTTTAAATTTAAGAAATACAAAATTTTCTGAGATTGTAGGTGATGATAATGCCTAAGTGGACAGACGAGCAATTTGCGGCAATTCATGAAAAAGGCCAAAATATTATTGTTTCTGCAGGTGCTGGAAGTGGTAAGACAGCTGTTTTATCAGAGCGGGTTTTAGAACATGTTAAAAGTGGAATTGATATTGAAGATTTACTAGTTTTAACATTTACTAATGCCGCGGCTTCGGAAATGAAAGAGAGAATTCGAAGGAAATTGATGGATTTTCCAGAGTTAAAAAATCAGCTCGATAAAGTGGAGTTAGCTTATATTACAACCTTCGATGCTTATGCATTTGGCATTGTTAAAAAGTATAATTATTTACTTAATGTTTCAAAAAATATAACTATTGCTCCTTCTGGGGTAATTGAATTAAAAAAAAGGGAAATATTAAATTCAATATTTGAAGAAAAGTATGCTTCAAAAGATTTACTTTTTTTAAAGCTAATTGGCGATTTTTGTTTAAAAGATGATAAGGAGATCTTTGAGTCAGTACTTAGTATGAGTTCTAGATTAGATAATTTATATGGAAAAAGTGATTATTTAGAAAATTATTTAGAAAATTACTATAACGATTTTAATTTAGATAACTTTATTTTAGAATATACAAAATTAATTAAAAAGAAAATTTCCAATATTGAAATGGCTGTCGATTATTTGTCATCATATGTTTCAGGTGATTATGTTAATAAAATTATTGAACTTTTATCGCCAATGTTAATGGCTACTAATTATGTGGAAATTAAAAATAATGTTCCTGAAAAATTACCACCTTTACCGCGAGGGTCTAGCGAAGAAGCGAAGGTTATTAAGAGTGAGCTTTCATCTTTAATAAAAGAAATTAGTGCTTTGACTAGATATGAAAATGAGACGGAGATTAAAAAAACTATTTGGTTAACTAAGGATTATGTTCAAGCTATTATCCAGCTTATTTTAGAATTTGATAAGAGGCTTATGGCGTGGAAGATGGATAATGATGTTTATGAATTTATCGACATTGCTAAGATGGCGATATGTGTACTAGAGAAAAATAAGACAATTAGAGAAGATCTTAAGAATAAGTATAAGGAAATATTAATTGATGAATATCAGGATACTAATGATTTGCAGGATTTATTTATTTCTTATATTCAAAACAATAATGTTTATATGGTTGGGGATGTTAAGCAATCTATTTACCGTTTTAGAAACGCTAATCCATTATTATTTAAAGAAAAGTATGATAAATATTCAGACTTAAACGGGGGAATGAAGATTGATTTAAATCGTAATTTTAGATCGCGAAAAGAAGTTACCGAAAATATTAATTTAATTTTTAATTTGATTATGAACGATGAAATAGGTGGGGCGGATTATATAAGCTCTCATCAAATGATTTTTGGAAATTTAGCTTACGATAAAGTTAATTCAGAAAATTATCAAATGGAAATTCTTGATTATAAAATACCAGATGATAAATTGTTTTCAAAAGAGGAAATTGAAATTTTTACAATTGCTAGAGATATTGAAAATAAAGTTAATAGTGATTATAAGATAATGGATAAAAACTCGTCAAGTGAACGAAGTATTACTTATGGTGATTTTGTTATTTTGATGGATAGATCTTCAGCTTTTGAAAATTATAAGAAAATATTTGAGTATTTGAATATTCCATTAACTATTTATCAAGATAAAACCATTTCTAATTCAGTCGACATTTTATTAATTAAAAATATATATAATATAGTTATTGGTATTAAAGATCGAAAATTTGATACTTTATTTAAATACTCTTTTATGTCGATTTTAAGGAGTTATTTATTTAGACTTTCGGATGCGGAAATATTTAAAATTATTAGTCAGGGACTATTTAAAGAGACTGCACTTTATGAAAAATGTTTAAAGATAGCTAAAGATTTTGAAAGACTTAACAACAAGGACTTTTATAATAGAATTATCGATGACTTTGATTTTTATAATAAAGTGATTACGATTGGCGATGTTAATGAGCATATTATCACTTTAAATTCGATAGGAAAGATAGCTTCTGATTTATGTAATTTGGGATATGGACCTAGACAATTTCTAGATTATTTAAAAGAAGTTTCGGAAAAAGGGCTTGATATTAAATTATCTTTGAATAAGGAAAGCTCTAATTCGGTTAAGATTATGACAATTCATGCTTCAAAAGGCTTAGAATATCATGTGTGTTATTTTAGCGGACTATATAAGAAGTTTAATATCGATGATTTAAAAAATAAGTTTTATTTTTCTTCTGATTATGGTATTTTAGCTCCGTATATTGATGGAGGACCTAAAAATACGATTTTGAAGAGTTTACTTAAAAGTAAGTATTTGCATGAGGAAATTTCGGAAAAATTACGCTTGTTTTATGTAGCTTTAACAAGGGCACGAGAAAAAATAATTTTAGTTACGCAGGTAGAACCTAATTTACTAAGTTTTAAAAGTAATGGTGTTATTAACGATGAAATTAGGGAAAATTATTTATCTTTTGCGGATATGCTTAATTCTGTTTGTAATTATGTAACATCTTATATTAAAGAAGTTGATGTATCGAAATTGGGATTAACAAAGGATTACAATTTGGCTAGAAAAAGAGACTTTCGTAAATTTTTAGCGACTGATGAGACGTTAGTAGTAATGGATAAACCATGCGATGAGATAGAACTTGTCAATACAGGCTTTTCAAAAAAAATTGATAATTTATACGCTAATGAAGAAAAAGAAAACATTGAACTTGGTCTAAAACTTCATGGATTATTAGAGTTTATTAATTTTAAAAATCCCGATTACGAAGGCATTGATGAAGGTTTAAAAACTAAAATTCAAAGATTTATTGATTCGGGTATTTTAACTGGGGCAATTAATATTTATAAGGAATATGAATTTATTTATGAAGATTCTGGAAAACAATTACACGGGGTCATTGATTTATTAATTGAATATAATGATAAATTTGCAATTGTAGATTACAAACTAAAAAATATGGACGATAAAGCTTATGAAAATCAACTTTTGGGTTATAAAGATTATATTCAATTAATTCGTGATAAGCCAGTTCAAGTTTATTTATATTCTATTATGGACGAGGAGTTATTAGAATTATGAACGCAGATAAGTTAAAAAATATAGAATTTGATGACACATTTATTGTAATGGATTTTGATAGAACTTTAACATCAGGCGATAGTTATTATACTTGGGATGTTATTTCGAAAGATCCATTATTACCACAAGCGTATACTGAAGAAATTATTAACTGTTCTTTAAAATATGAAAATATTGAACATGATTTAGAACTTAATTTAGAGTATAGGAAAGAAATGATGATAAAATGGTGGCTTGAACATTTTCGCCTTCTTCAGAAATATCATATTTCTAAAAAATTGATTGATAATCTTTCAGGGTACCATAATTTGACTTTAAGAAGTGGTGCTTTAGATTTTTTATCGCTAATGCATTTGAAAAAAGTACCAGTGATTATAATATCAGCAGGTATTGGTAATATAATAGAAAGATTTTTGAAGTTAAATAACTGCAATTACGATAACATTTATATTATTTCAAATTTTCTTAAATATGATAGAGGTTATGTTATAGGCCATGTCGGGAAATTGGTTTATTCACTTAATAAAAATGAAGTTTATCTTTCTGATAAGCTTGTTAAAAATATATTAGGAAGAAAAAAAGCTATACTATTTGGGGATAATATAGCGGATATTGATATGCTTGAAAATTTTGATTATGAAGAAGCAGTAACTATTGGTTTTGTTAATAAATCGTCATTAAAATATCAAGCGGCTTTTAAAGTTTATGATATCATTTGCAATGATGGTTTAGCCTTTAATCGGTGCTTAGAATTATGGGAACGCTAGTAATAGCGTTTTTATAAGGAATGTATTAGTTCGTGAAAAATGCGCTCTTTTGGCACTCGCTCTTGACAAGTGCTAAAGAAAGTGATATTATTTTTTATGGTGAGAATTAAAGGAGGAAGATAATATGGCTAAAAAACAATTTAAGGCCGAATCTAAAAAGCTAATGGAGCTTATGATTAATTCTATTTATACAAACAAAGATATATTTTTAAGAGAACTTATTTCAAATGCTAGTGATGCTATTGATAAATTACATTACAAATCATTAATTGACAGAAAGGTTAAAGTAGATTCTAATGATTTTGCGATCAATATATCTATTGATAAAGAAAATCGTAAATTAATGATTTCTGATAATGGTATTGGAATGAATAAAGAAGATTTAGAAGGTAATTTAGGAACAATTGCTAAAAGTGGTTCTTCAATATTTAAAGAGGAAAACGAGAAAAAAGAAAACATTGATATTATTGGACAATTCGGTGTGGGATTTTATTCTGCGTTTATGGTAGCTAGCGAAGTATGTGTTATTAGTAAGGCTTATGGTGAAGATAAAGCTTATATGTGGGCAAGTGAAGGTATTGATGGCTATACTGTTAAAGAATGTGATAAAGACAGTTATGGAACGGATATTATTTTAACTATTAAAAATAATAATGATGATGAAGAATATAGTAAATACTTAGATGATTATCAAATTCAATCTTTGATTAAAAAGTATTCTGATTATATTACTTATCCAATAAAGATGAATATTTCTCATAGTGAATTAAAAGATGGGACAGAAGATGAGTATGAAACAGTAATAAAAGAAGAGACTGTTAACAGTTTAGTTCCCTTATGGAAACGCTCAAAGAGTGAAATAACAGATGAAGAGTACAATACTTTTTATAGTGATAAGTTTTTTGATTATGACAAGCCAACAAAGGTTTTACATTTTTCTATGGAAGGGCGTATTAGTTTTAATGCTTTATTATATATTCCAGCTCATGCACCATATGATTATTACAGTAAAGAATATGAAAAAGGCTTACAACTCTACTCTAATGGAGTTTTAATCATGGAAAAGTGTTCGGAACTATTGCCTGATTATTTTAGCTTTGTTAAAGGGGTAATTGATAGTCCTGATTTATCTTTAAATATTTCACGTGAAACATTACAACAAGACAAAGTGTTACAAATGATCGCTAAAAATATTGAAAGTAAAATTACTAAAGAACTTAACAGTATGCTTATTAATGAACGTGAAAAATACGAAGAATTTTTTGACGATTTTGGATTACAATTAAAAGTTGGAGTATGTAATAATTATGGAATGGATAAGGACAAGTTACAAGATTTACTTTTATTCCATTCATCAGTTGATAAAAAATATACTACGTTGAAAGAATATGTTTCAAGAATGAAAGAGGAACAAGATACCATTTACTATGCTTGTAGCGAAAGCTTGGATAAAGCAAGCATGCTACCACAAACGGAAGCTGCTTTAGAAAAAGGTTTTGAAATCCTATATTTAATTCAATATGGTGATGAATTTGTAATGCAAACTTTGTCAGAATACGAAGGTAAGAAATTCGCTAATGTATGCGCTAGTGAAACTAATCTAGATAGTGAAGAAGACAAGCAAGTGATTGACAAAATAAATGAGGAAAACAAAGAAATGTTTGACACGATGAAGGAAGCTATTGGTGAAATAAAAGAAGTAAGGTTTACACGCCATTTGAAAGATCACCCGGTTTGTTTAACTAGTGAAGGTGGCATTTCAGCTCAAATGGAGAAAGTTATGAAGGCAATGCCAAACAGTGATGGAATTAAGGCAACGATGATATTAGAAGTTAATGAGAATCATCCAATTGCTGATAAACTGAAGGATCTATATAAGAAAAATAAAGAAGAGTTAAAAGATTATAGTAAAATTTTATATGCTCAGGCAAGATTGATAGAAGGATTACCAATTGATAATCCGACTGAGCTAAGTAATTTGATCTGTAAAGAACTTGCGTAAACATAGACTCCATTATGGAGTTTTTGTTTTGGGTAAGTATGTTTCTAACTTTTAAAAATATAATGGTAGTGGTATAATATAAATGGAGTAGGATATACTCTTTAAAAAGGAGGAATGGAAGATGAAAGAAGACTTACAAAATATATTTTTGATGGGTTTAGGGGCAATGTCTCTAACAACAGAGAAAGCAAAAGAACTTAAAGAAGACTTGTTAAAAAAGGGAGAAGCAGCTTATAATAGTGGTAAAGAATTAAACGAAGAATTAAAACACAACATTGAACAAAAAATTAAAGAAAATGTAACAGTTGTAGTTCAAAAAGATGTATCAAAAGATGATGTATTTAAAGCAGTTCAAGATATGAGTGAAGAGGACAAAAAAGAATTATTAAAATTATTGAAGGACAAAAAAGAAAAGAAAAATGAGTAGTGATAAAGAGCGTTTACAGGAGATTATCGCGGTTATTCGCGACAGTCACCTTTTAAAAGATTTAAATCCGCTCAAACTGCGTTTTGCAATTGAAAAGCTAGGCCCTACGTTTATTAAGATGGGTCAAATTATGTCATCAAGAGACGATATAATTCCAAAAGAATATTGCGGAGAATTGAAACATTTGCGTAGCAATGTAAAACCAATGCCGTTTGATAAAGTGCTTGAGATTTTGGATAAGCAATATGACGGAAAGACTTTTGAGATATTTAAAACGATCGAAGAAATACCAATTGGTTCGGCCTCAATTGCCCAGGTGCACAAAGCCGTTTTAACTACTGGCGAAGAAGTTGTGGTTAAAGTTCAGCGTGAGAATATTTATGATATGATGGAAACTGATGTTAGACTTTTAAAAAGGGCAATTTCAGTTTTACAAATCGAACGAATTTTTAATTCGGTTTTTGATTTTGCCGATGTTTTAGACGAAATGTTTGAAACTGCTAAAGAGGAGATGGACTTTAAAATTGAAGCGTCACACATGGAAAAGTTTCGTCAATTAAACGAGGAAATTGTTTATATTAAAGTTCCAAAAGTTTATTTAGAGTATACAACTTCTTATTCTTTAGTTATGGAATATATTGAGGGCAGAAGAATTACAGATGTACAAGGGCTAACAGCTTTAGGTTATGACATGGAAGAAATAGCTCGCAAATTAGCGGCCAATTATGTTAAACAAGCAATCGATGATGGCTATTTTCATGCTGATCCACATCCAGATAATTTAAAGGTTGATAAAGGCAAAATTATATATTTGGATTTTGGGATGATGGGCACGCTTAATAAGCGTGATCGCGAATTACTAAGTGACTGTATTTTAGCAATTGTTAAAAATGATATTCGAGCGGTGGAACATACTTTATTAATTTTGGGTGAAGTTCATGGACAAGTTGATCATATGCAGCTATGTAATGATATAAAGAGGGTCCTAAATAAAAATAAAACTCAGGATGTTGCTAATATTGACATCAAAGAGTTTACAAATGATATGTTTGCAATGTTATCTTCTAATAATATTACCTTACCGAAAGATATTACAATGCTTATTCGTGGAATAGTTGTAATTGAGGGCGTACTTAAAGAAATGAGTCCTTCGATAAATTTGATGCAAATTTTAAAAACTCATGTAAAACCGGGGAAAGTGATGACAAAAGAGAAGATTGATAGCTTTTTAAGTAAAGGAATTCAAAGTGGAACTGATTTAGTTTACATTCCTAATGAGCTGTTAACGTTTTTGCAAGGAGTTAATAGTGGAGAGCTTAGATTTAATATTGAAATCAATGACTCTAAGCATCAGATTAGAAATATTGAGCAGTTAGTTCACTTAGTAATTATAACGATTTTAGACGTTGCTTATATTATTGGGACAAGCTTAATTGTGATTAATAACAAACACGATTTACCTTTCATTTTCTATATATATTTAATTCTTGGTGGTGTTTGTACGGTATGGTTATTTTACAAACTATTCAGAAGTAAAATTAAAAATCGGCGTCGTTAATGTGTAAAGGCTTTTATTGCCTTTTTTTGAATTTGAAAATATGATAAAATAGGAAGGAAATGGAAGTGATAAAATGGGTGATTATATTGAACCAATAAAATGGGGCGTTTTGCTTTTCCCATTTATTGCAGCGCTATTTACAATTCCGTATGTATTGATTCAATATCGTAAATATGGATCTATTCCTTTTTTAAGAGTGCTTATTGTTTATTCTTTTATTTTATATTTGATTTGTGCATATTTCTTAGTAATTTTACCATTACCTTCAAGGGAAACTGTAGCAGCTTTAACTACACCTACGATGCAGCTTCAACCGTTTATGTTTATAAGTGATTTTTTAAATAATACTTCATTAGTTATTACTGAGCCAAGTACATATTTAAAGGCTTTATCGGAGCCATGGTTTTATCAGGTAGTTTATAATGTTTTATTATTCGTACCGTTTGGACTTTATTTGCGTTATTACTTTAAGTGTAGTTTTCTTAAAACTTTAGTTCTTTCATTTTTATTAAGTTTATTTTTTGAGCTTACACAATTAAGCGGGTTATACGGTTTTTACGAAAGAAGTTATCGGCTTTTTGATGTTGATGACTTGATGATTAATACTTTAGGAGGAATTGTCGGATTCGTAACAGCGGGAATTGTTTTAAAGATTTTACCGAATCGTGATGAGCTAGACAATTATGCTTATAAGAAGGGAACACAAATTTCTGGTGTTCGCCGTCTTGTAAATTTTATATTAGATATATTTATTTATATAGTTTTCGCCAATGGTTTTTATGCTATTCTGCACGATTTTATAGATTTTAAAACGCTTTCATTAATAGTGTTAATTATATATTATGTATTAATTCCATGGATATTTAAGGGCCAAACATTAGGAAAGAAATTTTTAAGAATGAAAATTGTCTATAAGGATAGAACACCTAATATATATCATTATTTGTTTAGATATTTTCTTTTATTCTTTGTAGTGTTTGAGCTTCCGTTTTATTTAATATTTATTTTGGCTTTAGTTGGAAATCTTATTCCAAATGGTTTTTTAACGTTAGTGTATTCGCTTGGCTTAATTGTTTCAGTAATATTTGTTTTTCTTTATTATTTTATAATCATTGTTCATTTATTTAAAGGAAAAAAATTATGGTATGAAAAAGTTAGTCATACAAAAAATATAAGTACTATTGAATATATTATAGAAAAAGAAGAAGTTTCAGAAGAAACTAATAAAACTACGGAAATTCCACATAATAAAAGCGTGTAAGTATTATTGTGTGGAGGGAATATATGGATAAGAAAGAAATTGTAAAAAAATTAGTTAGTCAAGGTTTAAGTATGCAAGAGCGCGAAGAGTTAATTGAAATGCTAGTGGATAATCCGATTGCTGTGGATATCGATAAGCAAGAGGAAAAGGATTTGACTATTGGTGATAAACTTGCTGATAAAATTTCAGAAATTGCAGGTAGTTGGACATTCATAATTTTATTTGTTTTGTTTTTAGTTTTTTGGATAATTTTGAATACTTATTTTTTAAAGGAAAAAGTTGATCCATATCCCTTTATTTTACTTAATCTATTACTTTCTTGTATTGCGGCTATTCAAGCGCCAATTATTATGATGAGTCAACACCGAGAAGCAAAAAAGGATAGCTTACGTAACCAAAATGATTATATTGTGGATTTAAAAAGTGAACTTATTTTAGAGGATTTGCATCATAAGTTGGAACTTATTTTGAAAAATCAAAGTAAATTGTTAGACATATATAAAGATATAATAGAAAAAGGCCATTAGGCCTTTTTTGTCAATTATTGGTAAATAGTTATTAAAAAGTATTGACGAGATGGGGAGGGGGTGGGGTATAATGTGGTTGAGGTATGGTATATGAGAAGAGATAGTAAAAGGCAGGTACTTGTTATTTTTACCTTGCTGATATTTTTTAGTTTGATGAGTGTTGGATATGCGGCTTTCGCGACTTCACTTTCAATTAAAGGAACGACAGCGATTTCTGGTAAATGGGATGTGAAAATAACGGGAATAAGTGTTAGTGGAGTAGTTGGTAATGGTGAAAATTCGGGAACTCCATCTTTTTCAGCGACAACAGCAACCATGACAGCTAATCTATATGAAAAAGGTGATGCAGTAGAATATTTGGTTTTAGTGAAAAACAATGGTAATATTCGAGCTAAATTAGGAAGTATTACAACTTCGGCTAGTGACAACTCGGCAATTAAATTCACGACAACTGGAGTAACTAAAGACAGCATTTTAGAAGCGGGGGAAACAGCTCAGGTTAAAATTAAGGTTGAATATGATAATAGTTTTAATGGTACTTTAGTTAATAACATGGGTACTTCAACCGTTACTTTAAACTATGTCCAGGCGTAAAAAGGAAGATATTTTTAAATATCTTCTTTTATAATAAATTTATCTTGATCCATATCAATAGTAATAGTTGAATTGAATTTTATTTTATCTTTTATGATGTTTTCGGCAATAAGCGTTTCAATATTACGGCTAACATACCTTTTAATTGGTCTAGCGCCGTATCTTTCATCGTATGAATTTTCAACAATATAATTTTTGGCGTTATCAGTTAAAGTAATAGTTATTTTTTTATCGCTTAAACGAGTTTCAATTTCTTTAATTATCTTTTCTAAAACTTTGTAAACAACTTCTTTAGATAGTGAATTAAAGATTATTATTTCATCAATACGATTAATAAATTCAGGTTTGAACGTATGATGAAGTTCATTCATAACTAGATTAGTACTATTAGCATCATTTTCAAGAATATATTCACTACCTAAATTAGACGTCATGATGATAATTGTGTTTTTGAAATCGACCGTGCGTCCTTGAGAGTCAGTAATACGACCATCATCGAGGATTTGAAGCAGAATGTTGAAAACGTCCTTATGAGCTTTTTCAATTTCATCGAATAAAACGATGCTATAAGGATTGCGTCTTACAGCTTCAGTTAACTGACCGCCATCATCATAACCAACGTATCCTGGAGGTGAGCCAATTAATCTAGCGACTGAGTGGCTTTCCATATATTCGCTCATGTCAATTCTAATCATATGACGTTCATCATCGAATAGTTCGTAGGCTAGACTACGAGCCACCTCAGTTTTACCAACGCCTGTTGGGCCGAGGAAGATGAATGATCCGATTGGTCTATTTGGATCTTTGATACCAGCTCGCGCTCTTATAATGGCATCACTTACTAAATGGATTGCTTCATCTTGACCTTTAACACGTTTTTTTAAGTTTTCCTCTAGATGAAGTAGTTTTTCTCGTTCGCCACCAACTAATTTATTAACTGGGATATTGGTCCATTTAGAAACAATTGTAGCAATTGATTCATCAGTTACAGTATCACTTAGAACCTTATTTTTATCCGTTTTTTGAAGCGATTCTAGTTCTTTTTGAAGAGCGGGAATTGTTCCATGTCGCAATCTAGCTGCGGTTTCTAAGTTATATGTAGCTTCAGCTTGTTCGAGTTCATGGTTAGCTTTTTCAATTTCTTCTTTTTTCTTATTAATTTTAGTATTTATATTTTTTTCAGCTTCCCAATCACTACGAAGTTTATTTTCTTTGGCTTTTAATGTTTCTAATTTTTTATCAATTTCATTGACTCTATTTTTAGAAATTTCATCTTTTTCTTTTTTGATTGCTTCTTTTTCAATTTCTAATTGCATGATGTTTCTTGTTAAGGTATCTAGTTCAGTAGGAACTGATTCCATTTGAACTTTGATGGTAGCGCAGGCTTCATCAACTAAGTCAATAGCTTTATCTGGTAAAAATCTATCAGTGATATATCGGTCAGATAAAGTAGCTGCGGCTACTAAGGCGTTATCTTTAATTGTAACTCCATGGTATACTTCAAAGCGATTTTTAAGACCTCTTAAAATTGTAATGGTATCAGTTACGTTGGGTTCATTAACTAAGACTTTTTGAAAACGTCTTTCTAAAGCTCCATCTTTTTCAATATATTTACGATATTCATTTAGTGTTGTAGCACCAATACAATGGATTTCGCCTCTTGCAAGCATAGGCTTTAACATATTTCCGGCATCCATTGCGCCTTCTAAGGCTCCAGCCCCAACAATCATATGAATTTCATCTATGAACATTATAATTTCGCCATTTGATTCTTTAACTTCTTTAAGAACAGCTTTTAAACGTTCTTCGAATTCACCGCGATATTTAGCACCAGCGATTAAAGCACCCATGTCGAGTTCCCATAGCTTTTTATCTTTTAAGCTATTTGGAACATCGCCTTTAACAATACGAGCGGCTAAACCTTCAACAATAGCAGTTTTACCAACTCCTGGTTCACCGATTAATACAGGGTTGTTTTTTGTTTTTCGTGAAAGGATGCGGCTAATACTACGGATTTCTTCATCACGGCCAATAACTGGATCTACTTTTCCGTCTTTAACGCTTTGCGTGATATCACGGCCATATTTTTCAAGTGGATTTTGAAGATTTTCTTCATATCCGTTTTGTCCATTCATATTTATCCCTCCTTTATTATATTAGGTTTTTCACGACCTAATATACATTATATGCTACTTTTTAGCACTTGTCAATAGCGAGTGCTAAAAAGGCAAATAATCATGGTAAAGTTTGCGTTAGAAATTAAGCTTAATGAGATAAGCTAATAGACAGGGAGTTTTTTTTTTGCTATACTTTTGGTAGTGAGGCGAAAATAATGGAAAAGAAGCTAAGTAATAGAACAATTGTAATAATTGGTTTTGTAATCATGGCAATAGGCTTATTTTTAGTGACTAATGATTATTTTACTGGTAAAAAAGATAAAGCTTATGAAAAGATTAGTGTTTCTTTATTTTCTGAGCAGAATGGCGAAGTGGTTGATAATACACCGCAAAACATTGCAGCCGCTGATATTGCAGTTAAAGAGGAGACAAAACAAGGCAATTATCTAGGTGTTCTTAAAATTGATAAAATTAATTTGGAACAAGGTTTTTATGATAAAGATAATGCGATGAATAATGTAAGTAAAAATGTAACTTTGCTTGGTCCTTCAAACTATCCGGATCAAAAAAACGGTAATACTATTTTAGTTGCTCATTCGGGAAGTAGCTATTTAGGATACTTTAAAAATCTATGGCAGCTTGGAGTTGGCGATTTAGCAACTATCTCTTACAAAGGTAAAACTTATGTTTATAAAATTGTTAATATTTATAATGATGTTAAAGATGGAGATGTAACGATTTATAGAAATAAAAATAAAACAACTTTGACAATGATTACTTGTACAAAAGATGATGATACAAAGCAAACAATATACGTGGCTGAATTACAGTAAGTTTTATAACTTACTTTTTTTGTGAATTTGAGCCTTCAATTATTGACAATAGGGGGGGGGGG
>URBG01000030.1 GCA_900546055.1 uncultured Mycoplasmatota bacterium
ATTGTCAACTATTTCAATCGAAATTCACAAAAAAAACTTTAGTTATCACTTTAACTAAAGCTTGGCATGCATATAAAAACTGAATTAATTGTCAGTTTCTAAAGTTTCTTCTTTGATTTCTTCTAAAATATTTTCAATTCTTTGGCCATATTCAATAGATTCATCATAAACGAAATTTAATTCAGGGATTTGTCTAATATCAATCCTGTCTCTTAATTCGTGTCTGATATAGCCAGCAGCGCTTTTTAAAGCTTTAGCGGTATCAGCTTTTTTATCGTCATTTAATACGGTATAATAAATTTTAGCAAAGCTTAAATCATTTGTAACTTTGGCATCGGTAATAGTTACAAACTTTATATCTTTATTTTTTACTTCTGTTTCTAAAATATAACTTATTTGCTCGATTAAGGCATCGGCAATTCTTTCACTTTTAATACTCATAATATCCCTCCTTTAGGATATTTTTATTATAACAAATTATAAGTTATAGGTCAAAAAAAAGCGATAATTATCGCTTAATTTCAACCATTTCGTAAGCTTCAATAACATCGCCTACTTTAATATCACTAAAGTTTTCAATGGTAATACCACATTCTAAACCTTTTTTGACTTCTTTAACACTATCTTTTTCTCTTTGAAGTGAGCCAATTTCGCCATCATAGATGACAACGCCATCTCTAATAACTCTGGCTTTACTATTTCTAGTAATAGTTCCATCAATAACTAAAGAGCCTGCGATATTGCCAACTTTAGAAAATTTGAATATTTGTCTAATTTCAGCATTTCCTAAAATCTTTTCTTCATATTCTGGATCTAGCATGCCTTTCATAGCTGCTTCCATTTCTTCAACTACTTTATAAATGATGTCATAAAGTCTAATTTCAACGCCTACTTCGTTAGCTTTATCTTTAATTGCGTTATTTGGTCTAACATTGAAACCAATAATGATGGCATTTGAAGCTTCTGCTAAAACGATATCACTTTCGGTAATACCACCAACGCTGCTTCTAATAACGTTAACTTTAACACCTTCTACATCAAGTTTTTCTAAAGAGTTTTTAACAGCTTCTGAACTGCCATTAACATCAGCTTTAATAATAACATTAATTTCTTTTAGACCTTCGCCAATTTTAGAGAATAAATCTTCTAAAGAAACAGCCGTCTTTTTATTTATTTCTTTTAATCTTGCTTTGGTTTTTCTTTCCTCAGCAATATTTCTTGCTTGTTTTTCAGATTCAAAAGCCATAAATTTGTCACCAGCACATGGAACTTCATTTAGTCCTGTGATTTCAACTGGTTGCGCTGGATAAGCGGCGGTAATTTCTTCACCTTTGTCATTCTTTAAAGTTCTGATTTTACCATAAGCGGTTCCCACCACTACTGGGTCTCCTAGTCTCAAAGTACCGTTTTGAATTAAAACAGTAACAATCGGACCAACATGTTTATTCAATCTTGATTCAACAACTGTACCCATAGCATATCTATTTGGATTGGCTTTCAATTCTTGCATTTCTGACACTAAGAGGATATTTTCCAATAATTCATTAATACCTTCACCGTTGGCAGCAGAAATTTTAGTGAAGATAGTGTCTCCACCCCATTCTTCTGGCATTAATCCATATTCACCTAGTTCTTGCATAACTTTGTCTGGATTAGCACCTGGCTTATCCATTTTATTAATAGCTACTAAGATTGGAACTTCAGCAGCTTTTGCATGGTCAATCGCCTCTTTAGTTTGAGGCATAACGCCGTCATCAGCAGCAACAATAATAATAACAACATCAGTAATACTAGCGCCTCTTGCACGCATTTCAGTAAACGCGGCATGGCCTGGAGTATCAATAAAAGTAATTAATTTACCATCACATGTTACTTGATAAGCAGAAATAGCTTGAGTAATTCCACCAGCTTCGGTTGAAACAACATCAGTTCTTCTGATTGCATCAAGTAAAGTAGTTTTACCATGGTCAACGTGACCCATGATCGTAACTACTGGAGGTCTATTTTCTAAATCTTTTTCATCATCATGAACTTCAAAATTTTCAAAATTAGTAATATCAGCTACGTCCTCTTTCTTTAGAGTTTTTCCGTAGTCTTCAATTAATATTTCAGCATTTTCAAAAGTAATAGGACTATTGATATTTACCATTAGACCTAAAGCAAATAGCTTTTTAATGATTTCTGAACTTGGAACGCCAATGGCATCAGCTAAGCTACCAATGGTCATATTTTCTTTATATAAAATAACATTTTCATTTTGAGCTGGTGCGTTACTTTGTAATTTTTCTTTATTTTTATACATAGCTTTCTTTTGTTTAGCTAAATCGTCTTTGTTTGCTGATAACTTTTCTTCTTTTGGTTTGGTTTCTTTTGGCTTAGCTTTTTTAGCTGGCGCTTTTGGCGCAACAACTTTCTCCTCGTAAGCTTCTTCGATTTCTTCATCAGTTTCTAAGTTATTATCTAATAAAACAATAGCGTCTTCATCTAATAAATCGTCAGCATTATTAACATTAATATTTAACTCTTTACATTTATCTAAAATTGATTCGATTGTTCTATTAACATCTTCAGCATATTCTAATACACTCATCATAATAAGCACCTCTTTTCTATTAATTTACAAATTTTTTTAATTCTTCAAATACTTCATCAGGAACTGTTGTTTCTAATACTTTATTTAAAACTTTGGTTTTTTGAGCTTTCTCAAAAACGGCTAAATCCTTTTTTAAATAAGCTCCGTGACCGTTTACTTTTCCAGTTTCGTCAACAACGATACCATTATCAGTACGAATGACTCTAATTAATTCAGCTTTGGGCAGTTTTTCTCTAGTAACTACACACATGCGCATTGGTATTTTTCTTGGTTTCATCTTAATCGACAATGCTTATGCCAAGCTCTTTAGCTTGTTCATAAGTTTTAACATCAATTTTATAGTGAGTTAATCTAGCGGCTAAACGAACGTTTAGGCCTTTTTTACCAATCGCAAGTGATAGATTTTCATTATCGACAACAACCAAAGCTTCTTTTTTCTTATCATCTGTTACGAAAACATGAAGATTACGCGCCGGACTTAAAGCATTTTCAATGAATCTAGCATCATCAGCGTCGTAAGGAACAACGTCAATTTTCTCACCATTTAATTCATCGATTATACGGCTTATACGGCTTCCTCTTTCACCAATACAAGCACCTACTGGATCAACATTTGGGTTTTCTGAATAAACAGCAATTTTAGTACGATTACCAGCATCTCTAGCAACACTATATACTAAAATAATACCTTCATTAATTTCAGGAATTTCTAATTCAAATAGTCTT
This sequence comes from uncultured Mycoplasmatota bacterium, assembly GCA_900546055.1. Taxonomy (GTDB): domain Bacteria; phylum Bacillota_I; class Bacilli_A; order RF39; family UBA660; genus Coprosoma. The sequence continues at coordinate 3,320 of URBG01000030.1, forward strand.
TTTACAAAACCATAATGACTTCTTGAAAGTAAAATTAGTGGCCCTTTTGAATTGTTTTCAACTTTACTAATATATACTTTAATACTAGAGCCCATTTTAATAGTTTCCCCAGGAATAATTTCGGTTTTTGGAAGAATTCCTTGAGTACGCCCTAAATCAATGTAATAATTACGAACGTCTTCCATTGCAACATTTCCAACAACCATTTCATCTTGTTTATCGGCAAATTCATTGTTGATAATTTCTCTTTCAGCTTCTCTTATTTTTTGAACAACTACTTGTTTAGCAGTAGCAGCAGCTACTCTACCAAAGTCTTTAGGTGTTACTTCCTCTTCAATAGTTTCGTCGATTTTAATATCAGGAACTATTTTACGAGCCTCTTCTAAAGTAATGTGAATACGATCATCAAAGTAATAATCTTTTTCGACTTCTTCTTCATTACCTTCTTCATCAGTAATGATTTCAGTTTCGTATTTGCCTTCTTCTTTTTCCCATTCTTCATTTAAAACAACTGTCTTGAATGAATAGATTTTGATATCGCCAGTTTCTCTATTGATATCAACTCTAACATTAGATAGTGAATGATAATTCTTTTTATAAGCTGAGGTTAAAGCAAGTTCCATCGCATCATAAATTGTATCTTCATCAATACCCTTTTCTTTTGATAGCGCTTCTACAGCCTTTTTAAAACTTTTACCATCCATTTTATTCACTTCCTTTCTCTTTTGAACATACATCTAAAACATAACTTTCACTTATTAAGTCAGCTTCATCTAAAAGTGGGTTAACAATATCATTAACAGTTACGCAATCGTTAATATTTATGTAGCCTTCTTTATCAATAACTAAAGTAAGAGTATTTATATTATTTTCATCTTTACCATAAGTAACTTCATCTAATATATATCCTTTTTCAGTTATAGAGCTTTCTAATAAGTCTCTCACCTTTTCTTCAATCATGTTTACCTCCTACTACGTTAAAGAGTGGGATTGCCCACTCTTTTGTTACACGCGTTGTCAAATACATTATATCACAACTTATACGTTTTTTAAAAGCTTTTTACTGAAATTAATTGCATTTATCAGTAAAACTATATTATTTTATGATGGTATTATGAAATATAGAACTAGTGAAATAAATTTTGTTGGCGAAGCACTTTGATAAAATTTCTATATTTAAATTATCGTAAATCCTACCACGTTTGGTATAAACTTCAGCAATCAAATTATTTATTTTTTTAGTATAGCTAGTTTTCCTTTTTTATTTTACTATACATTTTTAATATTATATTTGTTTAAACTTTTTGGCAAAATATGTTATACTGTTGATAATAGAATGGGAAGGTTCATATGGTTAAAGAATATTATGGGTTTGTTAAAAAATATTTAAAAGTGGCACAAATTAAAACTTCAACTTTATGTTTGATGTTTTTTACAGCTTTTTTTAACAAGGGATTACAATTACTAATTCCCCTTTTCGCAGCCTGGATCATTGATTATGCAACTAATGGTGATATTCATATGACCTTTACTAGTTTGATTTTTTTAATATTAACCTATGCCGGTGAACGTGCAACATTTTTTTGGAACTTACAAATTTATGGCCGAAATATGCACCACATGGTTACAACGTTAGAAAGTAAAATTGTAAACAAAGTAATTTCGGTCGATGAAAACTTTACGAAAAAGGTTTCGAAAGGTAATTTATTTTCGACAATAAATAATGACTTGTATGATATTGGTGACTCTTTAGATTCGGTTGTTAATATGATAACGACGTTAATTCAAATTATTATTTTATTTTTTATCATTACCTTTTACAGCGTTCCAATTGCATTACTATTCTTGGTTTATGCTTTAGCCTTTACAATGTTTAGAAATTGGGCGGATCGAAAAAGTGCCCACTATTTAACATACGAAAAAAAACAGGGAGACAAATACACTTCTTTATTTTCTCAAATCATTTCTGGGATGCAAGAAATTAAAACTTTTAATATGTTTGATGACTTAATGCTTAAATTAAAGAAAACGCAAAAAAGATATTCTTATTATTTTGAAAAGAAAAGACATTATATGACTATTAGGGGTAATGACTCTAGGTTGATTACTTATGGTTTTAGGCTTGCTATTTACATATATACTTTATATTTAATGGCAAATGGGGCTGGAATTGAATTACTAGTAGTCGTTATTGGTTACCATCAGTCTTTAGAAAGCTCTATAGATTATTTGATAAATTCTTCATCTTATTTTAGAGAATCAATGGTTTCGGTTGATCGTGTTAATAATATTTTAGATTATAGGGAACCGCAAAAAATTGATTATGGTGATTATAAAAATGATTTAATCAAAGGTGAAGTGGAATTTAAAAATGTTTCATTTGCGCACCGAGACAGAAAAATTTTAGATAATGTTAGTTTTAAAATTAAACCGCGATCTTTAACGATGATAGTTGGTCAAAGTGGAATGGGCAAAAGTTCAATATTAAATTTAGTCCTACGTCTTTACAAAATTAACGAAGGTGAAATATTAATCGACGGCATTAATATCTATGATTATACTAAAGAAGTGCATTCAACTAATGTTAGTGTGGTAACGCAAAAACCTTTTGTTTTTAACATGAGTATTCGAAAAAATTTGGATTTTGTCGACACAAATATTTTAAATCAAATTGAAGCTTGTCGCCGTGTAGGAATTCATGATTTTATTTCTAGTCTGCCACAAGGCTATAATACTATTTTGAGGGAAAACGGTTCTAATATTTCAGGTGGACAAAAACAGCTTATTGCTTTAGCTAGAACTTTACTTTCTAGATCGGAAATTTTACTATTTGATGAAATCACTTCTTCTTTGGATCCCGAGACAGGAAAACACATTATGAAATTAACTAAAGATTTAAAAAAGGATCATACTATTATAATGGTTACGCATAAGCCAGAGATGATGAAACACGCTGACAGAATTATTGTTTTGCATAATGGCAAAATTGTTGGTGATGGTAAACATAACGACTTGATCATGAACAATGAATATTATCGTTATTTACAAGCAAGAAAGTCTGTTAGTAAGTTTGGGGTGTTTGACAATGAAATATAGATATATAGATGTGATAAAACAATTTTTTGATTTTAAAGCTTATGATAAAAAATATACATCTTTACTTTTAGCGTCAGCCATTTTAAGAGATCTTATCGCTTTGTTAATTCCTCTTTGGGCAGCTAAAATTATTGACTGTGCCACTAAAGCGGACTATTCATCAGCTTTAATATTTGTTTTAATTTTAGGCATCACTTTTTTAACCTATACTTTAGTTTGGCATTTGAATTATTCAATGTATACTAAGAGTACTAATTATACTTATATAGCTTTACAGGACATGGTAATGAAAAAGGTCATAACGTTTGACGAAGACTATTCTAAAAAAATATCGAAAGCTTACTTAGTAAATACAGTTTCTTCAGACGTCTCAAGGTCAGCAGATTTACCAGATATTTTATTTGACGCGATTAGCCACTTTATCTCGTTAATTGTGACTGTCATAATTTTATGTTTTGCTAATATATGGGTAGGTTTACTGGCTTTAATCGCCAATATTCTCTACTTTACTTCTTTAAATTATAATAGTTTAAAGCGCGAATATTGGATGCTTCGTCAGCAAAAATGCCAAGACCGTGTTGTTGGTTTAACTGGTGAAATTATTGATGGTACTAAAGAAGTTAAATCGTTTGATATGAATAATCGTTTAAATAAACATTTAAATGTTATTAAAAAAGATTTTAAAAGGGCTTATTTCACTAAAAGGCGTTATTGGAATCGTATGTTAGCTATTTTACCAATATTCTTATTCGTTGCTAAAGCCATTGCTTATATTATTTTAATTCTTTTAATTGCGATGGGTAAAGCAGAAGTGGCTTTATTGGTTTTAGTTATTGGCTATTACGAACGAATTGAAGAAGAAAATAAGTCTCTATTTACTAAGCTTAGCCAAATTGGGGCAAGAACGACAAAGGTATATCGTCTCCATCAATTATTTAATTACAACCCTGGAACAACTTTAAAATATGGCCAAAATCCTAAAGATAATATTTTAGGGGTTGTCGATTTTGAAAATGTTAATTTCAGTTATGAAAAAGAGGCACTGATTAAAAATATTAATTTACACATTGAAAGCAATTCTTTAACGGCAATTGTTGGTAAAAGTGGTAGTGGTAAAAGTACTTTATTTAGATTATTGTTAAGATTATATAAACCTGATAGTGGACAAATTACAATTGATGGTGTTGATATATTTGATTTTACTAAAGATATTTATAGTTCAAATGTTTCAGTAGCAACGCAAAAACCATTTATTTTCAATATGAGTATTAAAGAAAATTTAAATATGGTTAATAAATCATATACCAAGCAAATTGAAGCATGTAAGCGTGTTGGAATTCATGATTTTATTATGACCTTACCTAAAGGATATAATACTATTTTGAAAGAAGATGCAACAGATATTTCTGGAGGGCAAAAACAGCTTATTGCTTTAGCCAGAACACTATTATCAGAATCAGAAATTTTATTGTTTGATGAAATAACCTCTTCCCTTGATCCTAATACAGCTAAACAAGTCATTAAGGTTTTGAGAAATTTAAAGAAAGATCATACAGTTATTATGATTACACATAAACCAACACTTATGAAAATTGCTGATAAAATTGTCGTTATGGATAGTGGACGAATTGTTGGAGAAGGCAAGCATAAAACTTTACTTGAAGAAAATAAATATTATAAAAGATTACAAAAGTAAAAAAAGCTTAGATTTTAAGCTTTTTTTAGTTGTCTATTATTTATTGTCTTTGATTGATAACTTTCTTTAGCTTCATCTAAACTATTATAGGCTCCTTTTATATCAGGATTACCATCTGGAAAGGCCTGATTCCAAGCATAATCCAAAGTAAACGCTCTACCAGATATATTAACTTCTTCTCCACTATTATTTAATCCACAATCTAAACACTGATATATAGCTCTACCATTTTTATTATAAACTATCATATGATGGTCACACGCTCTTATTTGGCCTAGGAAAAGACTTTCTTCTAACAACTTCAAATGCCAGTAGTTTTTGTTTTCCGCTTCTAATACTTTTAAATATTCAGCTACTGCTGGGTTTTCTTCCATGGCTTTCTTTTTTTGATGAATACTAGCTAATCTCTCTTTGCTTTTTTCTAAGCTACTTTTTAGTGAAATAATTTCTAATGAATTCATTTAAACCCTCTCTTTCATTTTCCCATGACTTTTTAAAGCCAATGAAGCATTTTGATACGTCTTATCATCAGTAACATCAATAGCTGTTTGAACAAACGATGGAGCTTTAACTTCTCTATTTTCTAGGGTTGGCTCTACTTCAAGTAATACTAAATCTCGATCGTCAAACTTATCTAGACGGTAATATTGATTGTCATATACAAATGAACTTCTAGTTTTACTGATTGTTCCACTTATTTCATGGCTAGATAACAATCTTTGATAATCGTGCTGGCTAATACGCTTATCTAAAACAACTTCTGATACACCATTAGGCGATTTCTTTTGAACGGTGAAATAATAAGTGCTTTGTTTCCCTCTAACTCTTTCTCTTAGTCTTTTTTCATAATATGGGTTTCCTGTTTTTAAATAAAATTGTTTTATTTGAATTTCAGTACAATCAATATTCTCTAAGAAACTAAAGCTTTCGTTTGAAGCTAAAAGATATTTTCTTTGAGTTTTAAGGGATACTGGATTACCTAAGAAATTGGCAATTTCATTGATAACACGGTCTAGCTTCCCATCAAAATCACTACTATTATCAATTATTTTTAGATTTGAATGTCCAGCCCAAGCGTTCATAGTTTTTTTATCTAATGCTCTAGCTTGTTCAGGTGTTTCTGTACGTGCCTCGTTGTTGGCTAAAGTATAACATTCTTCTTTACCGTCAGCCGCAGTAACTAAATGAATAACCATGTCATAATAGTCCATCATATCCAATTCATTTAGATTTAATTTTTTCGTTATTTCGCTAAACTGTTCAGCTGTTAAAAAAGCCTTATTATCCATAATTCCACGGTCATAAATAATTACGCATTTTACGTCTTTTGCTAAATTAGTGGCGGCTTCTTCATATAACTTTTCTTTGGCGAGTTGATATTTTAGAATTAAACTTTCAAAACACTCATTTTCTAAAGCACACTTTCCAAAAGCTCTGATACCTCCTTTGATAAATTCAGTAGCACTTTCGGCTAATACAAATACATGATAGCCTTGTTCAATTAATTTTTTTTCAATTCTGGATAAGGCTGAAGTTTTTCCAGCACATGGTCCCCCAGTTAAAACAATCTTGCCACAAATTTGTCCCATTCGCTCCTCCTTCATGCGTCTTTTTGACACTTTTAGTCACCAATAAAAAGGGTATTTAAAATACACTTTTGTTTTCTTTGTCTTTACTTTTAAATTTATATAATTTGGCTGGCTTAGTTCCGGCAAATTTAATTTCTTTATTAGTATCAACAATTAAATCTAGGTTTAACAGTCGCCGTCTAAAATTTCTTCTATCAAAGGTTTCATTTAGAATAGACTCATATGTTTTTTGAATTTCTGGAATTGTAAAACCGTTTGGAAATAACGATTTTAAAATATCAGAATTTATAATAGCTATTTTTAGTTTTTCTAAAGCATCATTTAAAATTTCATTATGATCATAAGCTAATTTGGGAATATTATCGATAGGAAACCAATCGGCATCAATTGTTTTTAAAGTCTTTTTTAAAACTTTAACCTTACCGGCATCAATAACACCTAAATATGATACAGCAATCATTCTCATAACTGGTGAGCGATCTACTTTACTAAATGTATTGCACATTGAAAGTTCGATGTTTTCAATTCCTGTTTTCTCTTTAATTTCTCTTTTTGCCCCTTCCAATAATTCTTCATTATTGTAAAGAGCACCACCAACTAAGGCCCACATCCCTTTAAATGGTGCATTATCCCTTTTAATCAGCAGAACTTTGGTCACGCCTTTTTCAACGGTGAACAAACATGAAATTGTATGAATTCCTTGATTCTTATATAAAGGATTGTTTACTTCCATTATCTCACCTCACAGTTACATTATATGCGTCTTTTTGACACTTGTCAATAAAGACTATAAATTTTATTAAAATTTATTTTTCTAAAGGGTAATTGTTTTTAACTAAATAGCCTTCTAATGTTTCATTTTCCTCTAAAACTATTTTATCAGCTTGATAATTTTCAAATTGTTCAAATCGTTCGTCATATGTGTCAATTACTCGTCTGATATATTCTTTATTATTGCCACGTTTTATAAATCTTTGTTCATACTCTGGAAGAGCTTTTTTAGAAGGATAACACAAAACATACGGAATGTTATTTTTTTAATATATTTCTAAAACTTCTGGTTTAATCCATACTAATACTATATCGTATTTTTCTATAGCTTCTTCAATTGCATTTATATAATTTAAAGGCCAATTTGGATTTGAATTGCGAGTAGTTCCTTTTCGTTGTTCTACTGGTATATCCATAATTTTAGAATTATCCCACCTATAATTGCTTGATTCTAAGTCAATAACATTTCTATATTTTTTGGCTAAAGTTGTTTTTCCGATACCAGCAAATCCGGCGATTACTGTTCCCTGTTTCATAAAAATACTCCTATACTTGAAAATTTATTATTCCATAATATTATACCACACATTATTTACTAAACTTAGTTAAGTTAATAAAATGAATAAGGTTATTTTTTTATAAATTATGATATAATAGTTAAAGGAGATGATAACTAAATGGTAATTTTTAACAAACAAACACGGCTTAAAAATTTTATTAAAGGTATAAGTGTAGTTTTAATTTACTTTATTGTCAGTTTTTTTAGAACTGTGCCTTTATCCTTGCTTAATATAGATTATAATACTTTATCAACGTTTGCTAAAGAATTCTATAATATTGCTACAGAAGTGGCCTTGCTGGGAATTATATTTATAATATTTAGTGAACAGTATAAAAAAGCCTGGGATGATTTAAAGCAAAACCATCGGAAATATTTTAGTGAAAATTTAAAATTTTATTTACTTGGGGTTATTTTGATGATGGGAGCTAATGCGTTAATTGCTGTCTTAGGTGGTTCAATGTCAGAAAACGAATCATCAATTAGAGATCAATTTGCGATAGCACCTATTTATACTTATATTTCGGCAGTCTTTTTAGCGCCAATACTCGAGGAAAGTGTATTTAGATTAAGCTTTAGAAATATGTTTGAAAACAATTTCTTGTTTATTGTAATTTCAGGATTAGTATTTGGCGGGCTACATTTAATTAGTGGGGTTAATATGGAATTATTCTTCTTATATGTAATCGCCTATTGTAGCTTCGGAATTATTTTTGCATATATGCTTACGAAAACGAATAATATTTTTGTATCAATGGGTTTCCATCTGATGCATAACGGCATTTTAATGTCGCTGCAAGTGTTTTTATTATTATTTGGTTAGAGTGAGTGATTAATATGTGGCTTATATTATGTATAGCTTCAACAATAATAGCTGGACTAATATCGATATTTACTAAAAAATGTACAAATAAAAATGAAAACATGAAAGGTATTAATATTTTATCAATACTTATATATCATGTTTTCTTTTTGTGTGTAATTTTAATAAGCGAACCTAAAATATTTTTACAATTTAATTTTGCTGACTTAGTTAAAATTTTACCATTGGCAATTACCCAAACGGTTGGAGCGGTATCATATTACATGTCAATTAAAAACTCTTTGGTTTCAACGACAGCACCAATTACAAGAGCAAAAGCTGTCGTTCCTTTAATTTTAGGTTTAGTTATTTTAAATGAAAATTTAAGTATTATGCAAATTTTACTTTCTGTGGGATTAATTGCTTTGACGATTTTAGTCAGTAAAAGTAATAAAGTTGAAACCTCTAGTAGTAAAAAAGGTATTATATATGCTTATGGTTTTGTTTTATTTAGTGGTGTTAGTAATTTTTTAAACAAAGTATATATTAATATTTATCATGATCCTTTAGTTATTGCTTTTTATTTTGCAATTACAATAATATTTAGTGTTTTAATTTATACCATTTTTACTGGGCAATTTAGTTTACTTGACGTAAGAAGGATTAACGCTAAAAGATTTTTCTTTATGTTTGTTTTTCTTGATTTTCTATCTTCACTATTAATTAGGTTTAGTTTGATTGATGGACCGGTTTCTATTGTTTACGTTATTGAATCTAGTGCGATAATTGTGACAATTTTAGCTTCTAGGCTTATTTTAAAGGAAAAAATACCATGGAGAAAAGCTTTATTAATTACTGGTATTATTATTTGTGTTGTTGGATTAGCTATAAGTTCATATTTATAATTAAAAGGCCTTTTGTCTTTTTTTCTTTTGTGGTAAAATTATACTAGGTGGTTCTAATGAGCAAAAAAAAGAAAAAAAAGAGGTTTATCCTTTTAAAAATATTTATCGGTTTTATCTTTGCTTTAGGGCTTATTTATTTATATGGTTCATACGTTGAACCTAAGAATATTAGAGTTCACGAATATAAAATTTCTAATAAAAAAATTAGCGAGAATTTTGATGGATTTACGATTGTTCATTTGAGCGATATCCATTATGGGCGAGTTTTTGAACAAGCTGACTTAAAAAAATTAGTTAAAAAAATCAATAATATCGAACCTGATATTGTTGTAATTACTGGTGATTTAATCGACCGTGATACAAAAATGACAACAAGCCGCGCAAATAATATAAGTGAAGAGTTAAATCAAATTAAAGCTAATAGTGGAAAATATGCAATTAAAGGTAATCATGATACGAATTTTGATGAGTGGGACAATATTATTAGTAATGGCGGTTTTACTAATTTAAATAACAATTACGACACTATTTACAACAAAGGATATGAATCTTTATTAATTGCGGGTGTAAGTTCTTTTAAAGATAAAGAATCTATTATTAATAAAAATCAGAAAACGGAAAATTATCTTAATTCTTTTGAAAAAGATGGGCCTATCTATAATATTTTACTGATGCATGAGCCTGATTATATCGATGAGCTTGAGAATAATAAATATGATTTAATCCTAGCTGGACATTCACATGCTGGCCAAGTTAGACTACCGTTTGTTGGAGCTTTATTTAGACCTGATGGCGCAACCAAATACTTTGAAGGACATTATAAGGTTGGAGACAGCGATTTATATATTTCTAACGGTATTGGAGTAGCCAATGTTAATTTTAGATTATTTAATAGTCCTTCATTTAATGTTTATAGATTAGTAAAAGAATAAAAACTCTATTAAGAGTTTTTTAATTTATCATATATGGATTATTACTAGTACCGGATCCAGAAAAACTTGTTGTGGCTTTTAAATGAGTAACTGGATATACCGCTTTTTTGGAGGAAGAAGGGTTACATGAATTGCCACCATCAGCACACAAACCTCCACCTCCACTATAATTTGAACCCCAAACCATCCAATTTGATTTACTTGAGGCTTCCTCAGAATTAAGTAACCACATTTCTAAACCTTTATTCAAATAATTGGATGTGGCACACGGGACTCCACCAGCCCATCCATAATATAAAGCCGTACAATCACTACTAGAACTGGCCTGCAAATAATCAGAGACGTTAAGTAAACCTAAGTTCCCATTCCAATAAGCTCTTTGTTCATTTGATTGTAATAAATAAAACGGTACTGGCGATGAGGCACTGGAACCTCCAACTGCTCCTACGTTAAAATTATAGTTTTGGATTTGCTTTTTAGTAGTAGCAGTAAATGTATTATAATAAGTTGTATTTAGATAAGTATTTAAACTAGAATCTTTAGTTACTGTACCGATAATACCAGCATTATTGGTATTTCCGACAACAGATGCCCAGGCATTACACCCTGATGTAGCGGTTTGGCAATATGTTCCTCCTGCACCACCACTTGAACTATCGCGATTACCAACAACATCATAAGCTATATTTCCTAGACTTTCATTACGAACTATTTTTAAAACATTATCTTTTTCAATAGATACTATACGCCATAATTCATTATTAAATTTAACGTAATTATTAGGATTTTTCCCCCGATATACATATCTTCCACTTGTCCCTTGGTCTATATATAATCCATCACCTGAAGTTACTACTTTCTTTTTTAAAATGTCTGGCGTTGTTCCCTTTATTATACCAATTGTTTGCATATTTAAGTTTGTATTTAATGCACCATAGCCAGCGGTAAGTCCAAATAGTAAACATGCCATTATAATTATAATAGTCCTATTCATTTTTTTACTTTTTCTTCTTCTCATATACTTCACCATTTATAGTATACCCCCC
>URBG01000031.1 GCA_900546055.1 uncultured Mycoplasmatota bacterium
TCAACTATTTCAACTTGAATTCACAAAAAAACTCTAGTCTTCTTTTGACTAGAGTTAAATTGCTATAAAGAGTATTACCTAACTAAATACTTCTATCTGTATCTAGAGATAATATATTATTTATAAAATTAGGATTAAATTTTGAAGCACATATTTCCGACTGATTTCCATCAAACTCAAAATCATGACGACTTCTTGCTCAATTTTCTTTATTAAAATCTTCAAAATATATATAATCAAATCTAGCTGCCATTAAGCATAGGAAATCACTATCAATTTCGTTATAAGCGTATATCTCATAACTATTATCTTGATCTGAACCTGAAAAAATTCCTTTTCTTTCAAGTGCGATTACTGTAACTAGACTACCATTTAAATGACAGCAATAATAGTATGTTTTATCTATTTTTAATGGATATAAATAATAATTTTGACCTTTCCAATTAATTGAATCATGACTCCAAACCTTAAGTTTAAATAAACCACTTTTCTCTTGAATATTATACGTTCTTAATTTGCCAATTAATTGTCCATTTTCATAATAATTGTCTTCCATATTAAATGATGATATAGTTTTATTTTCTGACTCTTGTGCATAAATAATAGACCCAAATTTTTTTGAATATTCTTCAGGGCATTCATAACTTTCTTTTTTCAGCTCAATGTTTTTTTACTAACAAATACCCCACTATACATTTTAGTAAACATTAAGGTGTGGTTAATGTAAAATGACCACATTCTTGATTTTTCATCTTAAAAACGTACTCTGCACTATGATTATTTCCAGCTATTTGAATATTGTTAATTGATAATGATGCTCCATCACCAATAGATTTTGTTTGTTTTGCATTTATTACCATTTTGTTCCTCCTAATATATCGTATTACGATTATGCTCTATAAAAATAACTATTTCAATTTTATTTATTAACAGATAATAAATTAATTAGTTTGTCTCATTTATATATTTGGCAGTAGCTTTATCTAATGCCTTTACTAATTCGTCAATTTCTTCTTCTGACTTTAATCTAGCTCCACTGGCATAAATATGGCCACCACCGCCAAATTTACTGACAACTTCATTAATAATTGGTCCTCTTGATCTAATAGAGGTTCTGTATGATTTTAAATCCTTATCGTAAGAAAAAGTAGCCCATACTAACATCTCATTTATATAATTAAAATCGTTGATCATATTACCCGGAGTAGCGGCATCAACAGAAAATTCTTTTAAAATTTCTTCGGTTATAACAATATACCCAACTTTATTTTCCGTGATAATAAAGTTTTGAGACATATAACCTTGAAATTTTATCTCGTGATATGGTCTAGTATAAAGGGTTGAATAAATTTCAGTAATATCAATATTTGCTTCTTCTAATAAATAACTAGTTAAATAAAATGTTTTAGCTGTTGCATATTTGAATAAAAAACGATTTGTATCAGCAATTAATCCCGTATATAATTTTTTAGCAGCTTCTTTAGACATTTTTAATTTTGTATTAAGGGTGAGCTCAATAATCATTTGAGCAGAACTTGATGATGTATCATCAATCCATTCAATACTGCACATTTGTTCAACAAATGGGTGATGATCAATTTTAATTGATTTTTTAAATCTTCTTGGATCTACCCCATCTACTCTTTTTGAATCGGGAGTATCAGTTACAATTAATAATCCATCATACATGCTTTCGTCGAACTTATCTAACGTTCCTAAAAACTTAAACTTACTAGCTGGGCTCCCTACAACATAAACTTCTTTATTAGGAAAGGTATTTAAAATTATTTCTTTTAATCCTAAAGTACTACCTAAAGCATCGGGATCTGGTCCGACGTGTCTAGCTAAGACTATTTTCTTAGCTTTTTTTATTTCCTTATATATTTTTTTAAATACCCTTTGCATATTATCACACTTTCTATTTTATAAATTCATAGGTGTCTTTGGCAATCATCAATTCTTCATCTGTTGGAATAACATAACAAGGAATTGATGAATCTTTGTTACTTATTATACCACGATTAGTGGCCGAAAACTTAGAAATATGATTATTAGCCTTTTCATTTAAAGTAATTCCTATCTTTTTTAATTTAAGTAATATTTTTTTGCGAAAAACAATATTGTTTTCTCCAACACCACCGCAGAAAACTAGCGCGTCTATATTATCTAACATTATATAATATTTAGCAATAAACTCTATTACTCTATTTATATACATTTCATTAGCTAATATGGCTTTTTTATTTCCACTATCAATCGCATTTTGAAGATCTCTATTATCACTAGCTCCTTTAACAAAACCTTCAAGACCACTTTGGTAATTAAGTACTTCATCTAATTCTTGAATAGTCTTTTTTGTTTTCTTGGCTAAATAAGGCAATATTGTATAATCTATTGTACCACATCTAGTTCCCATCATTAATCCTGAGTTGGCTGTAAAGCCCATTGAGTTATCTACTGACTTACTGTTTTTAACAGCAGTAACACTGGCACCGTTACCAATGTGACAAATAATTAAATTGACTTTTTTATTCAATTCTTTTTCCATCTCATTAGTTATATATTTACAGCTAATCCCATGAAAACCAAATTTACGAATCCCATATTTTTCATACCATTCATATGGCACTGAATACAAATAATTTTCCTCAGGGATGGTATGATGAAAAGCGGTATCATAAAAAGCAATTTGTGTAATTTCTGGCGCTAATTTCTGAAAAGCTCTAATACCGGCAATATGGCCTTTCATATGAACCGGTGATAGTGCACTTAAACTTTTTAATCTTCTAATAACGGTGTCATTAATTACTTGAGGTTGATATTGACCTGCACCATTAACAATTCGATGCCCAATTCCCTTTATTTCATCTAATGACTCGATAATGTTATTTTCAAAAAGCGCTTTGATTAAAATTCTAACAGCATCTTCGTGATTAGCAACATTCCCATTAAATTCTTCAGTTTTATCAGTAATAATCTTCCAATTAGCGTCTGAACCAATTTTTTCAATATAGCCATAAATTAAAACTTCTTTTTTAGGCATTTCATACATCTTAAATTTTAATGATGAACTTCCGGCATTTATAGATAATACTTTCATATGTTTCTCCTTTTATAATTCGTAAATTTGACAGCCACAATTTGGAATATCAATTGTCATTAAATTCCCATCTTTGGGTATTCCATTAATACTATAGTAAATAGCTCTAGCAATCCCGCTATGCGTAACTAATAAAATTGTTTTATCTGGATATTTGTTTTTTAAATCTAAAATCAAAAGATTTACACGATTTAAAATTTCTTGAACAGTTTCCCCTTGATGATCATTATAGTTTAAATTATAGTCCCACAATTCTTTAGGATTTGTATTTTCAATTAACATTTCTTCATTTAATCCATAGTCTCTTTCAATTAATCTTTGATCGATAATTATATCATTATCGGTTATTTCTTTAGCAGTATCCTTTGCTCGTATCAAGGGCGAAGAAAAAACTAAATCAAAATTGACGTCTTTTAATTTTTCTTTAGTTTGCCTTGCTTCTTCAATTCCTTTATTGGTTAATATTGTTTCTGTTTTACCACTTACTTTTCTTAATTTATTATTGACAGTTTGGCCATGTCTAACAACATATAATTTCATTAATACACTCCTATCTAGATGCACTTACCCATGTTTTAGCAATTAAATCATGCAATCCTTTTTTATCTTTACGGTATAGAACCATAATAATACTAGCTAATAAAAGTCCAATTTGAATAATGCCTAAAGCGGTAATGGTTCCAAAGTAAATATTTTCCGGGACTACTAAAGAACAAATAACAACGGCTAATAAATAAAGTAATCCATTGATAATTAAGTTTCGCACGAATAAGCTAGTTAAGCTTAATGGTTGATTACTTTGATTACGAACTTCAATATGCATTAATTTTTTACCTACCGTTTTACCATCGTTTAAATATGGGAAAATTATAAAATAACTAATAATTATTAATATATTAATTAGGTTTAAAAAAATATTAGTAATATCCATTTGTTTATAGATTGAACTTAATTCTGTTATATACTCTGTAAAAGTGATGTCTTTAGTAGCATACTTTATGGTTATAGTATCCATATTAGCATTTAAGGATGAAACATCTGGGTGATATATTAAGCTAACTAGACTTAATATGATAATGATGATGATTAAATCTATTAAATAAGCTGAAGCTCTTTTTCCTAGTGAAGCTTTCATACGCGCACCTTCTATTCTTTAATTATTATACATTAAATGTGTTAGATATTCAATGAAGAGGCAAAATAAAAATAAACATATTTTGTTTATTTTAGGATTTTAAAACTTTAAATAATCATCTAATATTTTATTAAACTCTTTGGCACTGGTGGTTTTAAATATTTGATTTTTAATTTCAGATGATTTAGTTAAACCTTTTAAATAATGACTAACGTGAGTTCGCATTTCAGTCACCGCAACTTTTTCTGGCTTCGTTTTCATTAAATAGTCTAGATGTTTTTTAATCATAGCGATTTTCTCTTCTTTAGTTGGTGGTGGCATTAATATTCCATCTTCTAGGTATTTAACAGTATCTCTAATTAACCAAGGATTCCCTAATACACCTCTACCAATCATAACGGCATCACAATTTGTTTCATCAAGCATTTTTTTAGCATCTTCTGGAGTTTTAATATCACCATTACCAATAACAGGAATACTTACATTGTCTTTAACTTCTTTAATTATGTTCCAATCTGCTTTTCCACTATATCCTTGGCTTCTTGTTCTTCCATGAACAGCAATGGCACTGGCACCAGCTTTTTCACAAACTTTAGCAATTTTCACGGCATTAATACTATTACTATCCCAACCACTTCTTATTTTAACCGTTACTGGAACACTAACTGTTTGAACTACTGTTTTAACTATATTATAAACTTTTTCAGGATCTTTTAGAAGGGCACTTCCAGCTTGGGCTCTAGTAGCAACTTTTGGAACTGGACATCCCATATTAATATCAATAATATCCGGGTGCATATTTTCTTCGATATATTTAGCAGCAACTTTAAAACTTTCCTCATCACTTCCAAAAATCTGTTGGGAAATGGGACGCTCAAAGTCGGTCATATAAAGCATATCAATTGTTTTTTTACTTCCATAATATATTGCTTTATCACTAACCATTTCAGCAACTATTAAGCCACAGCCCATTTCTTTAACAATTGTTCGAAAAGCACTGTTAGAAATTCCAGCCATTGGGGCTAAAACAACTCTATTTTTTATGTCAACATTTCCAATTTTCCACATAGTATCACCTCACACATTATATTATAGATGTTGTTTTTTTTCAATACTAAAGTAATATTCTCCAAAGACCTACATTTTTTTTAAAAGTGTCAACTAAGTATTTGATTATTTAGAAAATACCTGTTATACTAAGCGCAAGGAGGGTTTATATGAAAACAAGGGGAAAAGGTCTAATTAAATTTTCAAGTGTTATGCTACTAATTGCTGGATTTCTTACAATTGGCTTAATGACTGCAGTTTTACTAAATGGTGGATATGAAACTATCATTGATGATGAAATTAATGTACTTGCAGCCTTAAGTGCACTTGGAGCATATGTAGTTGGATTAGTACAAATAATTGGAGCAGTTATAGGCTTTATCTATTGTGGTAAAGATGATAAAGCAAACACTATTACAACAATAGGAATGATCTTAATTATTATAACTATTGCATGGTTAATTCCTGAAGTTGTCACTGATAATCAAGCTATAAACTGGTATGTTTATGGTTACTCTATGTTATTTCCTGTCCTTTATTATGTTGGCGGGAAACAGAATAAACTTAATTCATAATTTGAAAGTTTAGTATAACTAAACTTTTTTGTTTGAAAAAAACTTCTATAATAGAAGTTTTAACATGATTTACTAAGTTTACAAGTGTTTTCATTTAAAGAATTATTTACTGTAGCTTGTTTAGCGGTTGAGGTTTTTTCAACACATTTTTTTATTTGTTTATCATATATACGAAGCTCAACTTCACCAGTTGCACTTATATAAATATTACCACTGGTAGGATTTTTACCACTATATTCAAGTTTTGGTTTGCCGGAGCAATATGTTACTTTACCATCAGTATAAGTAGCTAACTGAGGAACAGTAACACTTTTATTAATTTGACTTTCGGCGTAGTAGTTATTAGCTGCTTTAATAAGCATATTAGCATTATCAACAAGAGCGTCTTCTCTCGTTTTAGCAATTTGATTGATAATGATTGGAACAGTAACAGTAGCAATAACAGCTAAAAGAGCAATGGTAGCTAGTAACTCTACTAATGTAAATCCATTTCTTTTCATTAGCGACACTCCTTATCTAAACTACTTTCAGCAATAGAATAACTATACTTTTTAGTATTAGCTGTTACAGTTACAGTTGCTTTTTGTATTTCACAATACTTGTTATAAAATGTAGTTTCAATATATCCATCGTCTTTTAATGTCTCTACCTTAATAGAAGGATATGTTTTAGTTGATTCACCAGTTAATGGTTTTGGAAAATCGTCGATATGATCGTTAACGTATTTTTCAGCAGCACTAGTAACTACATTTTTAACTGAATCATTAACTTGATTTTCGCCTTTATTTAACATACTAAGTAAAGCGGGAAAGGCTATTAAAGCAATGATGGCTAAAATAACTATTGATCCTACTAATTCGATTAATGTAAATCCATTTCTTTTCATATGTTTCACCTATTTTCATTATATCACATTTTCCTTAAATGAAAAATAGAAAACGATTATTTCAAGTTTTCTACTTCTTTCCTTTTTATCCATAAAAAAAATTAGATTATCCAACTTTGTGGAAATCTAATCTTAATTTATCAGCTATAGTAACTATAAATTCTGAATTTGTAGGTTTGGCTTTATCAATATCAACGCTATATCCAAATATTTCTTCCATGAAATCTAGGTTACCACGATTCCAGCTAACTTCGATAGCATGTCTAATGGCTCTTTCAACTCTAGATACGGTTGTATTATATTTAGTAGCTAATTCTGGATATAACTCTTTTGTGATTCCGCCAATAACATCTGGGTTATTAAAGATAATCCCAACTGCTTCTCTAATGTATTGATATCCTTTAATGTGTGAAGGTATTCCTAACTCATGTAGCATCTTAGTAATTGATATTTGAAGATTACTATGATAGAAATCAATATTTTGATTATTTTCCTTCTTATTAGTAATATCATAAATTCGGTTCTTAAGATCTTCTAAATCAAATGGCTTTAACACATAGTAGTTAACACCATATTCTGAAACCTCTCTAATTACCTCAGCGGCATTATAACTAGTGGCAACAATAACCTTTTTATTGATCCCTCTTTTCTTCATTTCACTTAGAACATAGATCCCATCTTTTTTAGGCATAACAAGATCTAAAACTATAAGATCAAATTTATCTTGATTAGCGCTTATAACCTCAATTCCTTCTAACCCGTCGTGGGCTTCTAATGCTATATTTATATTTTCACTCTCTTTAAAGTATTCTCTAACCATTTCAATTAAATTAACGTTGTCGTCAATCATTAGTACGTTTATTTTTTCCATTTTTATTCTCCTTTACTATATTAAAATTATACAAAACATTGACACTTATTACTAGAGTAAAAAATAGCTAATTTTGTCGAATGCCTTGGCAAAAAAATAAAAAGAAGTTACGATACAACTTCTCCAATTTTAATGAGCTCATCTGCTTTGGTAGAAGCTCCACCAATGAGATAACCCGATACTACATTTACTGCTTTTAAGGAAGCAATGTTATTTAAACTAACGCTGCCACCATAGAGGACTTTAACGTCGTAACTAAATAAACTTTTTATATATTTAGTTATTTCATCAATTTCCTCGTTTGTTGGGGTAATACCCGTACCAATAGCCCAAACAGGTTCATAGGCAATGATGATTTCATCATCTATTTCCTTTAGGCTTTCGGTAATTTGCTTTGACAAAATTTCTTGATAATTATTTCTTTGGTCTAAGGTTTCACCGATACAAAGAATAACTTTCAAATCATTTTCTAAAGCCTTTTTTATTTTTGGGTTTATTTGGCTATTGTCTTCTTTAAATATTTGTCTTCTTTCGCTATGACCAATAATTACGTAATTAATGCCTATGCTTTTAGCCTGTTTTGGTGAAATCTCACCAGTGTAGGCGCCTTTATCCTCCAAATAAATATTTTGAAGGCCAGTTTCGAAGCCATGATCAACAAATAATTTAGCATAAATTGAAGTTGGACAAATGATTGGTTTGAATGATGATTTTTCTAAAACCTCAATATAATTTTCAACCTCTGGTAATGTCATATTCATCTTGTGATTAGCGACGATCATTTTTTCCATAATTGTACCTTCTTTATGAACGCTAAGAATTTACTTTTAAAATTAGCGCCTTCACTTTCAATAGCCTTTTTATAAACATCAAGGACCTGTTCAGCGAAATACTTTGATGAATGCATTTCAGCACTTGACCTTGCACCTCGAGCTAATTGACGCTGCAGGGTTTTACTTTCGCTGAGCTTTTGGATTTGATTTTTACACTCTTCTTTTGTTTTAAAGATATAACCATTAAAATCATTAATGACTGTTGAGGTAAAACTCTCATCCTCGATACATATTGCCGGTAAGGAAGCGGCCATGGCTTCAATAACTGTTAAGCCTTGAGTTTCAAAGTGACTAGCAGTTATAAAAGCATTAGCCATATTATAATATTTAGGAGTTTCTTCGTAGGCAACTTTACCAGCGAAGATAACACTATCATCTAAATTATATCTATGAACGAGATTTTCGATATCTTTAGCATCAGGTCCATCACCGACTAATACTAGTTTAACATTTTTTTTGTCTTTGGCAAGCATTTTTTGAACCTCAATGATAAACTCGATATTTTTTTCTTTACCTAGACGTCCAACATAGAGTAAAACAAAATCGGTTTTCTTAAGGCCTAGCTTTTCTCTTATCCTGTTAAGCGCTTCTGGCTTAAATTTTTCATGATAGAATCTTTCAACTTCAATACCAGTTGGAACGATATAAATGTTTCGATCGTATTTATATTTTTGTTTAAATAAATCGTATGTTTTTTTAGTTGGGACGATTAATTCACTACATGTTTTATCACAATAGAATTTGGTTATATATTCAACTAGCTTTTTACTACTTTTATCAAAATATCCTTTTGTTATGGTTTCAATATAATCCTCATACATTGTATGATACGTATGAACTAATGGAATATTAAACTCGGAAGCAATTAATCTGGCAAAAGTTCCGACACCGAATTCCGTATGGGAGTGAATGACATCGAGATTCCAAGCAGAGACTTTTTTAATAGCTCTTAAAGGATAAACACCAGTTAAACGATAATCGTAAATTCCGATTGGAATACCTGGAATTCTAATTATTTTATCTTCATTTTCATATTTGTATGTTAAGTTTTCTGGATTAACGGTAACAACAAATACTTGATGGCCCTTTTTCTCAAGAGCTCTTTGAAGCATTAAAATACTAGTTGAAACACCATTGATATATGGTGGATAACTATCGGTAAAAATCCCTATTCGCATTAATTATTCCTCCTCTTTGACATTAAGAAAAATGGCCCCTACAATCATACCTAAATAATATGTTAAGATACGCCATACTAGCATAATACTTGATAATTTAGCGCCAGCAATAAATACACCGAAGAATTTTACGAAACCATATTCTAAGCCACCACTACCTCCAGGGATTGGAACGAATGAACCAATTAACATAACATAAGCTGAAGTTATAATAGCGATTAATGGATTAATAGTTTCGCCTAAACCTATTATTAAAGCATATGGTACTAAATACAAGCAAACTAAGGCTAAAAAATTGATAATAATAATTTTAATAAAATGCCATTTGCTTGTCATAAGTATTGTTGCACTTTTGTGAAAATCGTTAATTGTTTCAGTGCTTTTAGCTAAAAATTTTTCTTTATCTTTAACTATTTTTAATTTAGCACCTACTTTAATTGCCAAATCTAGAATTACTTTATTACCCTTTTTGTTAAATGCAACAATAAAAAGAATAATTATAACGCTTACATTGACAATATAGCCTAGAAGTACTAGCTGCTTTAATAATGAATTACTCGGAAATATTTGTAGAAAATAGTTAGATACTATTGCAATAGTTCCTAATAGAATAAGGGATATCTGATAAACAATAAAATCCTGAATAACGATATTAGTTCCCTTTTCTAATGAAAATCCTTGTTTTTTTAATCTGTATATTTGATATGGCTGACCACCCATTGAAAATGGAGTTACAGAATTAAAAAACTGAGTATCAAGCATTAATTTAAATGATTTTTTAAATGAGTATTTACTATCGAATTTACGGACGCAGTAAAATATTACTAAAGCTTTTAAGGCCCAATATAGAATAACTAATATGAGTCCTAATAAAAGCCACCATAAGTTAAAGGAAAATATGTATTTGATCTTTTCAAAAAAATCATCTTTTAAGGAAAGATATAGTACCAATATAGTAACTAAAGCAATTATAATGCCATTAATTTTATTTTTCTTTGTCATCGATCACACTAATTGCCGGAAGGTCTTTACCCTCAAGCATTTCCAAACTAGCGCCACCACCAGTAGAAATATGAGTAATCTTATCTTGATATCCCATACTTATTGCAGCTCTAGCAGTATCACCGCCACCTAAAATTGTAGTAGCATTAACACTAGTGACTATTTCTAATAATTGTTTAGTTCCTTCAGCAAATGGTTCTAGTTCAAAATAGCCTACCGGCCCATTCCATACAATAGTTTTACTATTATCAAGATATTGTTTAAATACTTTTATGGTTCTTGACCCGATGTCTAACCCTATTTCATCCTCTTCAATTTCATTGATAAATCTTGCTTCGACTTTTCCTTCATTACTTATTTCAGGGGAAGTAATGATATCGATTGGCAAGATTATTTTATCCTCAAAATTGTTTAATACGTCTATACAATAATCTATGCTTTCATTTTGGACTAATGATTTACCAACGTTAAAGCCGGCTGCTTTTAAGAAGGTAAAAGCCATAGCTCCACCAATTAAAATATAGTCAGCTTTACTGGCAAGATTATTGATAACGTGAATTTTATCGCTTACTTTAGCGCCACCTAAAATTACAACATATGGCTTTTTAGGCTTTTTTAGAGCTTTATTTAAAAATTTTATTTCTTTTTCTACGAGATAGCCAATTCCGTTAGGTAAGTTTTTAGCAATACCAACGTTAGATGCATGTTTACGATGAGCAGTTCCAAAAGCATCGTTGATGAAAATATCCCCTAATGAAGCCCAGTATTCACCTAACTCTTTATTGTTTTTACTTTCCTTTTCACCGTTTAAATCTTCAAAACGCGTGTTTTCTAATAAAACAATATCTTTGTTTTTCATTTTATCAATAGCTTGCTTTACTTTTTCACCTCTAGTTTCGTCTATAAAGGTTACTTTTTTTTCTAATAGTTCGCTTAATCTTTCAGCCACTGGCTTTAAGGTATATCTAATTTTATCTTCTTCAGTTTTGACACGTCCTAGATGGGAAAGAAGAATTACTTTGGCACCCTTTCGCATAGCAGCTTTTATTGTTTTTAAACTTTCTTTAAGACGATTATCATCCATAATAACGCCATTTTCAATTGGAACATTTAAATCGGCGCGGATAATTACCTTCTTACCTTTTAAGTCATAATCTTTTATTGTTTTTTTCATTGTTTGCCTCCCTTTTTATTATGTCTATTTTTTGTAACTACATGTGATTTTTTTATTAGACATGGTAATTGTCACGGTTCCATTTTCATCAGCGATTGTTGCTTTTGACTCTGATGAAGGATTTACAAGAGAACCTTGCAGATAACCTTCTGAAATCAATTTACTAACGCTTATAGAAACTGGACCTGGCGTTGCAGCATAAAGGGGCGCTAAAGCGGTATCGCTTGAATGAACCTCAACGTATGATTCACAAGCGGTACTAATATTTTCATTAAAATCATTAGTTTCATTTATCTTAGCAACTCTGTTTGACTCAATCAACGATGGTACAGCGACTAAAATAATAACACCTAATAATACGATAATACCTAATAATTCGACTAGGGTAAAACCTCTTTTCATTATTATCACCTATTATTATTTTATACCAAATACTTCCTTTTTACAAGAAAAACCTTTAGTAGCTATACTAAAGGTTCACATTTACTAAACTTTTTTTATTTAGTTTTACAAGTATATTTTTGATCTTCCATATCTTTGATGAATTTATCAGCAGATTGATTAGTATTTTTTAGACTAATTTGAGATACATTCTCAATTCCCTTTTGGTCAACATTCATAGTAACATTTACACCATCAGTTTTCTTATCAAGTTTGATTTCAACGCCTTCTTTGTCATTATACGATTTGAAAGATTGTTCTAATTGAGTGTAGATTGTATCTACATAATTAGCATAAATTCCTGAGAATTTATAATCCATTTCAAATTTTGCATTATCAAATTTATTTCCTTTGAAATTAGCAGTTACTGTTGTATCAACTGTTCCTGTTGTTTGTTTATCAGTTAATGTACAAACTACAGTCTTTGAACCGAAAAATTTAGGTACTACTAAAATTAAAGCGACAATAACTAAAATAACTACAACAGCTATAATGATTATTGGAACCATATTTTTCTTTTTCTCTGGGGCAGTGGCTGGTGCTACTGCTGGCGTTGGAGTTACATTTACCGCACCTTCATTTACATTATTAGTGTTTTCACTTACTACTTGATTTCCACAATTTGGGCAGAAAACTGTTCCCTCTGGTACTTCTTGACCACATCTACTACATGTCATACTTTTTACATCCTCTCTCTAATTTTTAATTTAAACATATCCCTTCACTTAACCTATCAAACACCCTTTCCTATATTCTGATTTCATTATACCAACTTATAGGTTCTTTGTAAATTTAAATCGAAAGAAAAACTCAAGAATTAACTTAAGTTTATTATTTTGAGTATTCAAGTTTAACAGTTAAATTTTGATCATTTATTTCTTTAGCTTCAATATAATTTACTTTTATGCTTAATGTAGCAGTATGACTAGGTAAAATAATATCATTTTCTTTTAATCCTCTAGTTTTATAATTAATGTTATTACTATGATTAATAGCAATAGTATCAACATAGGCATTTACATCACTATCATTAGTAATAGTAATATCATAACTGATAGAATCGTCAGCGCTTGTTAAACTAGGTTTAAAACTAACTTCATTGTCATTAAAAACGGGTTCTTCCATGTTTTTAGCTTCGCCTTTAATATTACGGCTAATGACATTGGTAATTTTTACATCTAAATTATTATTCACTTTATCATCAGATGATTTGAAAGCAGCTAAAGCAACAATTATTAATAAAACAACAATACAAACAATAAAAATCAAAATGTTTCGAGCTTTATTACTATTAGACATACAAACCACCCTTTCGATACTCTCATTATATATTTTATTGAATAAAAAGTAAACAAAAACTAACACATTTATTTTACTAGTAGGTTATGAGAAGAGAAAGCAAAATATGTGTTAGTTATAAAATTGGAATCATTTATAGACTCCGGTAGAACAACTACAAAAAGTAATTGTTCTCTTCGCAATGTATAAATTTAAGCGACAAATTTCCATTTTTGAGCGGTTGTATTATTACACGTATATACCCAGACATTAACGCCGTTGGTGGCTTTTCCATCATAAACATCTAAACAATATCCTAGTTTATTTACGATATAGAAATATCCACTTTCTGCATCTCTTAAATACCAATAGAAATCTGTTTCATCAGCCCAAGCATTCCAGACTTCAGCATTACTTCCAGATTTAATTACTGTATAATCGCCATAGATATCTAAATACCAGCCCCTAGTTCCAGAATAATTACTTTCTATTCCGTAATAAACAATATTGTTTTCAACCTTTTTTAAAACTAGATTCCAGTATTGGGTTTGGCTTTGGGAAGCATTATATAATTGAGCGTTGGCCCCTTTACCTTCACCTGAGTCAAATACAATGCCATAGGTGTTGTTTATAGCTGTCAAAATTTTATATGGTTTACTAGTATATCTAAATACACCAGCAACAGTGTAAGCACTGGTTCCCATGGTGGAAACATTACCACTACTTATGCTTGTACTACCACGCTTTAAACTATAAGTAGAAAATCCACTGCTTAGTGAAGTCGTAACTTTTATACTATCTCCGTTTATAGCTGTAATAGTTTTCTTGGTGGCATTACTCGATGTAACACTGGTTCCTTTCGTAGTATTAGCAACAGTGACACTTCCCCCTAGGGTTGAATTTACTGTTATAGTTGAAGTTGTTATACTTACTGTATAGGTACTTGCAGTTACAGTGTTTGTTCCATCACTAACCTTGGCCACTACATTTCCCGAGGCAGTAAAAGCAACAGCGGCAGTTGTACTTTTTACAGTTACAGCACTGCCTCCACTTTTAGTATACGTACATGTATAAGTACTTCCGCAGCCTGATGGATATGTTATGGTTACGGTTTTAC
>URBG01000032.1 GCA_900546055.1 uncultured Mycoplasmatota bacterium
GCGGCGTAAGAGAAAAAGACTTAACTTTACAAATTGCGAGATATATGTATGATGAATTTCAAAGGAAAGGAATTCCGGTTACTTTAATTAGAAGTACAGATGAAACTATTTCGCCAACTGATAGAGTTCAAAGAATTTTAGCTGCTTATGGCAATAATCCAAATGTCGTTGTTATTTCTAATCATATAAATGCAGCTGGTAGTGGTATCCAAGGAGCTCAAGGGGCTGAAGTAATTTATGCGCTAAGAAATAATAGTACTTTAGCAAATAACATATTAACGGCTTTAGGTAATGCTGGACAAAAGGTAAGAAAAACTTATCAAAGAAGATTACCTAGCGACACTTCTAAGGATTATTATTTTATTCATCGAAATACTGGGGTAACCGAGCCAGTAATTGTCGAATATGGATTTATTGATAGTCCTGAAGATTTATCAAGAATTCAAAATAATTACCAAAAATATGTTGATGCCGTAGTTGATGCAGTTATTGCGACTAAATCTGGTCAAACGGTACCTTCTGTTCCACAAGAAGGTACTTATGTAGTTAAATCTGGTGATAGCTTATGGAGTATTGCTCAAAAATACAATATGACTGTTAACGAATTAAAAGCTTTAAATGGGTTAACTAATAATAATTTACAGGTTGGGCAAGTTTTGAATGTTGGAACTACTTCAAATAATACACCAAACACTGGCAACACCTACACGGTTAAATCTGGTGATAGCTTATGGAGCATTGCTCAAAAATACAATACTACTGTTAATGAGTTAAAGTCATTAAACAACCTTACTAGCAATGATCTTACAATCGGTCAAGTTTTAAAGGTCCCAACAGGTACAACTAGTAATGAAGCAAATACTTACACGGTTAAGTCTGGTGACAGTTTATGGAGCATTGCCAATAAATATGGTACAACTGTAGCTAATTTAAGATCATTAAATAATCTTACTAGTGACAATTTACAGGTTGGGCAAGTTTTAAGAGTACCTAGTAGTGAAGCTGGCAATAATACTGGTGGAACAGGCTCAGGAACAACTTACACGGTTAAATCTGGTGATAGTTTATGGAATATCGCCAATAAATATGGCACAAGCGTTAATGCTATTAAAAGTCTAAACGGTTTAACTGGTGATGCTTTATCAATTGGGCAAGTACTTTTAATTCCTGCAAATACACCAACTACTAATACATATACTGTAAAATCTGGTGACAGTTTGTGGAGTATTGCTAAAAAGTATAATACCAATGTTGATACTTTAAAATCACTAAATGGGTTAACTAGTAATGGATTACAAATAGGTCAAACATTAAGATTACCTTAAAAAAAGCACTATCATATAGTGCTTTTTTGTAGTTCTTCAATATCGTTATCAATAACGTTTGCTAATTCTTTCATTGACCCTTCTTTAAATGGGTTATCGAGATTTGCGATTTTAATCAATTCTGGCAAGGATTTAGAGCCTCCCAGTTTACACAGAGAAATATAATCCTCCCATGCTTGAGTGGGATTTTCCTTGACTTTTTTATAAAACGAAAGAGCGCAAACAATATCTATCGTATAATCAATGTTATAAAATGGCCTATCCCAGCCGGATCCAAATGATTGCCAACCAATTCCTTTTTCTAAATATTCATGACCCTCAATAAAACGATCATAAGCTTTACATAATTCAAGCCACTTTTGATTGCGCATTTTATTAGTAGCTTTTGGATTACTATAAGTAAATTCAGCGAATTCATATGCCATAGTTACTCTAATGATATAATCCAATTTTTCATTCCAAAAACCTAATTGATATTTTAAAATATCATTACCAAAATATTTTTCAGCATGAGGAAACATTAAAAATTCCATACTCATTGAGTGAATTTCACAAATGTCAAAGGTTGGCCAACGATTTTCATTATATTTTAAATTTCTACTATAGTATAATTGCTGTGAATGCCCAAATTCGTGATGGATTGTGGCAATGTCAGTATAAATAGTTTTACATGGTGAAACAAAAAGTGGAACTTTATAATCTGGTAAGTAAGTAGTAATTCCTCCCACGGCTTGGTGATCGCTTTTTTTAATATCGATTAATCCTTCTTTAAATAAAAAATCGAATAATTCGCCACTTTCACTATTCATTTCATTAACAATTTCAGAGGTTGTTTTGACGATAAAATCTAAATTCCCTTTAATTTTTGGGTTTCCATCTGGAAATAAATAAGCCTTGTCATAATATCTTAATTCATGGCCTAATCTTTGGGCTTGGACTTTCTTTAATTTTTTATGAAGTGGCACTAAATAGTTTTTAACCTGACTCACTAAAACCTTCATATCATTTAAATCATAGCCTAGACGATTCATGCGAATAAGATCGACTTCAAAATAGTTATTAAAACCTAGTTTATGAGCAAGTTCAGTGCGGACAAGCACTAGTTCATCTAAAATATTATTCCCCTCTTCTTCAATGGCTAGCCCTTGACAATAAGATGCATTATAGGCGGCTTTTCGAATACTTTCATCAGCATTTTGATAGTATGGTTTAAGATTGCTTAAGGTCACATCATGGCCTTGGAAATCCGTCTTGGTACCAACTACTAACTTTAACATTTTAAGACATAAACTTTTTTCTTTTGTTATTAAATCTTCTATATCATCGTTTAAAAGTTTTGATTCGTTAGCAGCAATTTCAAGAGTTCTTGAACCAAGCATTTTTATTAATTCCTCACGGTATTTTGAGTTATTTAAGGCTTTAAAATATTTTAGTTTTAGATTATCCATAATTGGCTCAATTTCACCCATTAACTTTTCACTATTCAAGTATTTTTCATTAGTGATATCTTTTATGTAGAAAACGTAGCTAATCCAGTATAAGGTCAAATAATGATCTCTTATTTCATTTATTTTATCGATAGCTTCAAGGACAAGATCTAGGCTTTCATCTCTATTTAAAATATCAATTTGCGTTTTCATTTCATTAAACATCTCTTCAAATTCTTGTTTATTAAATTCTATTTCATTTATTTTATCTATAAGCATTTTATGTCCTCCTATTTTACAATATTATAACATATTTGTATGAAAAAAAGTAGGACGAATCCTACTTTATATTCTGACTTCAACATCACCAGTGGTTGTTTTTAAGTTAAATTTGTATTTACCACTGCCAACTAATGACGAATTATTCGGCAATGTTTTATCACCTAATTTAGTATCTAAAATAACATTACAATCATTGTCTTTAGTTAATTGTACATTGATGTCACCAGTTGTACAATTTATTTTGGTATCACCAATTAGTTTAAAATTCTCGATATTAACATCACCAGTTGTAGTTCTAATTTGACCTTGGGTTTCTAAATTTTGAATTTTTATTGTCCCAACAGTTGTATAAATGTCTGTTTTTTTACTTTTTAAACTCGATATTTTAACATCACCAGTTGTCATTTTTAAGGTAAAATCGTTGGTTTTTAAACTATCGGTCTTCACATCACCAACTTTACCATTGATATATAATTCGCCGGTTTCAAGTGGTGATTCGATATTAATATCACCAGTTGTACTATTTAATTTGACACTACTGAAGTTATATACCTCATTCGAGTTTTTAAAAGTTATATCTCCTGTTGTAATACTTAGTTTTAAGTCATCATGATATTTTTTGGGAATATATACTTCATATTTAGCTTTCCAAAAGCAGAATCCTATACAAAATGTTCGGCTTGCGCGATCAGTAACATTTAGGGTATCACCATTATTTTCGGTAGTATATAATTCTTTTTCCTTGACTTTGTCACCATATTGAACAATTCTTAATTCTGTTTCATCAGTTAAGATAAAATTAACATCTGAGGTTTTAAGGTTTAAGTCAATATTTTTTATTCCTTCTAATTTGAATGTTTCATTTTTAACAGATTCCAATTTTTCACCTCCAAAGAAATAGTTTCCCTTTGTAATTCCTAGAACTAAAATTCCAGTTAAAACTAAAACTAGAAATGAAAGTAAAACTATAGTTATAATATTTAATGTTTTATGCATACTAATTCTCCTTTAAATCTAGACATAAGTCAATTATTTTAACAACTAAGATACCGATTAAAAAGATAATCCAGCTAATATACCAGGCCATAGTTAGAAAGCTAACTAGAAAATAAATAATAACTGTTAAGGTCCAAATGATGGTTCTAATGCTTTTACGCAAACTATTATCTTTATTTTTAACGGCCTGCCATTCTTTGAAATCTTCGACTAATGTTTCATCGTTTTTTTTATATTTTGGCATTGCCATAAAATGATATATAAGCAAACAGGTAGCAAAAGCACATAAACCTAAGAATGCTGAAACGATCGCATAAACAGGAGCATCGATCTCGGTTAATATTACAGTTGCGATAAGTGATAATACATATAAGAATACGCTTACTGAAACTACTAAAGCAGTCTTTTGACGATATTCATTATAAGTTACAGTATCTGGAACTTTTAAAGTATTTAATAATTCTTCAATGTCACCAATACCAGCAATTACTTCATTGTATGCTTCATTTTCATTTTTTCCTTCATTGATTAAATCTTGATATTTCTCAGTTAAATCTAGTGTTAATTCTTCTTTTAAGTCATTTGCTTTTTTAGTTTTTGGGGCAGTTTTAAATAGTTCGTCAATATATTTTGTTATTTTTTCCATAAAATCCTCCTAAATTAATTTGTCAATAATCTTTTTGGTCATAAGCCAATCTTCTTTATCACGATGATATACTTTTTTACCATTTTCAGTTATTCGATAGTATTTACGTCTAGCGCCTATATTTTGATCACCCCAATATGATTCGATTAGGCCATTTTCCTCTAACCTTTTAAATGCGGAATATAAAGTTGCTTCTTTTAATTCATATTCATTATTGGTTTTTTCTTTGATTGCTTTATTGATTTCATAGCCATAACTATCTTTAGTTAAAAGATGGGCCAATATTATGGTTTCGGTATGACCTCTTATTATATCTGATGTTATAGACAGAGCAAATCACCTCTTTCACAATTACAATATATCACATAGTACTTCGGCTGTCAAGGTATTATGACAAATAAAAAACTAATATTTTATATATTAGTTTCTAACTACCATATCTTGGTTGTCAGCGCCTGTACCAATATAAGTAATGGGAAGGCCTAAAATATCTTCGATACGTTTAATATAGTTTTTAGCTTTTTCTGGCAATTCATTATAATTTGTAATATGGCTTGCATCAAAATTACCTTCTATTTCTTCATATATACACTCTACTTCGTCTTCGTGGCCAATTATTTTGTCATCATAAATGGTTAAAATTTCACCATTAAATTTGTAAGCAGTACATAATTTTATTTTATCTAGTTTACCGATAGTATCTAAATGATTTAAGTTAATGTCGGTAATACCATTAATTAATGTAACTCTTTTTAAAGAAACTAAGTCAAGCCATCCACATCTTCTCGGCCTACCAGTAGTTGATCCATACTCATGACCTAGCTTTCTAATTAGGTCACCAATTTCATTTGTCTGTTCAGTCATAAATGGCCCTTCGCCTACCCTTGAAGCATAAGCTTTAATTACACCAATTACTTTATTTATTCTTTGAAATGGAAGACCACTACCGTTTAAAATCCCACCGATATTTGGGTTTGATGATGTTACTTTAGGATAATCACCTAAGTCAATATCAAGTGAAGCAGCTTGAGCTCCTTCGACAACAATTTTACTATTTTCTGCTTTTTCGATATAAGCTACGGTATCTTTAACAAATGGTTTTAGAAATTTTTTTTGCTTATTAATGGTTTCTAGTAGTTCATTATAATCTATAGTATCCATATTAAAAAGTTCAAAGACTTTGTTTTTATTATTTATATTTATTTTTAATTTTTCTTCAAAATCATCGGCATAAAGATCGATCATGCGAAAACCAATACGATTTATTTTATCAGCATAAGCTGGTCCAATACCACGGCCAGTTGTCCCAACTTTTGCATCGCCTTTTAGTTTTTCTGACATATTATCTTCAATAATATGGTATGGTAGAATGACATGAGCTCTTGTTGAAATAATTAATTTTGTCGTGTCAACTCCAAGTCTTTCTAACTCTTTAATTTCGCTAATTAAAACATTTAAATCTAAAACAGTACCATTACCAATTATGGCAGTAGCACCATTCATAATGCCTGATGGAACTAAATGAAAAACAATTTTATTTCCATTAATTTCAATAGTATGACCAGCGTTATTTCCACCAGTACACCTTAAGGCAATATCTGCATTTTTAGATAAATAAGTGGCAATTTTCCCCTTACCTTCGTCACCGTAATGCAGGCCGATGACAACATCAACATTCTTTTGCATTTTTTACTCCTTAAATATATATTTTGGAGTTATTTAAAGCTAACATCTATGGTGCGACCCTACTACAGTTTAACATACCTATATATATTTGTAAACGAGAAAGAACTATTTTTGACCAAAATAAAACTCGCTTCTTTGGTAATTTGATTTAAAATCAAATTAACTGGCGATTTTAGCTAAAATTTCGATATTTATTTTTGTGTTTTCAACTTGATAACTATTTTTAGTTCCGATTTTTTGATGGTAAATTGCTTTGCCTAGTGGTGAGTTTAAAGTTATAGCATTCTCATCATCATTGCTATCATCTAATGTAACTACAATAATTTCACTATCATTATCATAAATTAATTTAAGTTTAACTTTATCACCTATGTTGACGTGATTTTGGTCTACATAGTCTTCTTCAATAATTTTAGTGTTTTGCAGTGTTATTATTAAACTTTCAATTTGATTTAAAAGACCAGATTCCTGTAGATCGTACTGTTCATAAGCAAAATTGTCATGCCATACATTACCTGGGTCATCGGCTGCTGCTCTCATTTTTCTAGTTGAAATGTCTTTTAACTCGGCCTTTAGTTTTTGCAATTTCTCCTTTTGTTTTTCGTAACCAATTTTAGTCATTAAGTTTTTTTCTTCGGTGTTATGCATCTTTCCACCTCCGTTTATAAAAAAAATGGCGTCCCTGAGAAGATTCGAACTTCCGACCTATCGCTTAGGAGGCGATTGCTCTATCCTGCTGAGCTACAGGGACACAAATAAATTATACCACAAATATATGTATTTCGACAATAATTATTAAACTAGGAAAAATAAAATATAGCTTGTTAGCTATATTATTTGTCTGATCTTTTTACTAATGGTCTATGACTAGAATTACTAGTTGTTGTTTCTGATTGCGGCATTAAATCATGAGGAGCTTCTTTGCTATTTTCTAGTAGTGCGATTTCATTTTGTAATTCGGTTATTCTACTATTAACGCCAAAACTATATAATGAAGATATGGCTTGATAGTTTTGATTTTCTGGAGTGACGACCACATTTATTGGCTCGGATAACCCATCTCTTAAATCAGTTTTCCACATTGTTTGGACATTTTGGTTTATTTGCACAGTACCAAAATGTTCTAATTGAAAATTAATATCTTGCTTAGTAATAGCGATTGTTTCAGAATTACATTCGATAGACAGTTTCCCATTTTTACCAATTGCAAATAAAGTTTTTATATCAACCTCTGGATCCTTAGACGCCCACAATAATAATTTAGTAATTCTATCTAAGAATAGGCTTTTAGCTTCATTGCGAATTTTCTCATCATCTGTTAATTTAATTACATCGAAAAAATCACAACTACAATGAAATAAGCTATCTCTGAACATGTCTCGTTGTTCATTTGATGATTTTATAATCATTTTTTACCTCCTTTGGTGACCACTGTTATATGTTTTTATAAATTCTTTAGTTTTTTTCAGTATATTCAGCATCCATAATTACAGGATTAATTGATTTATTTGATTTTTTACTATATTTTTCTTGTGGCTTTGGCTTTCTTTTTTGTTTAATCAATTTGTAATATATATAATATATTAGTCCCGCAATTAAAGCAAAAATTACAATATAGAAAAATAGAAAACAAAAAGCAATAAAAATAGCAATTCCTATGATAACCGCAACTATTTTTTTAATAATGTCTAAATTCAATATATCACCCTTTCTTAAATTATATTTATTTTACAGGATGTCTAATAACAGTTTTTAAATTTTCTGGTTTAGTTCTCCTTGGATCGCCTAAATAAATTTCATGATGTTTTTTTATTTGACCGGTTTCATATGTGTCACCAATCGCATCTTTTAAATTATTTTCTTTTATATATTCATTTATTTTATTTATTGACTCTGGCTCTGTATCATAAGGACCAATGTGCATAATTTGCACGCATTTACCTTCTTTTAAGGTTTCTAATCTGGTTTTTGATAGATTAATATCTGGTTTCTTATTTTTTAATTCTTGGCAGGCCCATTTATATACTTCTTCAGTTACAAATTCTGGCTGTCTAATCATTGAAGTCCACTTAAACTCACTTTTATCGGTTATATTTAATCCATCAAAGTTTGTTTTATCTATCCACCATAAGCCTTCTAGAGGCGGGACAACGTAGTCAAAATATCCTTCTGGGGTATTACCCTTCATTTTACTCATTTTAATGGTAAATGATAAGCCATACAAAATTTCCATAGCTTCTTTATATTCTTCACTAGTGTTTGGATCACCTTTTCCATCGACCATTATATATGTTATTTCGGGAACATCAATGAAAGTTGGAGTTTTAGGTGGCATATATATATCTTTATATTCTTTTTTATAATCTATTTTTTCCATAAGCTTCCCTCCTAAGGTTACCTATATTATACCATGAATATTGATTTAATTATAGTTTTATTTTACAATGGGAGTGGTGGTAAAATGATAAACAAAATAATTGGTCCAAAAATTAGTAACTGTTTAGAAAGTACGAATTTTGAAAAATTAAAAGATGAAGAAGTAATTACCGGCTTTTATTTTAAAAATGAAGTGATTGAATTTGACATTGATAAATATTTAGAAATAAACGGATGTTTTTTTGAAAATTGTCAATTTATAAATTTCAATTCTAATTTGCATTTAACTGATGTGGTTTTTAAAACTTGTGATTTATCAAATATGAAATTATATGAAGGCAGTTTTACAAGGTGTAGTTTTAAAGAATGCCGTCTCATGGGTGGCAATATAGTTGATGCTTTTTTAGAGAATGTTTTATTTGAAGATTGTTTATTAACTTATATCAATATTTTTAATACTAAAGTTAAAAACGTTAATTTTAAAGATTGTGATTTAAAAGATAGTTCATTTAAAGTAGAATATAAAAATTTGAATTTTGATTGTTGCAATTTAGCAAATTCAGAATTTCAAGAAATGGAAATGAAAGATATTGATTTAGCAAATTCTGACATTAAAGGAATTGCATTAAATCCTAGAAAAATAAATGGAATGATTGTAAATAGTGAGCAAGCTTTAGCGATGGCGTTAATGCTTGGTATTGTAATTAAAGACTAGATAATGGTCTTTTTTCAATAAAAAAAAGATTTTGGAAATTATCCAAAAAATCTTTTTATTTCGATTTCAGCGTTTTCTACTGAATCTGAACCATGAATTATATTTTCGCCTTTACTATTAGCTAAGTCGCCTCTAATAGTTCCAGCTTCAGCTTCTAATGAATCAGTAGGACCCATTAATTTTCTCATTGAATCCACAACACCATTACCTTCAACTACCATTCCAACTACTGGTCCAGATGTCATATATTCTAATATTTCTGGGAAGAATGGTTTGTCAGCGATATGAGCATAATGTTCTCTTAACACTTCCTCTGTTAGGTTCATCATTTTCATATCAGTTATTTTAAAATTTTTCTTTTCAATTCTAGTTATAATTTCTCCAATTAAACCTCTTTGATAAGCATCAGGTTTAGTCATTATATAAGTTCTTTCCATGTTCTATCCTCCTATTTTACAAATCCTAGCATGAATAATAATATAATATTATACGCATATTTAAGTTGAAATTTAAATTTCAATGATAGTTCATTTACTGCAACAACTTTGTCGACAGTACTAACAATCCATGATTCCATATATTTTGGAACTGAAATGTTTATTGGGAACATATGACTTCTAATCATATCTTCTTCTTTTTTGCTCAAAGTAAATTGCGATTTAGCGGTTTCAACAGCTTGTTTTGGATGAACAAAGGTTGAAATAAATTTCTCTTTGCCATCTCTATCCTCTGGGCTTAAGAAGAAATCATGTAATAGACCGCCTCTAGCGGTCCCTACGTAATCTAAATGCAATGCCTTGGCAACTTTGTATGAATAATAAGAAACTCTAACAGAATGGTCAAATCTAGTTATCCCATGATGTTCGATGTTTTTTATCTTATTAAATTCATCGTTATCTAATATATTCTTAACAATTTTCATGTATTCTAAGTCTTGCGTTTGAATGTCCATATATATTTTTCACCTCAAGTACTTTGCCATTATAGCATATTTTTTTAAAAATTTCAAATTTATTGTTCAGTGCTTTCTTCCGGCTCATTTCCCTCAATTGTTAGGGTTTCGCCCATTGGTTGAATTTGAATAAATGTATTTCCATCATTTACCTTTATTTCTTTACCAGAACTCTTATATTTATAGACAGTTTGACTAGAACGGCTGCTCTTTTCCCAAGTTATTGGAACAGCATAGCCATCGGTAATAAAGTATCCTTCTCCAGACCCAATATTACTAAGTTTTTGTCTTCCATATGAGTCATAAGCACTGCTTTCAATTGGTGTGATGATAATATTTTTCGCAGTATATTGTTTACCGGTTACTGCATCTTTATGAGCAGTTCCTGACATTGTTCTTAAATATACTTTGTTTTCAGCATCATATTCATAACTTGTATCTGTATAATATGAATATTTTATATAAACTTTATCGGCTTTTTTAGCGCCCTCTTTATTTTTTAAGCTGATTTCATCCACACTATATTTTAGTAACAAATCTTTATTTGTATCACGATCATAGCCTTGTTTTTTAGCATAATCATTAATTTTTTCCATACTAGTAAACACTGTATGTTCTGTAGCTTTATTTAAGCTCTTATCGCGCCAGAAAACGCTTGAAGCAGTTAAACCATTAATGTTGTCTACATCTAGTGAAGCAATATCAGATTTAGCTTGATCACTCCAACCATAATGAACATAGATAGCATCATTTTCTAAAGCGTAGTCCAAGTAATATGGTCTTGCACTTCTAACTGAGCCAATTTTAGCGGTATCTTGGTCTTTAAAAAGTGCCATCATTCTGGTAATACCACCTTCAGCTACTATTTCATAAGTAATATAAGCATCTTGTAATCCAGCATGAGGCCAAGCTTGATGATTATTATTAATCATAACTGCCACTGGTCTAGTCTTTGAATTTTCATCGACAATTTTTAATTTTTTAGTTATTTTTTTCTCTATTTCTTTTTTCACGTCTTTATGAGTTGATAAATAATAAAACGCGCCTCCACCTAGCAAGAGAATTACTAACAATAAAACTAACAATATTTTTCTTTTTTTCTTCTTATTTTTTCTTTTAGCCATAATACACTTCCTTCTATTTTAGATTATATCAAAACTTAAAGCATATTACTTCAGAAATCATTTAAAAAATGATTGTCATTGTAAATATATGTCTATCAAATAATTTTTATTAATTAGTAACAATCCAAGCATTAGGAATAGCTCTAGTTTTATTTTGACCACTACTATTAATTGGTTTATTAACTAATTCATTATTGATAACTAGCCCTGATGAAGTTCCACCATCTAAGTTAGCAGCATTATATGCGCCATATTTCAAAAGGATTTCAGTTAAATCGCCCATGTCCGATCCAGCAATTCCATGAACATAATCTCGTCCGTCCATAACAAGGAACAGTACTATTCCATCTTTTCTTTGCGCTATGGCACTTCTTGGAGCTGTACCCCAACCGCCATTTCCTTTTATAAAGGCTGGCTTGCCATTAACGATTAAGAATGGTCCGAAATCAACTGCATCTCTAATCCCAGCTTTTAAGGCCTCTTCTCCATTAATTTTGGATAAGATTAAAGTGTTGTTTTTATCGAAACCAATAATCCCGCCATTCATACCTAACCGAGATTGACTACTAACTAATTTACCATTTTGAATAACTACACCGTGGGGAATTCCACCATTACTATTATGATTTGGATCGATAAAGCCACTGGCATTCATGGCAATAACTGCATTATTGTTTTTAGCGATAGTTGTAATCATTTGTCCTTGCTTGCCCATATTAGTTGCTGTCCCAATTTTAACTTTACTAGGATCGTATATAGCAATTAAATAACCTCTTTGTCCTTCTTCTTCAATATTTATAAGTTTGTAAAGGTTATTTCCAGGATCTTTGGTTAAAATTTCTTTATCATATTTATTTAAAAACATTTTATTACTAGTTGTATAATCAACTAAATTAACTTGTGCTGTATCAGTACTTTCCCCTGTTTCTTTAACATAATTTTGATTTAATACTTCTTCAATTGTCTTATCATCATAAAACCAAGTAGCTAAATACTGATGACTCATGGTGGTCATAGCGGTTGTTATTAGCCAGTTTCTAAAGGTATTCCATGGTCCATACAATAGGAATGCGAATGATGAAATAAAAACTACAATAAGGGCAAAAACACTGATAATAATTTTTTTATGTGATTTTTTCTTTTTAGGAATATCAATGGTTAATATTTCTATTTCACTGTTCATTAGTACTTTCCTCTTTTCCAAAATATTCTCCATCTTTATCAAAATCGATGTAATCTTTGTAAACAACAAATTTTGCTTTATTTAGTTTGCCGTAATTATATCCGCCTTCAGTTACCCAGGTGTTATATTCATCTACGGTTTTATTGTAACCTTTTATATCAGTTATATAATAATTCATGGCTGCCTCATAGTTAGCTTTAAATGTTGTACATTTACTATTAACGTTAACGTCTGCAAATTTAACGATGCAATTATCTTTTAAAACTTTACTACTATCCTCAACTTTTTGGATAGATTTTTCGTAATTAGTAATGAAACTATTCCAGTCATTATATTTACTAGCAAATTCTTCAAGAAATGTGTTTTCGCGATATTTATAATAATTTTCACGAATCTTCGCGAAATCCTGAATTGAAGTATTGAAAGTTTCGTAGGCCGTTAATATTTCATCCATCTTTTCTTCAGTTATTTCTTGATCTTGTTTAACGCTGGTGACTAATCGATAAACACCAAAAGCTGCTACCAAAAAAATGATAGTAACAATGGTTATTATGATTTTTTTCTTCATTTAGTACAACTCCCTTTTACTATTCTTTTATTAATATATCAAATATCAAAAAAAATGTAAATATTTGTCGAAAGATTTACATTTTTTATATCATATTTAATTATAAATTTTGTATTTTATTTCTGCGGTTGATGAATATTTTTCATTTGATGTTATTTTTATTGATGTTGAAGTTCCCTTCTTAGAGTTAATTTTTGTATCTTTCTTTATAGTAGCTATTTCTTTGGAACTACTATCATATAAAATTGCCTCTATTTTATTTATATTAACATCATCATTATCGTTGTTCTTTATTATAGCATTGATTTCTGTTCCACTATCATTAATATTAAAAGTATCTGTAGCAATAGTTATTTTATTGTTTTTTATTTCACTTTGATGATCATTGGCACTGCACCCACTTGCTGCTAAGACTATTATTAAAATTATAATTATTTTTTTCATATTATGCCGTCCTTCTATACATATAAACTGTTATATATGGTTGTAAATTAGTAAATGAGGTCCCACTTCCTGTGCCTCCAGCTGTACTAGCATTTATAGTTACACTATGTGTATGGGCTCCATTACTCCCTGATGTACTAGCATTTGTTGTGATTGTGTGGTTATGTGAAGCATCAAAATATATAGTTCCCCGTCTGTCTTCGGCTTCTCCCCATCCATAATAATCGTTGCTTGCAGTTCCGCCATTAGAAAATACACCGCTTGTTATACTTGGCCAAAATATTCCGCTGCCATCACCGCTACCAAAGCTACCAGTCAATTGCTTAGTTGAGGTTGTTCCAGATAATGAAGGAATGCTGTGCGTATGGGCTCCAGCTGAAGCAGCAGTTCCTGAAAGTGCTGGAATACTGTGTGTATGAGAAGGTAAATTAGTAGTAGAAAGTGTAGTCGTGCTACTTCCTCCGGTTTTATTTACTGTATTGAAATTTGCATCGCTGGCATTTACTCCAACTAAAGTTTTTCCACTACCGTAAACTTCCCATGTCCCGCCTAATGCAACGGAAACTTGGCTTGTTGTTGAGTAAGCTGTTGATACATAGATACTACCAACTGGATATGTTTTATTAAGCCTTGTACTTTCTAAGTTATTTACTTGGGTTTGCAATGTATTTAAGTTTGTTTTTAATTCAGTTAATTGTTCTTCAATTGTAGTGGCACTTGCATTTTCTATAAATGCAAATCCTATTAATATTATTAATATTATTTTTTTCATAATTCCTCCTATTTAACTCTCTTATACATATAAACTGTTATATATGGTTGTAAATTAGTAAATGAGGTCCCACTTCC
>URBG01000033.1 GCA_900546055.1 uncultured Mycoplasmatota bacterium
CCCCCCATTGTCAACTATTTCAGCCTTTTTTTCATCAAAAAAACTCTAGTTATTGTTTAACTAAAGTTTTATTAGAATATTTCTATTTTTTATTCTTAATCATTTCTCTCAATAAATTAATAAATTCTTCCTTACTAACACTTACCGTTTCATTAGTTCCATATTTACGATAACTAATAGATGAATCGTCCCTTTCCTTATCACCAATAATAAGTGCGAAAGGTATTTTATTAGTTACACTTTCTCTCATTCGGTATCCAAGTTTCTCATCACGACTATCAAGAGAAACTCTAAAATCATTTTCTTTTAATAATTTCTCTACTTGTTTCGCATATTCCAAATGATATTCATTATTAACAGGAATAATATTAATTTGCGTTGGTGCAAGCCATAAAGGAAAAGCTCCTTTTGTTTCTTCAATTAAGAAAGCCATAAATCTATCAAAAGTTCCTAAAATAGCTCTATGTATAACCACTGGTCTTGCTTTTTCACCTTTTTCGTCAATATAAGTTAAATCAAATCTTTCAGGTAGTAAAAAATCTAATTGACAAGTCGATAAAGTAACATCATGTCCAATAGCTGATTTAATTTGAACGTCTAATTTTGGACCGTAGAATGCCGCCTCACCTTCAGCTTCGTAAAAATCAAGATTAAGTTCTTGTAACACTTTACGAAGTTCACTCTCTGCTTTATTCCACATATCATCATCATCAAAATATTTTTCTGTATCATTTTTATCCCTTAAAGACAACCTAAATGAATAATCTGTAATATTAAAATCCTTGTAAACATCTAAAATAAGATTAACAACATTTGCTACTTCTTCTTTAATTTGATCAGGTCTAACAAATAAGTGAGCATCATTTTGACACATTTGACGAACTCGTTCTAACCCGCAAACTGCTCCGCTGGCTTCATATCTAAAATCAGGAGCAAGCTCACCAATTCTAATTGGTAAGTCACGATATGAATGAAGTTTATTTTTAAAGATAAGCATATGATGTGGGCAATTCATAGGTCTTAAAACTAATTCCTCATTATCCATTTTCATAACTGGAAACATATCATCTTTATAATGATCCCAGTGCCCACTTACTTTATATAATTCAGTTGAAGCTAATGATGGTGTATATACATGATTATACCCGAGCCTAGTTTCCTTATTTCTAATATAACTCTCTAGTTCAGTTCTCACTGTTGCTCCGTTAGGTAACCACATTTGAAGTCCAGGACCAACTAATTCATGACTCATAAATAATTCTAATTCTTTACCGATTTTACGATGATCCCTGTTTTTAGCATCTTCAAGTAATTCTAAATGCTTTTCCAAATCTTCCTTATTGTCAAAACAAATTCCATAAATACGTTGTAAAACCTTATTTTTAGAATCTCCCTTATAATAAGCACCACTTACCTTAAGCAATTTGAAATTTTTACATTCCTTAACTGATTCTACATGTGGCCCTCTACATAAATCCGTAAAATCACCTTGCGTATAACAACTAATAATTTCATCTTCAGGCATTCCATTAATTAAATCTAATTTATATGAATCGTCTTTAAACATTTCTAAAGCCTCTTCTTTAGAAATTTCTTTACGATATATTTTCTTACCATCTTTCGCAAGTTTTTTCATTTCTTTTTCGATTTTTTCTAAATCATCCTCTTTAATTGCTTCATTTCCTAAATCAATATCATAGTAAAAACCTTCAGCAATAACTGGACCTACCCAAAATTTAGCTTCCGGATATAAATGTTTAACTGCTTGCGCTAATAAATGCGCACAACTATGATTTAAAACACTTAATCTTTCATCTTCTTTAATATTTATCATTTTAATCATTCCTCTCTACTTTTTACTTGAAGTTCCA
This sequence comes from uncultured Mycoplasmatota bacterium, assembly GCA_900546055.1. Classification (GTDB taxonomy): domain Bacteria; phylum Bacillota_I; class Bacilli_A; order RF39; family UBA660; genus Coprosoma. The sequence goes on from URBG01000033.1 coordinate 1,872, forward strand.
ACTAGTCTAAATTGACGATTTGGAACCGTAGTATCGCCAGCCATATTTTCAATATTATCAATATATTCATCTCTAGTTAATATTGAGTCATAAAATGGTCCTGTGAAAATTGGTTGATTTCTTAATAAATCGTCAACTTCAATCTTCATTGGATTTTTATAAGGCGCCGAACATTGATTACAATCATACACCAAAAGCACATCTCCATATCTTAAATCTTCTGTACTTACTGCTTCAAACGGTAATCTGAAAACTCTAATTCCATATACTTCTTCACACACAAGTTTTAAATCATGATGCGTAAGATCAGAAAGAGTATCAATCACCATTTCATTTTCAACTCCAACATAATCTCTTAAAAATCTTTCCATTGGTATATGATTTTGTTTCTTTACTAACTTTTTATTCATGACACTACTTCCCCTCAAAAATAAAAAAACTCCATGCACAAATGCAAGGAGCGTATAAACGCGGTACCATCCTACCTTATTACTTAATTTAGATAACGGCTATTAACCGGAAACATCTTTCGAAGTCAGCTCCAAGGTAGTAATTATTAAAGTTATTTGTTTAGTTCACACTATCCTAAACTCACTATAAAACACTTTTTAATAATCGTGTCCTTTTCAACACCTTTACAACTTAATTGTATCATGTATTTATTATTTGTCAATATCTTTTTTACTATATAATTTCAAAATAATTTTTGTCAAAGTTTCATTTCTTCGCTTATTTCGAAGTATTTTTTCTTCTATAGTTCTTCCTGAATATAAGGATTTATTAGCAACTGTACTATCAGAAATATTAATAATTGCTGAAACAGGTATTTTACACATTTCACAAACCTTAAAAACTGAATATGTTTCCATTTCCAATGTTTGAACGCCAGAATTTATCAAATAATCGATATGATTAAATTGAGCAAATATGGTGTCCGCACAAAAATTAATTACCTGATGATATTTTATATCATTATTGTCTAAACAGGCCATAACCTTTTTATTAAGTATAATAGACGGGGTCAAACTTTTACCAAATTCATCTTCTAAATTATCATTCAAGTAACGACTGGCTCCCTCACCACATATAGATTTTTCAATTACAACTGTATCCCCAATTTTAATATTTTGTGATAACGAACTCGCACTTCCGACAAAAATAATATTTTTCGGGTTGAATAACGCTAATTCAAGCGTTTTATCCATAAGATTAGTCGCCCCCATCATTCCAACTCTAACATATGAAAATTTATACCAAGGAGAATCAATATTATACACTAACTTATTAACCTTTGTAATATATTCAGAAGGTATATCCAAAACATCAATATCCCAAATTGGTGCCAAAACAATATTTTCAAAACAATCCTTAAAAATACTATTGGTTTTTAAAATTTCTAAAGTTGTTCCATAATTATTATGAGCTTTTATTATATCAGTTAAAACCATATTATCCTACTTTCTTAAATTTTTACTAATCAATTCTCGATATTCTGATAACTGTTTTATTCTCGAAATAATTCTTCCGGCTTTAATAATTTCATCACCATTTCTCGTAATCGCTAAATGACCTTCCAATGCTTCTAAATTTAAATTAGAAGTAAAAAATGTTGGTAGCTTTTCGTCCATTCGATATTGTAACAGTGGACATAGTATTTCATCTCGGCTCCAAGATGTTACACTTTCTGCTCCTAAATCATCAATCAAAAGCAGTGGTGCCTTCTTAACCGCATTGTATTTATCTCTAAACTCATTTTTATATTCTGAATTAAAAGATGACTTTAAATCTCTTAAATATTCTGGCCAAAAAACTATCGCACTTTTTATACCCTCTTTTGCAAGTTCATTAAACATTGCTGCAATCAAATAAGTTTTGCCAGAGCCGAAGTTTCCTGATAAAAATAAACCTTTTTGTTTACTATCATTTCCATAGTGTTCCATAAACTCTGTAAGCCAAATAATTGCCGAATATCTTTTTTTATCAGTCTTATAAATTTTATCAAAAGACGCTTCACTAATTTCTTTAGGTACTTTATACACAAAAGTGTTTTTCTGATAACTATTTTGCTTATCAAGTTTCTTTTTATATTTACATGGCTTATAACAAAACTCTAAACAACCTTCAACCATTTTTGGTAAATATACATATCCTGTTATTTTGTTTTTACAAGCAGCAAGTCCAGGACAATTTTTACAATGCCCATATTCCTTCGAACATTCCTCTAAAGTAGAAGTATATTTAATTAAAAAATCTCTTTTTAATTTTGTCTTCGTTACAAGCTCTTTAAAATTTTCATCATTTAAAGCTTCATCATAAGCATCATTTAAAACTTCATTTAAATTTACTTTTGTTTTTTCAGCCATTTTATCAGCTAATTTCTGCATTTACTTCACCTCTACTTTTTCAGCATTGCCTCTAATTTGGCAATTTCTTCTGCGCTGGCCTCTTCAGCCTCGATATTTTGATCATACCACTCAGGTTTAGTTTCTTTTTTTACGGTCTTTTTAACAACCTTAACCCCTTTGTTTTCTTTTTTACAAATTTTCATTGCTTCTTCTACTGTTTTAATATTACTTCTTTTCCACTGAGATGCAATTGCCAAAATAAAATTTTTAGTTAATTTATTATTGTTAATTTTTAAGACATAGTCAATTAATACATTAACCACACCTGGAGTTAATTCATAATCAATTAATAAAGTTTCTAGAATCGATAAATCATTCTTGCTCGGCTTGACTCCCTTATTCCTTCCAAATAGAAAATCATATGGTGACGTAGTTTCATATGTATATATCATTTTAGACATTTTAGAATCATCTGTTACTTGTCTTCTTAAATACTCAGGTTGATTTTTATAAACCAATGAAGGCATTTCACCTTTATGTTCAAAAGTATAATAATTTTGACAATTTCTTCTTAACATATCCTTATCAATTATATGTTTTTCATTGACTGAATTTCTAATCAATTCCGTAAGTTCTTCCTCTTTTAGGTTATAAATGAATGCTAATTTATTAATTAAAGCTTTAACTTCCTTAGTGACAGATCTGACGTTTAAATATTCCTCAGGTATTGAACTTAAAATATTATTTAAATCAACTTTTGTATTAACAATAATATCAACTTGATTAATACCCCTAATATTTGTAATGTTATCACTAACAAAAGCAGAATCAGCCACATCAAACGCTTCACTAAAAGAAAGTGTCACTTCTTCATATCCTTTTAAATCTATTTTCGGTATTGAAAAAAATTGAATTACCTTTTCATATTCTTTTTTACCAATATTATTTTGAAGAGCCACGCCTAAAATTGGATTTTCCAAAAATTCTTTTGGCTCAAGTGGCGAATAAAGTTCATAAACATAATTGTTTATACTTCCCTTTTTAACATATGATTTCAAAAGGCCGATTGCTTCTATCTTTTCTCTAGCCTCTAATAAATCCTCAAGTTTTAATCTTGTTTTAACCATTAAATTATGGTGCGTATACTCTGTAGATATAATTTGGCAAGTATCTAAATCACTCCATAAAGTTAAATACAAATTAATAGCAACACTACCAATAACCGGTTGATATAATTTAAATAAAATATTACGATTTTCATTATCGAGAATTGTACAATTTTTTACAATATAAGTGTCTGCCGGCAATAAATTAACTTTACTCATTATATCCCCCCAGTCTTTAGTTTCGTCTCTTCTCCATTTTATCACAGATTTCCTTTGAAAAAAAGATAAAAACCCAAAATGACAAAAATTAAATAACTACTTTTATAACCATTTAAAGTATCAAAACTGCTTTGCTATAACAAATATCAAAACCTTGAAGCACCTAAATACATATGTTATAATATAAAACACATGGAGGAATTACAATGAGTAAACAAAAAAATAAAACATTTATTATTAGTGGCATAAAATTTATTTTAACTGGGGCATTGGGTCTAAGTCTGATTGCTATTCCAAAAGAACAAGCTGACGCTAAAGGTGTTAGAATAGCTCCCAAGGTTACTGTTCCAAAGGCACCTAAAACTAGTCCGAAGCCTAGTACACCAAAGCCTAGTACTGAGCCAAACAAGTCAAAACCTAATAATAACTCAAATAATGATTCGAAACTATCAGAAAATAGTAAAAGCTATTCATCTAGTCCCTATAGACAAAAAGGTATTTATGGAAATACCAACAATGGATTTATAGGACTTCCTTGGTACTATTACCCGTTAATCTTCAACCATCATAATTATAGTGAAGAAGATAAAGAAATTCAAAAGATGAACACTGATGAAATATTTACTATTGAAGATATGAGTAAAAACGAAACTCAATCAAAACAAATGCATGAAGAGTATTATGATATTAGTTTTGATAACGGAATCACCACCACTGAGGCTAGAAGCTATATTGATTACACTCTTAAACAAGAAGATCAATATGCTTATATTAGAATTAGCAACACCAATATTGGAGCGCCTGTTGACAAGGGAAGCTTAAAAGAATGGGTAAATGCTGTAGATGGTGGAGATATAAAACCAAACACTGATAAAACATTAACAAAAAAAGGCAATAATTAATTGTCTTTTTATAATTCTACATTATGATATACATGCTGAACATCTTCAACCTCATCAAGCATATTTATTAATTTATTAAAGGTTTCTAAATCTTCACCAGATAAAGTAACTTTATCTTTTGGAATATAACTAATTTCATCAATATCAAAATTTACATTTGGTAAAGCCTTAGCAATTGCCTCTTTAATGTTGAATAAATCACTAGGAGCTCCATAAACAACTACTTCATCATTATCTATTTCGATATCTTGAGCATCAACTGAAGCCTCAATTAAAGCCTCTAAAGTTGCCTCTTCATCAAGGCCTTTGAAACTTACAATACATAAATGATCATACATATAATTAACGCTTCCTTGTGCCCCCATTTTAATATGACATTTATTAACAGCGGCTCTTATACTACTAACGCTTCTATTAACATTATCTGTTAAACAACTAACAATTAACGTAGAACCACCTGGACCAAATAATTCATAATTAGTTTCAGTATAACTTTCGTCTATCCCACTATTAACTTTATCGATAGCTCTATTGATAATGTCTCCTGGAACTTGTTCTTTCTTAGCCTTATCAACTAATCTTTTTAAAGCACTGTTGCTTTCAAGTTCAACACCACCATTTTTAGCTGCTTGATATATTTCTTTAGCATACATTGAATATAATTTAGCTTTAGCAGCTCCTGTTTTTTGAATACTTGCTTTTCTAACTTCGTAAGCTCTTCCCATTATAATCTTCCTTTCTGTGCTTTCGCAAGAGCATCCTTCGCGGCTTCCTGCTCTGCTGATTTTTTACTATGTGAAGTTCCTCTACCATAAACAATTCCATCAATCATAACTTCAACTGTAAATTCACGGTTATGCGCCGGACCTTGTTCATCAACCACTTTATATTCTAAACTTCGTTTATCAGTTTGAACATATTCTTGAAGAACTGATTTATAATCATCAAAGAAATCCACCTCGTGATTAAGAATATGCGGAATTACATTTTCTAAGAAAAACTGCTCGGCTACTTTAAAGCCTTGATCTAAGTAAATGGCGCCTAAAAATGATTCGAAAATATCGGATACAATTGCTTTTCGGTACTTTCCTCCACTTTCCGCTTCTCCTTTGCCTAGTTTTAAATACTCATTTAATCCTAACTTAGTAGAATACTCATATAAAGCTGTTTCGCAAACATAATGGGCTCTAAGCTTTGTCATTTCTCCTTCATTAATCTTAAGATTATTATATAAATAATCACTCATTAATAATTCTAAAACTGCGTCACCTAAAAATTCTAAACGTTCATAACTTTCAGTTTTATTTTCATTCGCATAAGAAGTATGCGAAAATGCTGTTTCATAAAGTTTTATATTATTAGGCTTAATTCCAAGTTTTTCTAATAATTCCATTCAAATCACCTAATATATTATATCATAATTTATAGACTTTTAGAAGGTTATATCCAAATAAAAACTAACCGATATTTATCGATTAGATTTTTTTAACCTTTTGTAAATTATTATAAGCTCTTTTTAGCAAGATTTCAGAACGATCACAATCTGCATGAAAAACATCATCTGAAACCTCATATTGAACACCTAAATTTTCATAATAACCAGGGTCCACAACTATTTTCCTGCCTGATGGTATGGTACCAAAGATCCATCGAAGAAAATGAAAATCCATTATCACAAACAATATCAAGCAACATCGATAAAAAACGAATAATCAGATTGTAATATCATTTTACATTTTTAAATATTTTTAGTATAATGTAAAAGGTGCTAATATGAAAAAAGTATTAATCAAAATTATTAAAATATATCAGGCTATCCCAGGGCCTTGGCACAGTGCATGTAGGCATATTCCTACATGTTCAAACTATGCTATTGAAGCTATTGAAACCTACGGTTCACTCAAAGGTAGTAAAATGGCCATTGGTCGAATTATTAGATGTAACCCTTGGGGAACCTCAGGATATGATCCAGTCATTAAGGAGGATAAACATGACTAAAATTAAAAAAACATTTGGAATAGTTATCGCCGCAGCTTTAATATTTACACTCTCTGGCTGTAGCTTCAAAAGAGATAACATGGAAGATATCGATATTTATACAACAAATTATCCCGTTGAATATATAACCCAAAGATTATATGGAGATCATAGTACTATTCATAGTATCTATCCTGATGGTGTTGATATCAACGATTACAAATTAACAAATAAACAAATAAAAGATTATAGTAATGCCGATCTTTATATCTTTACCGGCTTAAGTGAAAGAGAAAAAGGCTACGTCGATAATTTACGTAGTAATAACAAAAATCTTAAGATCTTAGATACTACTCTTTCAATGGAATACACTAATGGCATCGAAGAATTATGGCTCGATCCATCTAATTTCCTAATGATGGCTCAAAACATCAAAAAAGGATTTAAGGAATATATTAGTAATTATTATTTAAACAACGACATTAATCAAAATTATGAGAAATTAAAAGTTGAAGCCTCTAATTTAGATGCTAAAATAAAACAAACTGTCAGCAATGCAGAATCGAAAACAATTGTTGCTTCAGATGATATGTTTAAATACCTTGAAAAATATGGTTTAACAGTTTACTCTTTAGAAAATAATAGCAACTTAACTAGTAAAACTATTGAAGATGTAAAAAATCTAATTAAAGATAATAAAATACATTACATTTTTATTAAAGAAAATGAAGAAGTTAGTAAGACCATTAAAGATTTAATTGAAGGAACTAATGTTGAAACAATCGAATGGAATACCCTTACTAATATAACTGAGAATCAAAGAAATGAAAACGAAGATTATTTTACAATCATGAATCAAAATATTGAAGCATTAAAAAATGAACTATATAATTAGTTCTTTTTTTAATGCCATATTTAACATTAAAAAAACAGTAGATTATCTACTGTTCTCTAATAATTCGTTTACTTGATAAATAAGTAAGTAAGAAATAGCCACCGTATATAACAACAATAAATACAGCTGTCATTGAAATTGACATAAGCATATCATTTTTACCAAATGCTGAAAGCATTAGATTAGCACACTTAATTCCAAATATCGAATGAATAATTGCCAATATTAGTGGAACTAAGAAGAATATTCCAATTTGCTTAAATAACGATTTATTAATCATATCATCATTCGCACCAATCTTTCTTAGCACTTGATATCGTTCTTTATTGTCAGAACTTTCTGATAATTCTTTAAGCGCTAAAATAGCTGCTGAAGATATTAAAAATATTATTCCCAAATATAATCCAATAAAAGTTACAATTGCTCCAACTCCAGTTGCAGCATCATATAACTGCGTTTTACTTCTGCCGTCCATATTATTTGGCAAAGTAGTATCCTCTAATTTATTTTCAATTTCTTTATACTCTGCATCGTTATCAGCATTGTAATTAGCTAACATTACCCTATTAGATATATTAACGTTTTCCAAAGCCTCATCAGGAAAGACAAAAACACCTGTATTGCTATGACTCGTTGACATTTCAACAAAACCATCTATAACTTTATCGTATTTTGGTTTATACTCTTTATCACCAATTTTTAATTTAACTCCATCTTTTAAGGCCATATTACGATACTCTATCATTTCTTCATAATCGGCTACTACCAAATATTCATCAGCATCTAAAGAAAGAGTTTTATTTCCAAATTGTTTTGCCACTTTATTATAATCAGAAAGTTTCATTAAATTTTCTGGCATTTTATTACGATACTTAAACTGATCATAATTTTCCTTCATAACTTTCTCGCCTAAAGCTGCTTCCACAGTTACAGATTCTGTTCGATAATAATTAAAATCGATAACATCTTTATAATTATCCATACTAAGATTTAAATCTTCAAGTACCATCTCAATATTAGAATCTTTACCATCTGTATATTGTAACACTTGAATATCCATTGGTGTGACATCTCTTAAATCCTTACTAACAGACTGATTTAAACTCATCGCACTTGAAAAAATTGTAATCGTTAAAAATAATAAAATACAAATAACACTCATCGAGAAAACAGTTGTATTAATTTTACTATTAATTTGTCTTAAAACAAACATATTCAAATCTTTTAAATATAATTTTTTATTTGCTTGAACTAATCTTAAAACAAAACCAGACACTCCATAGAAGAATAAGATTGTTCCAATAATTCCAAGGACAATACATAAAATAAAATGATCAAAACCAATATTCATAATATTTTCAGTTACATTATAGTATGCATATCCTAAAATGGCAATTGAAATAATAAATATAAGTATTGATAAGATGGGATTTTTGACTTTCACCTTTTCATTTTGTTTATTTGCTGTAATCAAATTAATTAGTTTGTATCTTGAAATAACAAACACATTTAAAATCATTACCAATAAATACATGATACCAAAGTAAATCATTGTTTTAATCATCGCTGCTTGTGATAGTGAGAATGTATACGAAGACATATCTGCTTCAAACATCTTGGCCACCACAATTGACATTAATTGCGAGAAGAATATTCCAACAATCAAACCAACTGCTAATGAGATAAGACCAATCAATAAAGTTTCAATTAATAAAATCTTTGATATATGGCCTTTACCCATACCAAGTGTCATGTAAATTCCAAATTCTTTCTTACGTTTTCTAACTAAAAATTTATTCGCATAAATAATTAAAAAGCCTAAGACAAACGAAACAAACACTGATACTCCTCCGAGTAAGTTATTCATAAGATCCATTATTTCTTTTTTAGACTTACTCATGTCCATCATCGCTTGCTGCGAATCCATCGCATTAAACACATAGAATATTGCGACTCCCAAAATCAAGGTTAAAAAGTAAATAGCATAATCTTTAAAACTTTTTTTAATGTTTTTTAAAGATAACTTAAAGAGCATCATTTAAATCTCCTCCAAGCAAAGTTACAACATCAATGATCTTATCGAAAAATTCCTTACGACTATCATTTCCGCGTACTAACTCATTAAAGATTTTCCCATCCTTGATAAATAAAATACGATGACAATAACTAGCAGTAAATGCATCATGTGTTACCATCAAAATTGTTGCTTTTAAATCCTCATTTAAATATTCAAAATTTTCTAATAGTTGTCTTGACGATTTTGAATCAAGTGCACCTGTTGGTTCATCTGCTAAAATTAATTTTGGATTAGTAATAATTGCGCGGCTACTAGCAACACGTTGTTTTTCACCACCACTCATTTGATAAGGATATTTTTGTAAAACATGCGTAATACCCAATGTTTCGGCAATTTTTCTAACTCTTTTATCAATTTCGCTTGGTTTTACTTTTTGAATAGTAAGTGCCAAAGCAATATTTTCATAAGCTGTTAAAGTATCTAATAAATTAAAATCTTGAAAAATAAATCCTAAATCTTCACGACGAAATTTGTTTAACGAATTACCCTTTAATTCAGTAACATCAGTTCCACTAATTATAATATGACCACTTGTTACTTTATCGATAGTTGCAATACAATTAAGTAAAGTAGTTTTACCACTACCACTAGCTCCCATAATCCCAACGAATTCTCCTTCATTGACATCAAAGCTAATATTATCTACGGCTTTAGTTAAATTACTTTTATTACCGTAATATTTTGTTGCGTTTGCAATCTCTAAAACTTTTTCCATTTTTCTTCCCTCCACCATTAATTATAGATAGTTGTATCAAAATTAACAATTTCTTTTCATTACAAAACCTTACACTTTCGTAAGGTTGCCACATTCCTTTATATTGTCAAAATACTCAAAGTATGTTATATTATATTTAGTGAGGAAAGCTTATTTACTT
>URBG01000034.1 GCA_900546055.1 uncultured Mycoplasmatota bacterium
AGTAATACTTATACCTTTACAGGACTTACCCATAAGACAGCTTACAATATTAAATCTAGAGTAACATCTGGAGTAGGAAGGCAAACTTCATCAGCTACAGTAGCAACAACGACTAATTCAATTACCGCTTCTTCATTTTCTGCTTCAAATGATGAATTTTACTATTGCCCAAGTGGATATACATCCAGCGGAAGTGGAAGTTCTTTAGTTTGCTCACAGGTTGTTACAACAACTCCTAATAATAACGGAAGCGCACTTTGTCAACAGAAATGTTCAGCTGAAAATTTTGGTTCTCCATCATATCAAAATTCAATATGTAGCTGTTCAAGACCATATCAAACAATGGGAGGAACTAGTGCATGTTCCTCTTCGGGTGGAAGCATATCAGGAGTTTTATGCGTATGGAAATTTTCAATGCCGCCAACTTCATATTCGTGTCCAAGTGGATATACATCTAGCGGAAGTGGAAGTTCCATGACTTGTTCAAAAACTGCTACTGTTTCTAAACTAACTGAAGTTCAGAAGAAAGTAGTTGTATCATATCCTTCAGGCTGTGGAACTAATTATACATGTAGTTATAGCAAAGATGGTGGGAGTTTTGTTGAAGTGTCCAGTAATCCTACGATTTTATTTAATAAATCTGGGTCATTGGTTTCTAAAATAAGTGATGGTATTAACACTGTAAGCAATAGTTATTCAGTGCAATATGGTTTCATTTCCGAAACATTAGAAAAAAATTATTCGTGTAGTAACACTAGTTTGTTTGAATGTAATTCTTTGAATATTGGTAAAAAATATACCACATGTGGAACTAATTATAATTACGATGTTCAAAATGATTCTTCATATGGTGGTAACCCAGGAAATGGAGTTAATAATGTATATTATTATGGCTCTTCTTTCACTTTTAATAATACAACTGGAAAATTTACTCTTACTGGAACTACTGGAGGGCCTGTTGCTGGTTTTTCTATATCAGTTGGTCAGTATATAGGTAGCGGTTCTACTGTGTTTTTGGTAGAAAGTTCTGAAAAATTGAATGCAATTACGGTTGGTTTTAAGGGTAAGAAATATAGTTCTTATACAAGCAGCACCACATATACGTGTAATATTTCGTAATTTTATAAATTCCAACGAGAATAATCACTATTGTGGTTATTCTACTGGAGTCTATGAAGACTCTAACTAATATGTGTTTTACTCTCTTCTCATACCTACGAAGTAAAAAAACATATTAGTTTTTTGATGGAAAAATTGTTTCAATTAAAGACAATATCGTTAATTTATAGTATAATGTTAATTAGAGGTGAATCATGGACTATCTTTTTCAAAAGTTAACTGAAAATATAAAGTCCCATTCAAATGTTATATTAATGACACACAAGCATCCTGATTTAGATGGAATGGGAAGTGCGATAGGACTTTATAAAATAATTAAAGAGTTAAAAAAAGAGTGTTATGTTGTAAAACCTACTTCAAAAATTGATTTTTCACTAGAAAAAGCTTTTCAATTGATTGAAAGCAATAATATGAATATAAAATTTATGGAATATCCAAATCTTTTGAATATTATTGATGATAATTCTTTGCTTATTGTTTTAGATGTTCAAAAGCCAGAATTAGTGGAATGTAAGCAACTTTTGGAGAAAAATAAAGATGTTTTTGTGATTGATCATCATATGAATACATCAGTTCATATTGAAAACACAGTGTTTGAGTATATCAATTCAAACAAATCTAGTGTGGTTGAAATAATCGTTGATTATTTAAAATATCTAAATAAATCAGTAGATTTTTTAACCGCCACATTAATGTCAGCCGGAATGGAAATCGATACTCATTCATATCAGTTAAAGACAACTGATGCGACATTTAGAGCAGCAAGTGCTTTAGCAAGAATGGGTGTGGATTTAACTTTAAAAAACGAACTTTTAAAGGAATCAATGGAAGACGTTATTCGAAGACATGACTATATTAAAAATAGTTATTATATTAAAGAAGGATATTTATTATGTGATATGGGCGCTGGTGAAATAAACGAAACCGTAGATTTGGCTATTTTAGCTGACGAACTTTTAAGATTAGATGGAGTTCAGGTTTCATTCGCGGTTGGTAAAATCGAGGATAATACTGTTGGAGTTAGTGCTCGTTCGATGGGCAAAGTTAGCGTAGAAGTAATTATGAGTGCTTTAGGCGGTGGTGGTCATGTGACTGACGCGGCTGCTACATTTGAAAATAAAAGTAATGCCGAAGTAATTGAAATGATTAAAAAAGTAGTTATGGAGGGATAAAATGAAAGTAATACTTTTAGAAGATGTTAAAAAACAAGGTAAAAAAGGTGAAATTATAAATGTAAAAGATGGCTATGGTAATTATTTAATTACAAATAAATTGGCTGTCTTGGAAACAAAAGGTAGTAAAAAAGTTTTAGATATGCAAAATGAAGAGGCTTTAAAAAAAGCGGAAGCTCATTTAAAAGAATGTCAAAGTTTAAAAAAAGAGATAGAAAAAATAACTCTTAATTTTAAGGTAAAAGTTGGTAAAGGTGATCAAGTCTTTGGATCAATCAGTACTAAACAGATTGTTTCAGAATTGAAAGAAAAAGGTATTGATGTTGATAAAAGAAAGATAAATATTCAAACACCAATTAATACACTAGGAACAACTAATGTAGAAATTAATCTACATAAAGATGTTGTTTGTAATTTGAAAGTTCATTTAGAAAAATAAGGTGATATTATGAATGATAGAATAATGCCCCATAATACAGATGCTGAACAAGCTGTTTTGGGTTCAGTATTTTTAAGTAAGTACGCATTACAACAAGTATTAGAGGAAATAAATAGTGAAGAATTTTATTTGGATTCTCACGCTAAGATTTTTGATGCAATTAAATATTTGGCTGAAAAAGGTGCACCGATCGATGTGACAACGGTAACAGCTGAACTTGATAAGAGAAAAGTATTAAGTACAGTGGGTGGTGTTGAATATTTAACAGAAATTGTTACATGTGTGCCAACGGCAGCTAATGTTAGTCAATATGTTAAAATTGTTGAAGAAGCATATTTAAAAAGAAGTTTAATTGAAGCGGCAACAACTATAGTTGGTGACGGCTTTGCTTCGACAGACAATATTGGTGATATCTTAGACAATGCAGAAAAGAAAATTGGGGATGTTGTTCGTAATCGAAAAGGATCAGAATTTCGCCCAATTCAAGATGTGTTATTTAAAGCACAATCTGATTTAGAAGAACTTTCAAAACAAAAAGGTGAAATCACAGGAATTCCAACAGGATTCTTTGATTTAGATAGAATAACAAAAGGTTTCCATGGGAACGAGTTAATAATTGTTGCGGCTCGTCCGGCAATGGGAAAAACAGCTTTTGCTGTTAATATGGCTGTTAATATGGCTGTTAATTCACATAAAAGCGTTGCTTTGTTTAATATGGAAATGAGTGCAGAGCAATTGGTAAATAGAATGCTTGCATCAGTTGGTCAAATTGAAATGCCAAAATTATTAACTGGAAGATTAGAACATCAAGATTGGAAAAGGGTTAATGAGGCTATTAGTCGATTAGCTGATACTAAGATGTTTATGGATGATACTCCTGGACAAACAGTTAGTGAAATTAGAGCTAAGTGTCGTAGACTGGCAAATTCTAGTGATGGTTTAGATGTTGTTATTATCGACTATTTGCAATTGATTAGTGGATCGGCTAAATACGCTGGTCAAAGACAACAAGAAGTATCAGAAATTTCACGTTCATTAAAAACAATGGCGATGGAGCTTAATATTCCAGTAATTGCTTTAGCGCAATTATCGCGTAGTGTTGAAGGACGTGAGGATAAAAGACCACTTCTTTCAGATTTAAGGGAATCAGGGTCAATTGAGCAAGATGCCGATATTGTTGCTTTTCTTTATCGTGATGATTATTATAATAAAGAAAATGCTATTGACGAGTTTACGAGTAAAAGTGAATTTATTATTCAAAAACATCGTAATGGTCCAACAGCAACAGTTAATTTAATCTTTAAGAGAAATACAAGTTCTTTCTTTAATATGGAAAAAACAGAAGAAGAGTAGGTGTTATAGTGAAAAAAATATCAATATGGCTGATTGTCGCAATCGTCCTTTCAGGTGTTTGTGTTCTTGGCTTTGGCTATAAAAAAACAGCTGAGCCTAATTATTATTATCAAGTATATATGGATGATGAAATTTTAGGTACAGTAAAGTCAAAGACTGAATTAGAAAACTATATCGATGAAAATGGTAATTATTATAAAAATAAATATAAAGTTGATAAAGTCTACGCACCTAATGGACTTCAGATAAAAAAAATAACAACATATGATGGTGAAGTAGACTCAGTTAAAGATGTTTATAAAAAAATAAAAAAAGAAGCGCCATTTACAGTCAAGGGTTACGAAATGACAATTAAGAAAAAAGCTGATGATAATGATGATAGTAAAGAGCGTTTAAAAACAACAAGACTATACGTATTAGATACTAAGATTTTTAAAGACGCTGTTAATACTTTAATTTATACTTTCGTTGGCAAAGATAAGTATGAAGCTTATAAAAACGAAACACAAGATAAAATTGATTCGACTGGCGAAAATATCGAAAATGTTTATGTTAATGAAGATATAACGTTTAAAGAAGTTAAAATACCAGTTGATGAAAAAATTTATACTAATAGTAATGATTTAACTAAAGATTTACTTTATGGTGAAGACGCTAAAGAAAGTGTATATGTTGTTAAAGCTGGTGATACTATTGAGAGTGTTGCTTTTAATAACAAAGTAAGTTCGCAAGAATTACTTTTATCTAATGATGAACTTACTAGTGAAAATAACTTACTTTATCCTGGACAAAAACTTAAGATTGCTCAAACTAATCCACAAATAAGCATTGTTGAAGAAACTTATGTGGTTAAAGACACGCCAAGCAATTACAAAACAGAAGAAAAATATGATAGTTCAGTTATAATTGGTAATGACAAGGTTATTCAAGAAGGCGAAAATGGAATGGACCGAGTTTCACAGAAGGTTAAACAAGTTAATGGTCAGATAGTATACGTTGACCCTAAAGGAAAGCAAGTTTTAAAAGCACCAGTAAATAAGGTTGTGCTTAAAGGAAGTAAATATGTTCCAGATGTTGGAAGCTTGACTAACTGGGGTTGGCCAACGGATAGTGGATGGACTTTTAGTAGTGGATATGGTTATCGTTCAAGTCCATTTGGTAAAGGTCGTGAGTTACATTCAGGCTTGGATATTTCAGGTACAGGTTACGGTTCAAAAATATATGCAACTAATAATGGTAAAGTTATGATTGCTGAATATCATTACAGTTATGGTAACTATGTTGTTATAAACCATAATAATGGATATATGACGTTGTATGCTCATATGTCTAAAATAGCAGCTAAAGTCGGTCAGACTGTGGCTAAAGGGCAAGTAATTGGCTATGTAGGAATGACTGGATCAGCTACAGGCCCACATGTTCATTATGAAGTTTGGAAAGGTCAAAAATGGAATCATGTTAATCCATCAATTCTATACCCAGGAGGCTATAGATAATGAGAATTTGCGTATTAGCAAGTGGCAGTAAAGGTAATTGTACTTATGTCGAAACGGATAATACTAAATCTTTAATTGATGCAGGAATGAGCTGCTCCTATATCGAAAATGCTTTAAAAGATATAGGAGTAGAGCCTGGCTCAATTGAAAGAATCTTTTTAACACATGCCCATTCGGACCATACCAATGGGTTACGTGTTTTTTTGAAGAAATATGGGCCAACTGTTTATTTGACTGAAAAAATGGATGATGAATTACAAATAATAATCGATGATGTTTATTATATTGATGGTGATATAGAAATAGAAGATTTAATTGTTAAACCAATAAAAACATCACATGATGCTGCTGATTCTAATGGTTATATATTTATTTCTAACAACAAGTCACTTATGTATATGACAGATACTGGGTATATTAATATTCGTAATTATAATAAACTTAAAAATCATGATGTTTATGTTTTGGAAAGTAATCATGATATTGAGATGCTGATGAATGGGAAATATCCTTATCATTTAAAACAACGTATTTTAGGCGACAAAGGCCATTTATCTAATAAAGATTGTGCTTATTATTTAGCACAGTTTACTTCGGAAAAAACTAAAGAAGTTGTTTTAGCCCATCTTAGTGAACACAATAATGATCCAGATAAAGCATTAGAAGCTTTTTATAAGACATATGAAAAATGTGATAAAAAGCCACCAAAGGTTGTAGTTGCTTCACAAAAAGAAAGAACGGAAGTTATAACTATATGATTAAAATTGTTTGTGTTGGTAAGGTTAAAGAAGCTTTTTACCGTGAAGCTATTTTAGAATATAGTAAGAGATTATCAAAATATACAAAACTAGAAATAGTCGAAGTGGCCGATGAAGGAACAATTGATAAGGCATTAAAATTAGAAAGTGAACGTATTTTAAAAAACATTAAAGATAACGAATATGTTATTACTTTGGAAATAGGTGGAAAAAATTTATCTTCTTTGGAGTTTTCTAATTTAATAGATAAAACTTTAATCAATAATTCTAATATAACTTTTGTTATTGGGGGTTCTTACGGCTTGGATGATACTGTAAAACAACGTAGTAATTATGCATTATCTTTTTCAAAAATGACTTTTCCTCATCAATTATTTAGAGTTGTGTTGCTTGAACAGATATATAGAACTTTTAAAATAAATAATAATGAAAATTATCATAAGTGAATAAAATTTAAAATACCCGCCCACTATTAAATAGAAGGGTGGATTTTTTATGAAGAAAACAATTATTGCACTTATTTGTATTGGAATATTTTATTTCTTTATTTCTGATGTTATGGCTAAAAATTTAGAAATACCAGATGACGCAATTAGAATTAGAGTTGTTCCTAACAGTAACTCAGATGAGGACCAAGCGGTTAAAGGCAAAGTTCGTGATACACTAGAAGTAAAAATGTATAATTTATTAAAAGATGCAAAGAACAGTGAGGATGCTAAAGAAATTATTGAAGAAAACTTGGAATCAGTGAAAAAAGAAGTCGGTGATGTTTTACAACGCGAAAAATATGATAAGAATTATCAAGTTAATTTCGGGTCTAATTATTTTCCAGAAAAGGAATATAAAGGCGTTAAATACGAGGCAGGTTATTATGAATCTTTATTAGTTACGCTCGGCGAAGGTAAAGGTGATAATTGGTGGTGTGTTTTATTTCCACCATTATGTTTAATTGAAGCTGATGAAAGTACTGATGTAGAATATAAGTCAATTGTTAAAGAGTTAATTGATAAATATTTGTAGGCATATTAAGTTATCCTAGTAATAAAATTTTATAGGAGGCTAATATGGAATTATTACTAGTACTAACAATTGCTGTAAGTTTAAGTATGGATGCCTTTTCTTTATCTTTAGCCTATGGAACTTTGGGTATTCCGAAAAGACAGGTTTATTTATTATCGATCATAGTTGGTATATTTCACTTTTTTATGCCGATAATTGGCATGCATGTTGGTGGTGCAATTTTGGGTTTTCTTAGGGTAAACCCTAGCTTAATTGTCTGTGCCGTTTTATCAATAATTGGAATTCAAATGATATATGAGTCTTTCAAGGAGCAGGAAGACTTGAAAGTAATGAAAACTATTGAACTTTTCTTATTTGCTTTTGCCGTAAGTTTAGATAGTTTCTCAGTTGGATTAACGCTTACTAATATTAGTGAAAACTATTTACTTTCTGCTTTGGTTTTTGCAATCTGTAGTGCTTCTTTTACTTTTATTGGTTTGTCTTTAGGTAATAAAATTAAAAAATCAATAGGCAAAATTTCAACAATCTTTGGCGGTGCGATTTTAATCATAATTGGTATAATATATGTCATATAAATGTAAAGCACTTATCAACGATAATTGCTTTTTTGGTGTTTTATAGTTACAATTGGTGTAGGGTGATGATATGGAGTCAATGAGAGAAATTTTAAAGAAGGCAAAAAAAGAAAAATATGCTGTTGCGGCATATAATGTTAATAATTTAGAATGGGCAAGATTTATTTTAGAGGCTTCAGAGGCGAATCATTCTCCAGTGATCATGGAAGTATCTGAGGGTGCAATTTCTTATATGGGTGGTTTTAGATCGGTAGTTAATCTTATCAATGATTTAATAAGTGAGCTTAAAATTGATATTCCGGTAGCATTACACTTAGATCATGGCAGTAGCGTAGAGTCATGTAAAAAAGCCATCGATGCAGGGTTTACTTCTGTGATGTTTGATGGTTCAAAGTTACCTTTAGAAGAAAATATACGTTTGACTAAAGAGGTAGTTAAATATGCAGAAATTTATGGAGTAACGGTTGAGGCGGAGCTTGGGCAAGTTGGTGAAAACGGGGAAGAAGGAATATATGCTAACCCAGTAGAATGCGAAAAGTTAGTTAAAGAAACTGGTGTTTTTTGTTTAGCCCCAGCTTTAGGAAGTGTTCATGGAATATATAAGGGCACCCCTCATATTGATTTTGAGACAACTTTAAAAATTAGTGAGTTAACTAATGTTCCGTTAGTATTACATGGTGGATCAGGAATTCCTGACGATATGCTTTTGGAGGGAATTAAAAGTGGGATATGTAAGATAAATATTAATACTGATTTGCAAATCGTTTGGGCTAAGGCTGTCCGTGAATATTTGAAAGAGGATGCTTTTGTATATGATCCAAGGAAAATAATTAAAGCGGGAGAAGAAGCAATTAAAAATAAAATTAGTAGTATAAATAAATTATTAGGTTCAGTTAATAAGGCTTGAAGGTTTTAGATTTTAATAAGGCCTTTTTCCTTGCTTTTTTTAGCTATTTTAATTATAATATAAAAGCTATATGAGGTGATAAAATGCATAATTTAACAATTGCTAGTTTAAATGTTCACAATGATTATAAACCACTAAATGAGGAAATGCCACGAAAGTTGGCTGGAATAATCAGAGACAATGAAATTGATGTTTTTTGCGCGCAGGAAATGACGTTTGGTTATCGCGATATATTAAGAGAAGAACTACCAGATTATTCATTTAATGGTTTGGCTAGGTATGGTGATGATCCACGGCAAGGTAATGAATTATGTACAATAATTACTAGGTTGCCTAAGGTTTCTTCTAAGACGAGATGGCTATCTAATTCGCCAGATAAGGTTGGAAGTAAATTTGTATTATCTTGGTGTCCAAGAATTATGACTTCAGTAATTACAGAATCTGGATTGGAAATAATTAATTTACATTTAGATAATGTACTTCGTTATACTAGAAAAAAACAATTAAAGGTATTGTCATCTATTTTAAAAGAGGACCCAAGAACAAGAAGACCACGGATAATTACTGGTGATTTTAATACTTTGGAATATTTGAGTGATGATGGTCAAATTAGTGCGGAAAAAGTTCAATATTTTGAGGAATTTAAAGAGGAAATGAGTAACTATGGGTTAAGGCATATGGATATTGAAGGTGGAACTTTTAAAATGTTTGGTCATGAACGCATTACTGATCATATGTTTACTCCTGATGCTTGGACGGTTACTGGTAAAAAGATAGTAGATACAGGGGTAAGTGATCATAAGATGATACTTGCTAAGGTTAAAACTTTATATTGAAATAATAAATTGTGACAATTCTTTTTCTGTTAAATGTTTATCTTATAGTGTATAATAGGTATTAGTGATTTTACTTAAAGACACCAAATTGGGTAAAAGTCATAAATTAATAATAGTGAGTGTGATAGAATGAAAACTTTAAAAATAAACGGTGGTAATGAATTAAGCGGAACAATTGAAATAGGGGGCGCTAAAAACAGTGCGGTGGCGTTAGTACCTGCTGCAATATTATCAGATAAAGTAGAGATTACTAATGTTCCTGATATTTCAGATATTAATGCTTTAGAACAAATTGTTAATTATTTAGGAGCCTATTTTACTAAAGAAAGCGATAAGATACTTATTGATTCAACTAATTTAGTGAATAAACCAATTACTTTAGAACAATCTAAATTACTAAGGGCCTCTTCTTATTTTATGGGGGCTTTACTTGGCAAATTTAAACACGCAGAGATGTATTTTCCAGGTGGTTGTTCAATTGGGGCTAGACCAATTGATCTGCATTTATTTGGCTTTGAAAAGCTTGGAGCTAAAGTGACAAATGAAGGTGATAAATATGTTATTGATGCTGAAAAATTAATAGGCGCTGATATTGATTTAGCTTTTGCTAGTGTGGGAGCGACAATTAATATTTTATTAGTTGCGACTCAAGCCGAAGGAGTTACAACAATTAGAAATGCTGCTAGAGAACCGGAGGTTGGCAATGTTATTGATTTTTTAAATAATATGGGTGCTAAAATATCTGGTAAAGATACTAATGTTTTAACTATTGAAGGCGGCATTCCATTAAGTGGTGGCAAAGTTCAAACAATTCCTGATAGAATTGAGGCGGGAACTTATATTATTGCTGGTGTGATGGCAGGAAACAACTTAAAAATAAGCAAGGTTATTCCAGAACATTTTGCTAGTTTAACTGATAAATTATTAGAAATGGGAGCGGATATTGAGATTGGTAAGGATTATGTTTTAACTAATAAAGTTGACAATTTAAAACCAATTAATGTGACGACTGAAACTTATCCTGGCTTTCCAACTGATCTTCAGCAACCGATAACTTCATTACTTACTTTATCTAATGGCGAAAGTACAGTAACGGAGAAAATATATGAAAATAGATTTCAGAATGTTCCTTATTTAATTCATATGGGAGCGGATATCGTGGTAGACGGTCAAACAATTACGATAAAAGGGCCAACTGAATTTAAGGCTGGCGAGGTTATAACAACAGATTTACGTGCTGGTGCGGCTTTGATTTTAGCAGCTTTATGTGCTAAAGGAGAAACGACTATTAAAGAAGTAAAACATGTTCTTCGTGGCTATGAAAACATTATTAAAAAACTTCGAAAAGTTGGCGTGGAAATTGATTTGGAAGATGTATAAAATTATAAATTCACAATATAATTAAAGTAGATTAAGTTCTACTTTTTTTGGGGAGTGAATTATGAAAAAGTTTTTGATTTCTGGTTTAATTGTTTTAACTGTTTTTTTAATTTATCTATGCAATATGGATAAAAAAGTTTATTATTTAGCGCTTGGTGATTCTTTAGCAAGTGGTGAGGGGGCATATGGTAAAAAGGTAAAGGGGTATTCAGAAAATGTTCGGGATTATTTAAGAGAAAAAGATTTATTGGAAACATATGTGGATAAATATGCTGAAAATGGGTATAGGACTACTGATTTAATTACGGCTATTGAAGATAATAAAAAGACTAAAAACGGTGACAAGGAAATAACGATCCAAAATGCTTTAATAAAAGCTGATTTGGTAACATTATCAATTGGGGCCAATGACATTTTAAATAAAATAAATATTGAAGAGGCTCTGGATTATGAACATATATATAATTATATTGACGGGCTTTCCAAGGATTTAGATAAATTGCTTGATTTAATGAGAGAGTATTGCAAGGAAGATATTGTTTTAGTTGGATATTATAATCCTTATCCTCATTTAAATAGTAAAAATACTGATGATATATTTAGTTATTTAAATAAAAAATATAAAGATGTATGTGATGATCACGATGTTATTTATATAGAAATTGATACAATGTTTAAGGAAAACCCACAATATTTGCCGAATGAAAATGATATTCATCCATCAACAGAGGGATATAAAGCAATATCAGGGGAGATAATTGGGGCAATAAATAAAACATTGTTAAACTCTTGATTTTTATAGTTTTATCTGTTACAATATAAAGGCATTGAATTTCTATGGCAAAATTTTGTCATGGCGGAAGGAGAGATACTATGAAAAAGGACATTCATCCAAAATATACGGATACTA
Source organism: uncultured Mycoplasmatota bacterium (assembly GCA_900546055.1). Taxonomy (GTDB): domain Bacteria; phylum Bacillota_I; class Bacilli_A; order RF39; family UBA660; genus Coprosoma. The sequence continues at coordinate 11,966 of URBG01000034.1, forward strand.
AAGTAACTTGTGCTTGTGGTAATACTTTCACAGTAAAATCAAATAAACCTGAGTTACAATTAGAAGTTTGCGACAAATGTCATCCATTTTTTACTGGTAAACAAGGCGCTACTAAGAAAGCTGGCCGTGTTGAGAAATTTAACCAAAAATATGGATTTGATAAAAAATCAGCATAATGAATTAACAGAGCTTAAGCTCTGTTTTTTTGTCGATATTTTTTGTTAAAATAGTTGACAACAGGG
>URBG01000035.1 GCA_900546055.1 uncultured Mycoplasmatota bacterium
TTTGTTTGACTATTTTTTGGATGATGAGGCATCCTTTAGTAAATACAAAAGAATGACTAGAATAACTAGGTATTCCATGCTTCTCCTCCTTCATAGTATCGCCCCCTTTTTTGTCGGAGGTAACCTAGCCGATCTTTCCTCTATTTATAATCATACCCTGCCGAATTTACATTTCCTTTTTTAGGATTTTTTTATTTCATTAATATAAGAACCAATTGGAAAGGTTATCATCACAGTAGTTCCATCATTACTCTCTATTTTAATCTTATGATCGAGTTTATCACATAACTGCTTAACCAAATACAACCCCATTCCAGTTGAATTATATTTCATGCGACCATTTTCACCAGTAAACCCTTTATCAAAAAGTCTTGGAAGATCACTATCTTTAATTCCTATACCATTATCTTCAATAAATAAAATTGCACTTTCCTTAAATCTTTTTGTATAAATCCTAATTTGTGGATTATCACTTGTGTATTTAATACTATTACCAATAATTTGACCTAAAATAAATTCCATCCATTTAGTATCAGTATTAACAACCACATCCAAATCATACATGTCCAAAGATATTTTCTTTAAAAGAAAATCATGTTTGTATCTTAAAATAACTTTTTTAACTATAGTTTCTAAAAGAACTTGTTTAACCAAGTAATCCTTTTCAACCGTTGCACTACGTGCATAAAAAAGCATTTGCTCTACATAATCATTAACCTTAACTAACTCTTTTTTAATATCTCCATTAACCTGACTAGGATTATTTTCCATTATCAAAGAAGTAGACGCTAACGGAGTTTTTATTTCATGAACCCACATTTCGATAAACTCTTCTAAATCTTTATTCTTTAATTTAAATTTCTCAATTTCATCGAGTTTATATTTATTTGTTTCGTAAAGTACTTCTAAAACTAATTTACCATCTAAAAAGCTTGGATCCATTAACATTTCATGAATTAAGCACTTATTATCAATACCTTCTAATAAACTAAATAATTCATCATAAAATTTTTTACGTCTAAAATAATCATATAATAAATTAACAGTTCCAACTAAACATAACAAAAAAATAATATCAAAAATAATAAATAAATTATATTCGAAAACAAATAGGATAAAAGTTATTATTAAAACAACTAAAATATATAAAACAACGGGAAAAAATCTATCTTTCAAATAAGCAAAAAAACTCATAATATTATATAACCTTGTCCCCTTCTAGTTTCAATAACATTGTCTAAACCAATATCCTCAAGTTTCTTTCGTAAACGCGTAATATTAACCGTCAGCGTATTATCATCGACAAAAACTTCACTATTCCATAAATAATCCATTAAATCATACCTCGAAACAATCGTTCCCCGCTTATTCAATAAATAAGTAAAAATCTTTAATTCATTTTTACTAAGCTCAACCTCTTCATTTTGCGTCTCAATTACACTTTTAGCAACATTAAGCTTAATATCCTTGTAAGTTATAAGCTGACTTAAATCAGGTTTATACCTATTTAATACTGCTTCAACATGAGCGAGTAAAATCTGCGGGTTATATGGCTTAGTAATAAAATCATCAGCTCCATAATTCATACAAATAAGCTCATCCATTTCATTATTTCTACTAGTCACAATAATAATTGGCGTTTGATTTTTTTTACGTATTTCCTTACATAAATACATCCCATTTTGGTTTGGAATATTTATATCAAGTAATATTAAATCAATATCATAGTTTAAAATTTCTTCTAAAGTGTTTTCAAACCTTTTTATAGTTTCAGTTTCATAACCGTTATTATTTAAAAAGCTCTGTAATTCTTCACGGATCTTCACTTCGTCTTCAACAATTAAAATACGCATTTTATCACCTCAATAAATTCATTATACCATGTATATTTTTTTTATCAAACCAAAAACTTTAATCGTGATTGGAATAATCATGGTATTATTTGGAATATTATTTAATGGAGGAAAAAGAATGAATTACAAAAAATTAACTAAAAAGATTTTACTGCCCCTAATTGTTGGTGGAGTTGTTGCTCTTATTATGATGCCATTTAACGACTATCAAACACTTAATTTGCCACCATTATCACCACCCAGTATTGTATTTCCTATTGCTTGGACTATTCTTTATATCTTAATGGGAATATCAGCATACCTAGTTTCAGAAAACAAAAAAGAAGAAAACCTTGTCCTTTATTACTGGCAATTATTCTTTAACGCCCTTTGGTCAATAATCTTCTTCGTATTTAAATTAAGGCTATTATCATTCATTTGGATAATTATCCTCATTATTTTGGTTATTTTCATGATAAGAAAATTCCTTAAAATTAATAAAACAGCTGGTCTACTTCAAATTCCCTATCTCCTATGGCTTATATTTGCAGCCTATTTAAACCTTGGTGTCTATTTATTAAACTAAGATTCAACTATTGTTGGATCTTTTTTATATAATAAACTTTTTCGGCTTCACTAATAAAGGCCTGCTTTAAAGCATAAATATTCATTTGTTTAAAATCATCTAAACTAAAATTAAAAGTTTGATATAATTTAACATATTCATCAGTCAGCGAAACATTAGATACAGTTACATTATCAGTATTAATACAAAGATGAACCCCCATTTTATAAAGTCTTAAAATAGGATGTCCCTCATATCCTAAAACAGCATTGGTCTGAACATTACTAGTAGGACAAACCTCTAACAAAATATTATTATCGATAATCCGTTTTAATAAATCCTCACTTTCCAAACATCTTATACCATGTCCTATTCTTTTCGCCCCAAAGTCTAAAGCCGCCTCAATGCTTTGAATACCAGAAGCTTCTCCAGCATGAATTGTAAACGGAATATTTTCTTCTCTAACCTTTTTAAATAATAAAGCATATTCGCTAGTAGGATAAATTGCTTCTGCCCCAGCTAAGTCAACACCGCCCACACCTTTATTCAAATATAGTTTAGCAGTTTCTACTGTCTTTAAATTTTCTTCAAAAGAAGCGCCTCTCATTAAACATAATATTAAGTTTATTTTAATCGAAACTTCTTTCATACCTGACATTACAGCTTCAACTGCCTCAGCCTCCGTCAAACCATTTTTTGTATGAAAAGAAGGTGCGAATCTAACTTCAGCATATATAACATTTTGTTTGTGTAAAGATAACGCTAACTCTCTAGCAATCAATTTTAAATTTTCTTTCGTTTGCATTAAACTTAATGGAAAATCAAATTTTGTCAAATATTCATTCAAATCTTTACATTTATCAGCGGCCACCATTTTTTCTCTTACCGCGTCTAAAGAAAGACCTGATAATTTACTAGCCGTTTCAAGACCAACAGAACCATCTAAATGTAAATGAAGTTCCACCTTTGGCATTTTTTTAATATCTTCAAGCATAGTTCCTCCTAATTATTAATTTTTTGATACTCCGTAAATAAATTATTAAAAAACTTTAAATTTTTTTCATCATTATCATTCTTTAAATAGTTAAAAATTGTCCTTTTCAAATTAAAAACATCATCTTTATGATTTAAAACATGAACTTTTTTATGACAGTTTGGACATAAAGCTACTGTATTATAAATAGCATCCGGTCCACCATCAGCCAAAGTTATTACGTGATGCTCCTCTAAATAAGCTTCACCATTTTTCTTTTTAAAAGGTGCGGGATTATGGCATAAGTCGCATATTCCCAAAGCCCTATTTTTAGTATATTCAGCAACATAAGGATCACGATGGCGATAATTTGCAATAACTTCCCGTGTAATGTTTTTACTTTTATGATTTTTAGCACGTGACTTAATTACAAACTTATCTAATTTTTGAACATTTTTTGTTTGTTCTTTCTCATTACATTTTAAAGAACTTTCGTTAATTGTAAATTGATGGTAATCTTCCTTAGGTTTAATAGGAAATTTATATACCACCCGATCATTACCCTCTTTATCAGGTTCAATTGCCGCAAAAACTTCTCCGCAAAGATAAACTTCACCACGATAATAATATTCGTTATCTAAAAAAGATTCAAACAAGTAAACACTAATATCAGTTTCATTAGAATGGCCTAGATCCTTATTATACCTATAGTCCACATCTTGATCACCAAATAATCCCATACCTGTATAATTTAAAATGCCCTCTTCTGTCCACTCATCCGCATAACTACTATCATTATGTTTTGCAATCAAAACAAGCGAATTTGTTTTTTTAGATTTCTTCATCCCCCCATATTTGGAACATTTAAATACTTCCGAAATTTCATCATTAGTATAAACACTATTTATTTTTAAATCTTCAATTTTAAGCACCCCACTCACCTCCAATTTTAGTAATTAAAACTCTATCAGCTGGCGCTAAATCAAAAGATTCAGCTTCAGAAAAAGTTACCCATTTATAATTTGAGTGGTCATGTAGTTTATAGTCACCACTTATGTATTCACACTCATATAACCTTAAATCAACTTTTCCATGAACATATCTGGTTATAAATCTTTTTGCTTTAACAACTATTTCAAATTCTTCTTTTATTTCTCTTTCAATAGCTTCCTCTTCAGTTTCCAAAGTTTCAACTTTACCACCTGGAAATTCCCATTTGCCAAGTACAGTCTCTTCACCCGTTGACCTTTGGGCTATCAAAAATTTATCACCTTTTTTTATTAATGCCGCAACTACTATCATTGAATCCACCTCAAATATATTATAGCATAGAAAAAAGGACTATGTACATTAAGTCCTTTTAAATCATAATTCGAATTGGGAATTATAAAGTTCCGCATATGCGCCATTTTTCTTCATTAATTCTTCGTGATTTCCCTGTTCGATAATATCTCCCTCTTTCATCACTAAAATCAAATCAGCATTTTTAATCGTTGATAAACGATGGGCAATAATAAATGAAGTACGGCCTTCAGATAACTTATCCATGGCTGTTTGAACAAGTTCCTCTGTTCGTGTATCAACATTTGATGTTGCCTCATCTAAAATTAAGAACGGTGCATCTTTAAGCATTCCTCTAGCAATCGTCATTAGTTGTCTTTGACCAGCGGAAATACTATCATTTTCGCCAATTACTGAATCATACCCATGAGGCAAAGTCTTAATAAAGTGGTCTAGTCCAACTTCTTGACAAACCTCCCTAACTTCACTATCACTTACATTTTGTTTGTTGTATACAATATTTTCTTTTACAGTCCCCTCAAATAACCATGTATCTTGCAACACCATTGTAAATAAATCATGAACATTTTCTCTCGTTAAATCTTTAATAGGTACCCCATCTATTTTTATATCACCATGATTAATTTCGTAAAATTTCATAAGTAAATTAACCATTGTAGTTTTTCCAGCTCCGGTTGGTCCAACAATTGCTACCTTCTGTCCAGGTTGCGCTACTGCATTAAAGTTTTTAATTGTAGGTTTTTCAGCGCCATCATATTGAAACTCAACATTTTCAAATTCAATTTTTCCTAGTGCTACTTTTGCGTCTAATTTACGTGTAATATTTTTTTGATTAGCCATCTCAGGTTCATCGACAAATTCAAATACACGTTCACTTGCTGCCGCCGTAGATTGTAAAGATGTCATACTTTGAGCAATTTGTGAAAGTGGTGACGTAAATAATCTAACATAACTAATAAAGGCTACGATAACCCCAAAAGATATTATATCATTTACCGTAAGTAAAGCTCCAACAATACAAACTGCAACGTATCCAAAGTTTCCAATAAATGCCATCATTGGTTGCATTAGTCCAGAAATAAATTGACTTATTCTATTACTCTCACGAACCTTATAATTATACTCATCAAACTTCTTGGCAGCTAAATCACCACCGTTATAAACTTTAACAACATTTAAACCAGAATATACCTCTTCAATATGACCATTTAAATTTCCTAATTCCCTTTGTCTAGCCACAAAGTATTTCTGCGATTTACTAAGAATAAATATCATTCCTGCAAATCCAATTAAACTAGCTAAAATTGCAGTAATTGCTAAAATCCAGTTAGTAATAAACATCATTATGATAGTTCCAACAAATAAAGCTACACTACTTACCAAAGAAGCCAAAGATTGATTCATCGATTGAGCAATTGTATCAACATCATTTGTTACTCTTGATAAAACATCACCCGATTGATGATTATCAAAATATTTAAGCGGTAATTTATTAATCTTAAAAGATATTTTACTCCTTAAGTCACGAGCAAATTTATTAGAAACATTAGTCATGCAAATAGCTTCTATATATGTAAATAAACCACTACATAAATATAGTCCCACTAAGAATAAAGCAATTCTATTAATCGCATCCATATCCATAAATGGTTTGACAACTTCTTGAACTGAATCAGGCATTTTATCAATTTTCTTATACAGTTCATTAGCACTCGCATCTTTATCAAGTGTACTAATGATACTTAAAAACTTATATTGATCTTGAGCCGATATTTTTACATCATCAATTTTAGCTTCCGTAAACAAAATATTTTGAACACTTTTTGGAAGGTCCATCTTTCCACTATCAACCATTTTTAATAAAGCAATTTTATCATCAGTTGTAATCTTTTGATTTTCATATTTAGTTTCAGGTAAAAGTTTATTCAAAATTCCTTTTGGCAAATCTAATAAACTACTAAATACTTTTTTGTCATTTGGATTTTGAGCCATATTAGATAGTACTGTCTGGAATGCAGCTTTTTCATCTGAAGTAAAATCAGAACTACTCATAATTTCTGCCATAGTTTCTTTAGATAAATCTATATTTAAAATCTCTGGCAATTTCTTTTGCAATTTTTCTTCACTTACGCTTTTACTTACCGTTTCTGATATTTGCTTAAAATTATCTTGATTAACTACTAAACCACCAGATATTTCATCAGTTAATTCTGATAATTTATTAGGAGCAAAAATAGATAAAATTGAACCCAAAGCTGCTAAAGTAATAGAAACAATAATTAATAATCTATAATTTTTAAGTTCGCTAAATAACCTTTTAATAGCAGATTTAAAATCCTTCGCTTTATCGGATTGCTTATTTCCAGGTTTAGCCATCGGTCCCTTAGGCATTCTCTAACTCCTCCTTTGATAATTGTGATAAAGCAATTTGTCTATATACCTCACAACTTTTTAGTAATTCTTTATGCGTTCCAACGCCCACACAACTACCATTATCCAAAACGATAATTCTATCGGCATTCATAATTGTTCCCACTCTTTGAGCTACAATTAAACTAGTGGCATCTTTTGTATAGTTTTTAAGTTCCTTTCTTAAAACCGAATCAGTTTTATAATCCAAAGCTGAAAAACTATCATCAAATATATATATTTCTGGATCACGAGCAATCGCTCTTGCAATTGCTAATCTTTGCTTTTGACCACCAGATACATTAGTACCACCCTGAGCAATGTGCGTATCATACTTTTTATCAGTTTTCAAAACAAAGTCTTCAGCTTGTGCAACTTTAACGGCTTCTTTAATTTTTTGACTAGAAATGGGTCCTTTGCCATTATCCCCATACCCGACATTTTCACTAATAGTTCCATTAAACATAACTGCCTTTTGTGGAACATATCCAATTTTATTATGCAAAGCTGCTCCAGTATAGTCCATAACGTTGATCCCATCAACTAAAACTTGACCTTCAGTCGCATCATAAAATCTTGGTACTAAATTAATTAGCGTGGATTTACCACTACCAGTTGAACCGATAAACGCAACAGTCTCGCCTTTGTTAGCTTTAAACGAAATATTCTTTAATAAATATTCATCAGCATCGTGATATTTAAATGAAACATTTTTAAATTCAACAGTTCCAACCTCTTTAGCCGCATCCTCTGATAAAGTTCCTTCTTTAATACTTATTTCAGTATCCAAAACCTCATTAATACGTTTAGCTGAAACTTCAGCACGTGGTAAAAGCATAAATATCATAGCGAGCATTAAGAATGCCATAATAACCTGCATTGCGTATGAACTAAAGACAATCATATTACCAAATATCGTTAACTTATCAGCCATTGCAGCCCCTTCGATTAAGAAAGCACCCACAAAATAAATTGCTAAAGTTAAAAAATACATTATTAAATACATAATTGGCTGCATAATCGCAAATTTCTTTTGAGTAAACAATTGAAGATTAGTTAAATCTTCATTAGTCTTTTCAAACTTATCGTTTTGATAATTCTCCGCATTAAATGCTCTAACTACTCTAATACCATTTAAATTTTCTCTAGTTACACCATTCAATTTATCAGTAAGTTTTTGAATGATTTTGAATTTTGGAATAACAATCACTACTAAGGCAATTATAACTCCAAGTAAAATAACAATAGCTACACCAGTAAGAGCACTCCATTGCCAACTTTTATTTAATATTTTAGTCACAGCCCACACCGCAGTTATTGGTGCTTTTATTAAAAGCTGAAGACCCAATGTTACAAGCATTTCTACCTGTGTCACATCGTTTGTAGTTCTTGTAATTAAACTACTTGTTGAGAAGTTTTTAACTTCCTGCATTGATAGTTTTTCAACTTTACCAAAAATACACTTTCTAATTTTCATCGAAAAAGTTGATGAAACATTAGTTGCTAAATAACCAGTGATTATTGCTGCAACTAAACTGCCTAAGGCACATAATAGCATATAAGCTCCATTAATTATAATTTCGCTCATTTCACTACCTTCAGTTTGAACTAAAACTGTTATCTCTGACATATAATCAGGCATTTTTAAATCAAGCCAAACCTGAGCAATAATTAGTCCTAAACAGACTAACACTAATAACCATTCCTTTTTCCCTAAAACTTTCAATAATTTTATCACTTATTCATCTCCTTTTGTAAGGTGCCTTACATTTTGTGTTTTTTTTACACTACTTTTTAGGTAGTGCATCTTTTTTAATATTTTCGATCATCTTATCGATGACCAATAAAAATGTTTCTAATTCTTTCTCGGAAATATCCTGTATAATAATATTTTCTATTTCATCTAATCTTTTTTTATTACGTATAAAGATTTCCTTTGTTTTCTCATTTAGAATGATTTTTTTAATTCTAGTATCTTTATCATCGACAGTTCTTTTAATAAGATTATTTTTTTCCATTGTCTGTAATACACCAGAAACTGTTGCTCTTTTTAGATCTAAAACATCCTCTAAATCACGTTGATAAACATTTTCATTTATATGGTCTAAAAGATATTGCATAATCTGCATTTGTGTTGGTGTCGGTTTAGGAAAGTGACAAAAATCTTTGTGAGCAAAACTACCATCATTAATAAAGTTCTGTAAAATACTCTTTTCCAATAACTTTATTTTATTATACAATAACTTTGCTTTTTCCATAAGCTCACCCTCTTTTGTATGGCCCCATACAATTCATTATATTCTATTGCTATAAAACTGTCAACAATTTTTTACAATTTTTCACAAAAAAAGAGCTTAAGCTCTTTTCAATTGTCCTTTTTTAAGCAAATTTAATAATTTAACATTTTGCCAAAAAGAGCCGTTATAATCACTGATACCATTTTTTGCTGCTATCTTTTTACGATTATCAAATGAACTATCTACCCCTATTTTCTTTAATCCGTCAACGAATGACAAACCATGATAATTAGGTTTTGGATAATAACTACTCTCGTAATTTCCTTGGAGTTTTTTTAATAACTCGATATTTTGTTCTGCAGTTCCCGTGTAATCGCCTGTAAAGCCTGCTTCTTTATAAAGTTTTTTACGAGCATCAAAAGAACTATCATATCCGACGCTTTTAAGCGCATCAACAATTGAGCTACCATGATAATTGCTTAAATTAGGTAAACCACGATCATTGTCTCCTCCATTACTATTGCCTTCATTATTACTAAAAATATCACGATATAAAATATTCATATCAACATTGCCATTTACACCATTAACATTGCCAGATGACGTATATTGCCACATATCATATTTACCTTTATAAGTGTTTTCCGTATTATATTGGGCCACCCAAATTGTATATTTATCTTCAAGTTCATCATGATTTAAATGACTAGTAAGCCAGTATTTATTAGCATATACCCCCGCCCAATATCCAGCTTTTTCAATTTTATCGCAAAAAGCCTTACACATATCAGTTAAAGTTTGCATACTTAAAGTTTCCTGGCTCTTATCCTCAATATCATAATAAACTGGTAAATTAAGTTTTCGATTATTAAGCCATTTTAAAGCTACATCCGCTTCTCTTTCAGCATCCTCTACACTAAGAGCATATGAATATAAATAAACACCAACTGGTAGGCCATTGTTAACTGCCCCATTATAATTAGCTTCAAATTTTGGATCTATCTGATTATCATACATTCCATAACCAATTCTTGCAATGACAAACTGGATTCCGCTATTTTTCACTTTGCCATAGTCAATATCTCCTTGATATTTTGAAACATCTATTCCTCTATATTCCATATACCTTCTCCTTTCTATTCATTTATATTCCGAAATAAAAAAATAGGAACTGTATGTACCTATTTATAATTACTTTTCTTTAGCGGGAACTCCAACTACCGTAGTTCCCGAAGGAACGTCTTTCACCACCACTGCATTAGCGCCTATTTTAACATTATCACCTATTTTAATATTCCCTAATATTTTAGCGCCACAGCCAATAAAAACATTGTTACCAATAGTTGGATGTCTTTTTCCTTTTTCCTTACCTGTGCCACCTAAAGTGACACCATGATACATCGTTACATTGTCCCCAATCTCTGCCGTTTCACCAATGACTACTCCAAAGCCATGGTCGATAAACAAACCTTGACCCAACTTGGCTCCTGGATGAATTTCAATTCCTGTTTTCCTTTTTGTCTTCTCCATAATATATTTAGAAATTAAATAATGACCACGTTTATAAAAAAAGCGAGCCCATTTATAACGAAGCTGCGCTTTAAAACTTGGATATAAAAATACTTCGCATTTACTTTTAAGTGCTGGATCATGTTTCTTAATTGTTTCAATCTGACTTTTAATAAAGTTCATATAACCACCTATAATTATATATTAAATTAATTATAAAGCAGTTAATGAAATAAACTAAAAATCATCTTTTTAAACCAAATTTCTTAAATAAACTAAAGCCTTTTAATCCGCTTTGCTCTCTAGCTCCAAGAATTATAATTCCATCTCTAAGTCCACTTTCCATACTATCTAAGGTGACATCGCTTAAAACGCTGGCTTTTTTCCAAGTAACTGTCGCCGTTTCAAAATCAAATTTTTTAACATATCTACTTAAAACAGGATTTCCATATTTGGTTTCTTCCAGAAGTTCCCTTTGCCCAGAAAGCAAATCAGATCTCTTTCCTAAATCACAGCCAATCATCGACCAAAGCATATATTGATATGCCCTTGCTTGACCACGCATTATACTACCACGCCAGTTCCCACCTAACTCTTTTCTTAATCGTCTTCCCTTCTCATTATCTGGTGCTTCTAAATAATCCATTACTCTACTAAAAGTTACTTCAATCGGTTTAATATTTCTCCCATACCATCTTTCTCTTTCTACTTCGGCAATAGGTGCAACTTCGGGTAAATCAAAAATAAAAAAATGCCCATTTTCAGCGTATTTTCGCAAATCATTAATTACTTCTAAGACTTCTTTTTCACTCATAATATTAATCCTTTCAAAATAAAGAAAAAAGTCTTGAAATAACAAGACTTCTATAAACATAAATGGCGGAGTAGAAGGGATTTGAACCCTTGCGCCAGTTGCCCGACCTACACCCTTAGCAGGGGCGCCTCTTCAGCCTC
>URBG01000036.1 GCA_900546055.1 uncultured Mycoplasmatota bacterium
AAATAAGGTTTGTTTTTTTATCAAATATTTTGGAAAAAAGTATTGACACGCAAAACCGAATATGAAAAAAATCGAGTACAAACGAAAAAGGTTTGTAAGAAATGGCTATTTAGTAACTCTTGTAGATATGGTGAAAGCTATATTAATACTTAGTGATATAATGCCTACTTAATAAGATAGCCAAAACATTTAAAAGAAAGGAAAGATGTTTTATGAAAATATACACCGTAACAGAAGTAGCCGATAGACCTACTATTAAATTAACTGGAAAATGGCTTGAAGAAGTCGGGTTTAAAGTCGGCGATAAAATTGAAGCTGTTATCGAAAATGGAATGCTTATTCTAATTAAAATCACACCTGAAGAAATAAACGAATTAAAAGAAATATGCAAACAATTATAAAAGATAATATAAAGTAGTTAAAACTAACTGACTACCCAACTATTGCAGTTATAAAGTTTTACTTTGTAATAATGCTAATGCTAAGAGTGTCTAGGGTTTTGACCAAATATATTAATCTTTAAAGGAAAGGAACGTGATAAAATGAACTTTTATAATCACCGTAAACTTGGCTTTATCTATGTTGGAATTGATTGTCATAAAGCCACCCATACGGCTGTGATTATTAGTCCGTTTAATGATAAACTAGATACACTAACTTTTAAAAACACTAATGAAGATTTTAATAAACTATTAGATATGGTATCAAAATACACAAGTAAAGATGTAAGTTCTATTTTTGGCTTGGAAGATACAAAACATTTAGGTCATAGTTTATGTGAATTTTTACTTTCTCATAATCAAGTAGTAAAACATGTCAATTCTAACTATACTTACAATGAAAGAAAAAAACATCCTATCATTGATAAAACTGACGAGTTAGATGCCGAATGTATTGCCAAAGTAACTTTAGACGAATTAGATAACCTACCAGATGCAAAAGACGACGAGATATACTGGACATTAAAACAGTTAATCAAAATGAAAAGAACAATAAGTAAAAACAATACAAAACTAAAAAACAAACTTCATGCCCAGTTATTACATCATTACCCAAACTACAAAGAATTCTTCTCAAAAATAGATAATGTATCAGCTTTAGACTTTTGGGAAACATACCCTAGTCCTGAAATGATAAAAGACTTATCTCCAGAACAGCTAAAAGAAGGTTTAAACACTAAAGGTAAATTTCCCCTTACTAAAGCAAATACAATACTACATTTAATCAAAGATTATGACTACAAAGAGACAATATATCAAGACAACAGAAATATGTTAATCAAAACCATTGTTAAAAACATCAAGGCAAACAACAAACAGTTAGAAGAGTTTGAGAAAGAAATAATTAAACTTTATGATAAGATAGATATAAAACTACATACCTTTATAGGTTTAACCAAAATAACAAGTGCCGAAATAGTATCAGAAATAGGAAACATCAAAAGATTTTCTAATTCTTCTAAACTAGCCAAATATTGTGGAGTTGCCCCAGTTAACTTTTCAAGTGGTAATCACGACAAAACCGTACGCAACGAATATGGGAATAGGCATCTAAACGGTTATATCTATTATTTAGCTTGTCGTAGTATATGTACTGGTAAAGGAAGTAATACACCACATAATCCTATCTTTTTAGATTATTATTATAAAAAAATAGAAGAAGGGAAAACAAAAAGACAAGCCCTTACTTGTGTAATGCGAAGAATAATGAACATCATATTTAATATATTATCAAAGGGTGTTCCTTACGAACACCCCGATGAATTAAACAAAAAATGTTTAGACAATATCAAACAAAAAAATGAAGAAAAAACGGACAAAGTATGATACAATGTAATAGAAAGGTTTTAATTCTTGTTAGATAATATAATTTTATTTAGCAAGAGTGATATAAAAGTAGGGGATAAAATGCTAGAAATAATTGCTAATGGAAACATAGAAAATTTACAATTTATTTTAAATATTGTAATTGCTTTAATCATATTAATAATCATAGTCCTTCTTGGACTTTTATTTTTTGCAAAACGCAAATAAATGTTTAAAAAGAAGAAAAACAATGTATAATTTAAATATACAAGAATCCTATAAATTAAATTTGGAAAGAGGGCAGTTTATGAATATATATTTAAAAGAACCAGAAATAAATGATGCCGATAGAATTGAAGACTATAACAAAAGATGGACTGAAATTAATGAAAGTTTTGTTCCTTTTGTTACCAAAGAAACCCTTCCAAAGTATTTGTCAGGGTGCACGAAAAGAAAAAAAGGTGAAACCTGTAACTATAACTGTATTAATTACTGGATAATGGAAGGTGACAGTATTATTGGTACTTCTAGCATTAGACTCAATATTGAAAATGACTATGACATGTCTAAATATGGTGGCCATATTGGTTATGGCGTAATCAGAAATAAACAAGGTCAAGGTATTGGGTCTTTAGCTTGTCATCTACTTATTAAAAAATGTCAGGAACATGGATTAAAAGAGGTATTTGTATCATGTGATGAACGAAATAAAGCCTCACAAAAAGTTATTGAAAATAACTCTGGCAAATTAAGATATTTAACTGTAATAAATAATCCAAACTCAGGTTTGCATACGGAGTTTAATAGGATATATGATATAAATATCGAAGAATCATTAAAAAACTTCGGAAAAGTAATAAAACCAAAAGATTCAGAAAGATTAAATAAACTATGCAAAATAGATAGAACCAATGTTAACGATTTTATTTTAATTGGCGTCCAGCACCATCTTGGAGATGCTTTAAATAAAATTATAAAAGCCACTCCTAATATAAAAACATTTGATGATATAAAAATTTTATATAAGTATATAATGGATAACTTTAAACCTGATAAAGAGAAAAAATACAAACGTTTTGAAAGAATGGCTGAAGAAATTGCTGAAAGTAAAGTATTAACTGGCTGTATAGATGCCGCTACTTTAATTGCCCCTATATTAAAGGCAAAAGGAATTCCGACCTTGATTGTCCAATCTGCTAAAATGGACTGGGTAAAAAAATTACAAACGAAAAGCGAAGACTATGAGTGTATAGAAGGCCATGCATTTTTAGAAATATTTTTAAATGGAAAGTGGCATTTATTTGACTCGATGAATGGATACATTTACACAGATTATGACTATGATAATTTGTCTTTACCTAATGGATATTATGTTTTTTGTAAATCACCGTCCATTTTTTCATCAGGAGTATATGGTAAATATACTAGTGAATTAAATTCAAAAAGAATGAGAGAAATATTTGAAACATTTGATATATCAAAATACAAAGAACCATCATATAAAATTTTAAATTTACATGAAAATTAAGTAAGAGCTAATTTTAGCTCTTTTTTAATTTGAACCTGAGGCAAGGGACTGCAACTCCCTGATCGTGGTAACATAAAAAAACGAGCAAAAAAACTCGTTAAATTAATATTTTAAAACCATGATTTTTTCCAAATATCTGTTATACTTGCCAGTAAAAACAAATCCATACTTTTCATAAACGTGAATTGCTGAATAGTTCTTACGATGAACACTTAAAAATATTTCGTTGTGTTTATTACTTTTAACTAGTTCCAAAAGTAATAAAAAAGCTTCTTTTCCATAACCCTTGCCTTGATAGTTTTTATCTATAATAAAGTGATCAATCCATAATTGTCTATCACCAAATAATTTTTTCTTAAAACCATACATGGCAAAACCAATTAATAGCTCACCATCGTATATTGCTAATGGATTTAACTCAGAGTTTTTATCTGCCCTTTTTAAGCACTCTTTTAAACTATCAATAAAATACTTTTGGCTTTCATCAACTTTAATATTTAAAATTAAATCTTTATTATTAGAGTCTACTTCTTTAAATGTTATTTTCATAAAACACCTCGATATAATAAAAACAAGCTATAAGCCTGTTAATTTCTTTTGGAGCACCTAGTCGGATTTGAACCAACGATCAGGGAGTTGCAGTCCCTTGCCTTAGCCACTTGGCTATAGGTGCATTTAAATAAGTGCAATAACATTGTAATATAAAATTAGAATATTGTCAACCAACTTTTGCCTTTTAACTTTACACTTACAGTATATGTAAATTGAAATAAAAATTCTACTTCTTTTTGTTAAGGACTTGTTAAAAAGACGATTTTGGTTTATAATTATCTAGACAGTATTCGAGGAGGAATATAGATGAAGAAGTTAACACGTCATAAATTCGCTTTTGTTATTACATTATTATGTACACTGTTATTATTAGGCAGTACTGGATATTTAATATATAATATCTCTTTATTAAAAGATATAGAAAACATTTTAAGATTAATTGCTGTTATTGTTTTAGTAATAATTGCTTTATTACTAATCATTTTAGGTATTAGATTCTTAAAAAAATATAAAAAAGTAAAATTAATCATTGTTATTGTAATCATGCTTATTTTTACAGGTGTAGAAGGCTTTGTCGGCTATAACATCAGTAAAGTATATGGTTCAATAAAAAAAGTCAGTGACAATTCTGATTATACAACATATTCAGCTAGTTTAGTTGCTTTAAAAGACAATAAAGCTGAATCCTTAGATGACATTGACGATGCAAAACTAGGCGTACTAGAAGACGAAACTAGTATTGAAGGAAATATTATCCCAAAAGAAGTAATTAAAAAGAAGAATTTAACAAATAAGACTGAGGACTATGATAGTTATATTTCTATGATAGATGCTCTTAAAGATGGAAAAATTGATTATATCTTCTTGCCAACCAATTATTCTATTATGTTTGGTAGCATGGAAGGTTATGAAGATTTAAAAGATACGACAAAAGTTATTTATACTCAAACTAAAAAAGTAAAAAAAGATAAAGAAGAAGTCGCTAATACTAAGCCAATCACCGAACCATTTACTATTTTATTAATGGGAGTTGACTCTGAAACAGAAGGAATTGGCAATAGTTCATTTAATGGTGACTCACTTATGGTAGTTACTTTTAATCCAAAGACATTAAGCACAACAATCTTAAGTATTCCTCGTGATTCTTATGTTCCAATTGCTTGTTTTAATAATCAAAAGAAAAACAAAATCACTCATGCCGCTTGGAAAGGCGAGGAGTGCATGCAAAAAACAATTGAAAACTTCTTGGATATTAACATCGACTATTATGTAAAAATCAACTTCAAGGGTGTTGTTGGTTTAGTTGATACTTTAGGTGGCGTTGATATTGATGTTCCATATAATTTATGTGAACAAAATAGTAATCGCCAGTGGGGTAACAACACTGTTTATATTGAACAAGGAAAACAAACATTAAATGGTGAGCAAGCTTTAGCATTTGCTCGTAACCGTCATCCAAATCCATCAATGTGTTCTGCTAAATGGACAAATTACAATAGTAACGATTTCATTAGAGGACAACATCAACAAGAAGTTGTTATGGCTTTATTAAATAAATTTAAATCAGTTAAAAACCTAGACACAGTCTATAATTTATTAGATACAATTAGTAATAATATGAATACTAATATGAGTACTGAACAAATTCTATCACTATATAATGTATTTAAAGATATTTCAGCTAAAGCTGGCAAAAATAGTGATATGGCCGATTTACTAGGTATGCAAAGACTATATTTAAATGGCTATGATCAAAGAATATACGATTATGGTGGAACAAATCTATCATTATACAATTATGTTTTATATGATGACAGTATCAAAGCTGTATCAGACGCTATGAAAGAAAACTTAGAGCTTAAAAAGACCAAAGCAATTAAAAAGTTTAGTTTTAATATAAATAACCCATATGAAGAGGTTGTTATTGGTAAAGATAAAACTTCTAAAACTTCTTTAGTTTTAGTTCCAAGCTTTGTTGGTAAATCATTAAGCTATGTTAATTCATTCTGTGGCGCTAATGGTATTAAAGTAAATGTAAAAGGAAATGGTACCGGAACGGTAATTTCACAAAGTGTTCCATCAGGAGCTAATGTTGAAGACGTAAGTAGTATTACAATTACCTTATCAGGTGGTAGTACTGGAACTAGTAAAAATACTAATAACCAGACAAATAAAAATAATACTAATACCGATAAAAACAATGATAAAACAGACGATAAAAATGATAATTCAACCAGTGATAAAGATGATGGAAAAGAGGAGCCTACAGTTCCTGGAACCCCATCTGATGGCAATACCGGAACACCAGCTAGTTAAGACAGTTAAATGCTGTCTTTTCAATTTGACTAAAATAGTAATCAGCCATATAATATAACTATGAGGTGATGATATGAATCAAAATAGAGACTATGAATATGAAGATACTGATGAAGAATTAGAAGAGACAAAGGAAGTATCTAAAGATAAAAAATCAAAACCTAAAAAAGTAAAAAAGACTAAAAAAGTTACTAAAAAACAAAAATCAAAAGCGCCAAAACCAAAAGTAGTTTATAAATATCGAGACAAAAAATCTCACTCTGGTATTTGGTTATTCCTATTAACTTTAATTATTCTTGCTTTACTTGCAGTCATTGGTTACTTAATCTATGTTAATTATTATATGCCTGAGGAAAGTCCAAATAATCCTAATAATAAAACAGATGATCAAAGTGAAAAAATCTGTACATCAAAAGCATCAAAATATAATATTTCTTCAGGATTAGCAAAATGTTCAAATGATGATAATTTTAAATTAGTTATTTACACCACAGATTTATCATTTGATATTGCTAGAACTAACGATGAAAATTTGCCATATATTATAAATCAAGTCTATTATAAAGAAAAACCTATTAATACTAAAATAACTGGAATGAAAGTTAATGAAAATTGGAAAATGAAGACTGAAGATGATGTCATTTACCTATTACTCGAACAAGGAAGTAATAACGGTATGCAAAGCCTTATAGTTTTCAAAGAAGGAAATGTTATCTATAGTGGTAATAATGCTAATTATAAATTAACGAGCGATGTTACATATACAAAATATACCAGCTTAGGTTTAGAAGAAATTGCCAATTGTGATGTTTATGAAGAAAACGGGACTTTAGAGTCTGAATTATGGACAGAAGGCAAGTTAATCTATAAAGATGGAACAATTACCGAGGAGCCTAAAGAAACTGTATTAGCTAAAGATGCATGTAAAAACTAGTTAGAAATACTAACTAGTTTTTTACTTGAGGTTTAATGCAAAGTTGTTTTGATGCTGGAGCTTCAGTTGAATTATTACTGTTTTTTGCTGCTTGTTGTTCAAACATGAAATCAACAATATGTGGCGTAGAAGTCATTTCATCATGTTGCAATGCTATTTTGTAATCAGCATAATCTAAAACTTGTCCCAAAGATTGTGTTACTAGACTTACTGCATCAAAATATTGTCCCTCAAAAGCGCGTCCTTGATTTTCACCAATAAATATTAAAGCCATTTTTTTAATTACTGGATCATTATGCAAAAGACCAGTAGTTGCCCTATAAATATCCTCATATGAACGATTACCAAGTCTTTGCAATAAACCAACAGTAAAACAATCAATATCGTATTGTCTTTTAGCCTGAGCTTCTTCACGCTCGCATTTTTTTTCCATCGCTTGCTGATAATCGTCTATTTGTTTTTTCGTGTAAGGTTTTCTTCTTTTTTCTACTTTCAAAGTCGGAGTTGGTTCGCTAAATATTTCTTGAAGTCTTCCGGCTTTAACCATTTTTTCTAGCTGGTTTTGTGGCATAGTTGGTTCCTGAGCATTAAAGGCGTCTTCACTAGGTGTTTCTTTTTTATCTGATTTTTGTTGTTTAGCGTCACGACCCTGTTTCATAAATGAAAATATTTTTTCTAGCTCTTCGCCAATGCTATGTTTAGTCATATAATGTCCTCCTTAAATTTTTAATTATCTCATAAATTTTTGTATACAGATTCTATATCTTAATAATTAATATTTAGAGTTTCCGCTAAATGAGAAATTTTTAATCCTCTTACTATTATAAAGAAAATAAAACAAAAGTCAATTTTCTTTATATTTTCGTTTAAATTAATTGATTTTTCTTAGTAAATATTGGATAATATAAAAAGGGAGGAATAGTATGACTAGAGAAGAATATGCAGATTTATTATTACCTAATGTAAAACATGATTATAATTATTACGAAGAACTATATCCAGAAAGAGATTTAAAAGAAGGGGCAATGGTAACTAGATATGCTCCAAGTCCTACAGGTTTCATTCATATCGGGGCTTTGTATACCGCTTTTATTTGCAGTAAAATGGCTAGACAATCAGAGGGCGTTTTTTACTTACGAATTGAAGATACAGATCAAAAAAGAACAATTGATGATGGGGTAAATAAAATTATTGAAGATTTAAGTAAATTTAATATTAAGTTTGATGAAGGCTTTACCAAAGATGGTGACAAAGGAAACTATGGACCATACATGCAAAGCCAAAGAAAAGACATTTATCAAGCCTATGCTAAAAAATTAATTATTGAAGACAAAGCTTATCCATGCTTTTGTTCTGAAGAAGATGGTAAAAAAGATCGTGAAACACAAGAAAGTAAAAAAGAAAGATTAGGCTATTATGGTAAATGGGCTAAATGTCGTAATTTAACAATGGAAGAAGCCATCGAAAAAATTAATAATGGGGAAAAGTATATAATTAGATTAAAATCACCAGGTGACTTTAATAAAAGATTCACTTTTAAGGATTGTGTAAAAGGTAAATCCGAATTACCCGAGAATGATGAGGATTTTATAATTATTAAGTCAGATGGACTTCCAACTTATCATTTTGCACATGCTATTGATGATCATTTAATGCACACTACTCATATTATTCGTAGTGATGAATGGTATCCAAGTGTTCCCAAACATACTCAATTATTTGTTATGTTAGGTTTTAAAGTACCAAAATATGCTCATATTTCACCACTAATGATCGAAGATAGTGGCACAAGACGTAAAATAAGCAAACGTAAAGATCCAGAAGCCGCTGTTAGCTTCTATCATCAAAAGGGAATTCCTAATGAGGCAATTATGCTTTATTTAGAAACAGTTGCTAATTCAAACTTCGAATTGTGGCTAGAACAAAATAAGGATAAGTATCCAGATGAATTTGTTTTAGATTTTAAAAAGATGTCAACAGGTGGTACCTTATTTGATTACGATAAATTAATCAATATCTCTAAAAATTATATAAGCAAATTAACAGCTGAGGAAGTATATGAATTAGCTTTACAGCATGCCAAATTATATGATAAAGACTTTGCTGATTTATTAGAAAAACATCAAGATTACAGTATTAAAATTTTTAATATTGAAAGGCAACAGAAAAAGCCAAGAAAAGATATCGCTTACTTTAGTGATGTCAAAAATCAAACTTGGTATATGTATGATGAATTATTTAATCCTGAAATTTATGAATGGCAAAATATTAAAGATAGGGTAGAACAAGAATTAATAATAAATACTTATTTAAATGAATATTATAATGTAGAAGATGATAAAAATACATGGTTTAATAAAATGCAGGATTTAGCAAACAAGCTAGGTTATGCTGGTGACATGAAAGCATATAAAGAAAATCCAGAAAACTATAAAGGAAATATAACTGATGTTAGTATGGTTTTAAGAGTGTCTTTAACTAGTAAATCAATGACACCTGATTTATATGATATCATGCGTTTATTAGGTTTAGATAGAATGAAAAAAAGAGCAAAAATGTCTTTACAATAATTTAAAAATATTATATAATTAAAAAGAACTTAAAAGTTCTTTTATGCAGGTGTAGTACAACGGTTAGTATATGGCCTTGCCAAGGCTAAGATGCCGGTTCGATTCCGGTCACTTGCTCCATTTGATTACAATAGCCCACAAATTCTTATTTTGTGGGTTTTTAAGTGTTTTGATTTATAATGTCAAAGTCTAAAATCATGCTTTTTGACCTTCTTATGCACCAATTCATGTGCCAAAATGTTAATTTGCCTTTTATTTATATGTGTTTATTATAAATAAAAATTGGTTAAAAGTGATTGTTTGATTTTTACTATTTAAATGTATTGATAAAATATCTTTTGTTGTGTATAATAATGTCGCGCAGGTATTATTGAATAAGCAGAAAAGAGGTAAAAAGTGCTAAGCATAGAAGAATATATAAAAAAAAAGAAAAGAAAAAGAAGATGTAGATGAATTTGATTTTTCAAAAAAACAAGATAATATGAAGCAATGTATTGATTTTGTGTTTGAATATTTTAACGAGTATCTTGATGAAGATTTAGTTGCGAAGTCTAATGATAAAGAATCAAAAAAGGTTGAAAAGTATAGACAAAGAGTTAGGACGTATTTTATTGAGGTGCAAAATTGGTTAGTAGATATATATAAAGAACATAAGTGTTATATGGATTATCAAATAGGAAGTATAATAAAAAAATATGATGAGTTTTTATTGTATACAACAGAAAATGAGTTTAATAAGATGGCTTATAATTGTTATTCATGTTTAAATGGAAAATATCCCTTTTTAGAGAATAATATACCGCAATTAAATAATTTTATTCGTGATCATCAAAGGGTTATAATGCTTCAAAATACAAATAATAATTATAAATTTAAAAATATAGAAAGAATAATTAAATGGGTAGAAAACACAAAAGAAAAATATAATATAGATTTAAGTTCTTTTGCATACAATTATTTAAATAATTTCGATAACGCTCCTTCTAAATGGGATGCAAAAGAAATTCCAGACCCTATGGGAATGCCAGATTTTAAATTCTATGACCTAAAAAAAAGCAAAAATAAGTTTGATATTCAGTCATTATATTTTAAAGTTAATTATAAACCTTTTATGAAAAGCAGGAAAAG
This sequence comes from uncultured Mycoplasmatota bacterium, assembly GCA_900546055.1. Lineage (GTDB taxonomy): Bacteria > Bacillota_I > Bacilli_A > RF39 > UBA660 > Coprosoma. Next base: position 10,834 of record URBG01000036.1, read on the forward strand.
GGATTTAGAATTATTATTATTTTTAACATATATAAGTGATCATGTCGAATTTGATGAAGAATATATAGAAAAATATTTAGATAGTATGCAAGTTGTATCAGAATAAATAATATTTAATTAATACCATTATTATATTAAAATTTGTCTAGAGAAAATTCAAAGCTTAGGCTTTTTTGTTATGAAATAAATTTTTTTATATAAAATACTTGATTAATATTTTAAACATAGTTAACATGACACACGGTTGGAGGTTATGTTATGGAAAATAGAGATTTAAATGATATTAAATATTTAATACGTTGATTGATTATCTTATATTACCACAGAAGAATATAGATTTATTATGTGATATTGTTTTAGATGAATTAGAAAGCAGGTATTATTATAAAATGATTCAAAATGAACCAGTTAAATTTAAAAGTATTTTATAAACTTCATCGTGATTATTATTTTGTTACCTTTAAGTATTATAATTAAAAGTATTGCTAAAAAAAACCATCAAATTTTCGTGAGATTTTTAGTAAATTTCCATTAAAAATTCATAAACTTTTTTATTGACTTTTAATTGTCAAGGGCTATAATATGATATAATAATTATATATTGTGTATAATGGTGACGTATAGAAAGCGAGGTGGTATATATGGCAAAAGATTTAATGGTTAGAAGTAGTGTTGAGGAGTTTCTTACTTTTAAAGTTAAAGAAAAAGAGCAAGGAATACAAGTAAGATATGAAAACGAAAATTTATGGATGACGCAAAAAGCAATGGCTGAGTTATTTGACTGTAGTACAGATA
>URBG01000037.1 GCA_900546055.1 uncultured Mycoplasmatota bacterium
TGAACTTGCAACCTCTACGTCCCGAACGTAGCGCTCTACCAAATTAAGCTATTCTCCGATCAATATTATTATATCACTTTCCCCTATAAAATTTAATTTAATTATTGAAAAAGAATATAATTTATTATATAATTTAGATATGCCGCAATAGTATAAAGGTATTACGAGGCCATGGTAAGGCTTTAATCGGCGTTCGATTCTCCGTTGCGGCACCATTTTAAAACGAAAACCCTACATTTTACGTAGGGTTTTATAATATAATTATCTTCTTTTTTTAATAAAACTATATCCAGGTTCTTTTTTATGTGGCTTGCCGGTTCCTCCGCAACTTATGCTATCTAGTTTATGATAAGTTTCCATAGGTAAAGTTTGGGTGCCACCAGAAACCCATCCCATTTTTGTTTCTTGCCAGCCAAATAATTCATGATTTTTATTTAACCACCTATCGTTAGTTACAAGTCTTCTATGTATTTGGTTTAAGTCTCTTTGGGTTAAATCAATACCGTAGTCCAAATATCTTAATACTTCATCTAATTCTACCAAATCAGTAATAAGAAGATCACTTTGAACTTCTATTTTTGGTTCAACATCTTTTATTGGATACTTAGTAGGTGTAGTATAAATCAAATCATTAGCCAAATTATCATCATCAACATTAAATAACATGCCCCTACACACTAGTCCTCCAAAGATATCAATATGGATTCCCATTTCCTCAACTGTTTCAGTTGAAACTTCTTTATCACTCACAAAGAATACACCGGTTCCAGTGAGTGGCATTAATAGACTTCCAGCACAAACTTCATTTCTCTTTACAACATATTTTTTTGCCATGGCGTTGACTCCTTCCTTTAATCATATCATTATACTTATTTTTTTTATAAAGTCAACAATTAGTTTTATAGTTATCAAAAGGTGGTAAAATAAAGGTAGGTGCAACCGCAAGTTGGTAGTATTAATAATGGTTATGATATAAAATAAATATCAGAAGAAGGAAAATCTAATGAAGTTTGGAGAAAATTTAAAAAAACTTAGGAAATCTAAGAAGATGTCACAAGAGGTGCTTGCGGAAAAAATCGGTGTTTCAAGACAAAGTGTTTCAAAATGGGAAACTGGTGAAGCATATCCGGAAATGACAAATATACTTTGCTTATGTGATATATTTCACTGTCATATTAATGATTTAGTTCATGAAAATTTCGTCGACATCAATTCATTGGATGATGAAATTAAAATGAATGTTATTAAATTCAAAAAAGAAAAACAAAGAAAAATGAAAGGAATAAGCTATATAATCTGCATTATTTCAAAAATAGGTCAATGGTTTACTGAAGTAGTTGCAATATAGGAAGTGTTTTAGATAATAATTAAAAAAACAGATTTTAAAAATCTGTTTTAACCTCTTATACCTGCAGTTTTGATAGCTGCTGATGCTCTTTCGATTGAAGCCTTTAATTCAACTTTACGACCAGCATCTTGAGTTTTGCTTTCGAGCTCTTCTTCAGCTATTCTCTTCGCTTTAATAACTTCTTCAGTATCAATGTCGTCAGCCCATCCGGCTAAATCAACAATAACTGATACTTTATCTTGTGTAATTTCGATAAATCCTTCGCTAATAAAGGCGAATTTTTTTTCTTTATTTTTTTCTATTTCCAATGTACAAGGCTTATTAGCAACTAACATTGGAGCATGATGAGCCATGACACCCATTTCACCACTAATGGCTTCAAAGCTGATGAATTCTACCTCATCTTTGTAGAATACTCCAGTTGGGGTAACAACTTCAAATTTAAATGATTTATTCATAGTCTCACCTACTGTTCTATAGTTTTAGCTTTTTCAATAACTTCGTCAATTGTTCCTACCATGAAGAATGCATCTTCTGGGTAGTTATCCATATTACCAGAGATAATTTCTTTAAAGCCTCTGATGGTTTCACTGATTGGAACATATTTACCAGGTATACCAGTAAATTGTTCACCAACGAAGAATGGTTGAGATAAGAATTTTTGTATTTTTCTAGCACGATAAACGATTTTCTTATCTTCATCTGATAATTCATCCATTCCTAAGATAGCGATGATATCTTGTAATTCTTTATATTTTTGTAAAATTTCTTGAACTTTTCTAGCTGTATTATAATGCTCTTCACCTAAGATAACAGGATCCATAATTCTTGAATTTGATTCAAGTGGATCAACAGCTGGATAAATACCTAATTCCGCAATTGATCTTGAAAGTGCAGTTACGGCATCCAAGTGAGCAAACGTAGTTGCTGGGGCTGGATCGGTATAATCGTCGGCTGGAACATATACGGCTTGAATTGAAGTGATTGAACCATTTTTAGTAGATGTAATACGTTCTTGAAGTGTTCCTACGTCAGTTGAAAGTGTTGGTTGATATCCAACAGCTGATGGGATTCTTCCTAATAATGTCGAAACTTCTGATCCAGCTTGGATAAATCTGAAGATGTTATCAACAAAGAATAATACGTCTTGGTGTTTAACATCACGGAAATATTCAGCCATAGTTAGTCCAGTAAGGGCTACACGCATTCTAGCTCCTGGAGGTTCATTCATTTGGCCAAAAACTAAAGCAGTTTTATTAATAACGCCTGATTCAGCCATTTCATTAATTAAGTCATTACCTTCTCTTGAACGTTCTCCAACACCGGTAAATACTGAGTATCCTCCGTGTTGAGTTGCAATACTACTAATTAATTCTTGGATTAAAACGGTTTTACCAACTCCGGCACCTCCGAATAATCCAACTTTACCACCTTTGGCATAAGGGGCAAGTAAGTCAATAACTTTAATTCCTGTTTCAAACATTTCTGTTACTGGTTTTTGTTCAACAAATTTTGGAGCTTCACGGTGGATTGGCCATTTATCAGCAGAATTTACATCGCCTTTTCCATCGATTGACTCACCTAAAATATTAAATACTCTTCCTAATACTTCTTCACCAACAGGAGCAGAAATTGGAGCTCCTGTGTCGATAGCTTTCATTCCTCTTTGAAGACCATCGGTTGAAGACATAGCAACACATCTTACAGTATCATTACCAAGGTGTTGCATAACTTCAGCGACGATTTTACCATCGTTAAAAGGAATATCTATAGCATTATAAAGATTAGGTAATTTATCACTATCAAATTTTATATCTAAAACAGCACCTGTTATTTGTGATATTTTTCCTTCATTCATCTATAATCACCCTTTCTTTTTAGTTTAGTTGGTGTTCATGGCACCACCAATGATTTCAGATATTTCTTGAGTTATGGCTTGTTGTCTAGCTCTATTATAATCAAGATTTAATTTTTTCGATACTTTTTCAGCGTTTGTTGTTGCACTATCCATAGCATTCATTCTTGCAAAGTGTTCACTAACAAATGATTCTACCATACCACCGTAAAGTACACCTTTAACATATTGATTAGTTAAGCGTTCAAACACCTTTTCTGGTGTTGGTTCAAATTCTAAAACGGCAACAGTTTTATCCTCTTTAACTTTAAAGTCTCTAATTTCTAGTGGCAAAAGTTTAATTGTATGAGGAACTAAACTCATTACTGATTCCATTTCTGTATAAACTAAAATTAGTTCGTCAATTTCACCTTTTTTAAAAAGTTTAACCATATGTTTAGCAATGTCAGCGGCAGTAATAGTTGTTACGCTATATGAACTTGATCCATTTTCAGTAACAACATTATAACCGTTTTTAAGCATGTAATTCTTAACAACATTACCGATTGGGAAAACAACACTATTTTCTTTATCGATAATTTTAGTAGCTTCTTTAATAACGTTGGTGTTATATCCACCATTAAGTCCGCTATCTGAAGAAATAACAATATACGCTTTTTTACGATTTGGTTTATTTTCTCTTTTGTCGAAATAAATTAACTTCATTTCTGGAGTACTTTGCATTATATCAATCATGACATCTTGAATATGTTTGAAGAATGGTAAAGTTCTTTCATGCATTTCGCGGGCTTTTTTTAATTTAGAGGCAGCAATTAATTTCATGGCTTTAGTTATTTTCTTAGTGCCTTCAACACCTCTAATTCTTAGTTTTATTTCTCTTGCGTTAGCCAAGTTACCTCACCCTCTTTTCTATAATTTAAAAATCTTTTTATATTCATTGATGCTTGCAACAATTTTTTCTTCTAATTCTTTATTAAGATCTTTTTTAGTTTTAATTTCTTCAAGGATATCTGGATGTTTTTCTAAAACATGTTCGATTAGACCTTTATTAAATTCTTTTACATCTTTATTCTCAATATCAGCTAAATAGCCATGAACAGCAGCATATAACATAACTACTTGTTTTTCAACAGCTAATGTTTGATATTGAGGTTGTTTTAATAGCTCTAGAATTCTTTCACCTTGGATTAATTTATTTTGAGTGGCTTTATCAAGTTCTGAACCGAATTGAGCAAATGAAGCAAGTTCACGATATTGTGCTAAATCGATTCTGATTCTTCCTGATAATTTCTTCATAGCTTTAATTTGTGCAGAACCACCAACACGTGATACTGATAATCCTGGGTTTACCGCTGGTCTTTGACCACCGAAGAACAATTCACTTTCTAAGTAAATTTGACCATCAGTAATTGAAATTACGTTAGTTGGAACGTATGCAGATACGTCGCCGGCTAAAGTTTCAATTATAGGTAAGGCAGTAATTGATCCACCACCATGCTCATCATCTAACTTAGCAGCTCTTTCTAACAATCTTGAGTGTAAATAGAATACATCACCTGGGTATGCTTCACGTCCTGGTGAACGACGTAATAATAATGACATTGCACGATAGCTTTGAGCGTGTTTTGACAAGTCATCATAAACAATTAATACATCTTTCCCTTTGAACATGAAATATTCAGCAATAGCACATCCGGCATAAGGCGCTAAATACTGAATTGGAGCTGAATCACTTGCAGTTGATGAAACAACGATTGTGTAATCCATAGCACCATTTTTCTTTAGTGTATCTACAACACCTGCTACTGATGAAGATTTTTGACCAACGGCAACATAAATACAAATTACATTTTGACCTTTTTGGTTAATGATTGTATCGACAGCAATAGCTGTTTTACCAGTTTGTCTATCTCCGATAATTAATTCTCTTTGTCCTCTTCCGATTGGAACCATTGAATCAATGGCTAAAATACCAGTTTGTAATGGGGTGTCAACTGACTTTCTTACCATAACACTTGGAGCAAGAAATTCAACATCGCGGTATTCATCTACTTTATAAGCTTCTTTTCCATCAATAACTTCGCCAAGTGGATTAACAACGCGTCCGATGATTTCATCGCTAACACCAATACTTACTGGTCTTCCGGTTCTTTTGGCAATACTACCTTCTTTGATATTTGTTTCGCCACCTAATAATACGCAGCCAACATTTTCTTCTTCAAGGTTCATCGCCATACCATAAATTCCATCACCAAAATCGATTAATTCTCCAGCCATACAATTTTTAAGACCGAATATCTTAACAATACCGTCTCCTGACTCGATAACATAACCGACCTCATCTATTTTCATTTTGGAATCATAGTCGTTAATTTTTTTTCTTATAATATCACTAATTTCTTCTGGTTTAATTAACACTTGTTTCCCTCCTTTACAGTATTTCGTTTAATTTTGTTTTAATTGTGTCATCATATACCTTATCATCAGCTTTACATATAACTTTAACACCGCCGATTAAGGTTTCATCAATTTTGATGGTATATAAGGCCTTGTTTGCGTTATATAATTTCTGATACTTAGAAGCTATTTCTTTAGCTTCTTTTTCACTAAGTTCATATGGTGAGATTATTTCTATCTTGATTATTTTGTTTAATTTATCTATCATTTCACTATATTTGAAAGAAATATCATTAATTAAATTAATTCTATTTTCTTTTAATAACAGTTCGATAAAATTAATAAAAACTTGATTTTGAGGAACTATTTCTTTGATAACGTTTAGTTTGTCTTCTTTAGATATTCTAGGATTATCAATGGTTTGTTTTAGTTCAGTTTCTCTGTATAGATTTGATAAATCGTTTAAATATTCACCAAAGTTTTCTCTATCTTTGTCATTGGCTGAACTTAGAAGAGCTTCAGCATATCTCGTACTTACAACGGCCATATTCTCACCCTCTTCTATTTTTCCTCTTTAATAAATTTTTCAACTAGTTCCCTGTTAGCTTTGCTATCTAAGTTTTTATTTAAGATTTTTTCACTAGCTTCTAATACAAGATCAGAAATTTCAGTTTTAAGACTAGAAACTAGTTGGTCTTTTTCGACAGCAAGTTCGTTTCTGGTGCTTTCAATTAACATTTCAGAATCTTTCTTAGCGTTAGCAATTATATTATCGTATTCGTTCTTAGCTTTTTGCTCATAACTATTAATAAGAGCAATTCCCTCTTCTTTAGCCTCTTTAAGCCTTGCTTGGTGTTCTTCTTCCATTGCTTCAACTTTAGCTTTAGCTTCTTCGGCCATATCTAGAGCCTCTTTTATTTTATTTGAACGAGTTTCCATATATTTTGTGACAGGCTTAAACAATATCTTTTTTAAGATGAAATATAAAATTAAGATGTTTAATACAGTAAAAAATAGTGTTGTCCAAAATTCCTTATCTATTTCCATATTTTAACTCCATTTCTATTTGCGATAACTATTAAAACTTCAAGTTAGAAAGCAACTTGAAGTTTCATCGTTAAAACGTCTTACATTTTACCCATAATCATTATTGCAATGACTAAACCATAGATAGCTGTTGCCTCAGCAAGAGCAGCTCCTAATAATAAGATAGTTTGGATCTTTCCTGATGCTTCAGGCTGTCTTGAAACGGCTTCAGCTGCTTTACCAGTTGCGATACCGATACCAATTCCGGCACCTAAACCTGTGAATACAGCGATACCAGCACCTATTAAACCTAACATTTCCATTCATTTCACCACCAATCAATTATTCTTCTTCTCTGACTTCTTCTGATATGTATAGTACTGTTAGAAGTACAAAGACAAATGCTTGCAATCCTCCATCAAATAAGTCGAAGTACATACAAGCAATGCTTGGAATACCCCATGGAAGACTTACGAATAGTAGCTCCATCAAAATGTAAGCTCCTAATATGTTACCAAATAGTCGCATGCTTAGCGATAATGGTTTTGTGATAAACTCTAATAAATTAAATGGCAATAAGAAAGGTAGCGGATGGAATAATCGTTTGATAAATCCTTTAACTCCCTTTTTGTAAATGCCAGCACCAATAGCGACAATAACTGTCATTAACGCTAAAGCTACAGGAATGGCTAACGATCTAGTTGGCGGAGCCACAAGACCATGTGTAAGTTCGCCCATAAACAAAGCACCTAATGTGTTAGAAATAGCTAAGAATAAACCAACTGTTCCGACATATGGGGCATAAGTCTTGCCTATTTTGCCCATAAAGCTTTCAGTAAAGTTAGTTACTGATTCAACTACTATTTCTGCAGTGTTTTGTAACCCACTTGGAATTTCCTTCATTTTTCTTGTTGCTAAAAAAGCCCAAAGAATTATAACGGCCATGGCTATCCATGACATTATAACTACATTGGTTATTGGAAGGTCCAAATAAGGTATTTCCCATACTACATTTACGCTGTCATTCATATTATCACCTATCTAATAATTTGATGAGATTATCACACACACTATTAGATTATATAGTAAAATATCAAAAAAATCAATACATTTTTCACTTTATTTCACATTAATTTCAAATTGTAATTATTAAAGAATATTTTTTATTTGGTTTTATTGTTTTAATTATTAAAAAAGTATTCTTTTTAGGAATACTTTTCAATCATTCTATCAATTGCTTCAGTGAATTCTTCTCTAATTTTTTCTAATTCTTTTTCACTTTTAGCTTCAAATCTAACGGTTAAATTTGGGCCAGTATTACTAGCTCTAATCAAAGCCCAACTGTTTTTAAATTCAACTCTTACACCATCGATGTCTTCATAATGATAGCCATTTTCGATGACATAATCTTTAATACCATTTACAATATCGAATTTGTTTTCTTCGGTAACTTTAATTTTTAATTCTTCGGTTGAATAATATTTGTTTACACCTTTCAATAAATCACTGAAATCTTTATTCGTATTTGAAAGAATTTCAATTAAACGAAGAGCAGCATAAATTCCATCATCAAAGCCTTGATATCTATCTCTAAAGAATAAATGTCCCGAATATTCACCACCAAAGTCAAAGTCATCATTGGGATCGTTTAAATCTTCTTGCATTTTTAAATTACAATAAGAATTTCCAGTACGGTTCATTACAGGTTTAATATTTAATTCTTCTAAGCCATCGATTAATGCTCTAGAACATTTAACATCAAATAAGGCTTTTTTATTATGCATATTATCTACGATATTACGATAAATTATTAACATGATTAAATCAGCTGTTATAAATTTACCATTTTCATCGACAACACCTACTCTATCTGCATCGCCATCGATACCAATGCCGAAATCATAGCCTAATTCTTTAACACGTTTGCCTAAATCAATCATGTTTTCTCCTACAGCGGGATCAGGTATATGATTTGGAAATTCAGGATTGCTGTCGCAATAGATCAAATCGTATTCAATATCAAACATATCTAAAACGTCTTTGATTATTACACTGCCTGTTCCATTACCACAGTCGACAACAACTCTTACTTTACGATCTTTAAGGTCGATTTTGGTTTGAAGATTTTCCAAATAAGCTTTTTTTATGTCAGCATTAACGACTTCTCCTTCCCCTTTTGAAAAGTTTTGTTCATAAGTATAGTCTTTAAACTTTTCGATTAATTTACCATAGGCATTACCAACCTCGGAAAAAGAAATTTTAAAACCGTTATATTCTTTTGGATTATGGCTTGCTGTAATCATAATACCAGTATAAATATTATAGTATATTTTAGCAAAATAATACATTGGAGTGGTAACCAATCCAAGATCAATTACTGATACACCACTTTCAGTAAGACCTTTAATTAATGCTTCTCTAATTCTTGGAGAAGTTGTTCTATTGTCATGTCCAACTACAACTTTATAATTATTATCTTTTAAAACATAGCTACCAAAACTGCGCCCAATTGTATATGCAACATCTTCAGTTAAGTCTTCATCAGCGATACCTCTTAAATCATATTCTCTAAAAATGTTGGGATTTATGTTTTTTGTTAATTCCACTCTATCATCTCCTTATTCTATTATATATTAATTGTTTGAAACCAGCAATATCATTATTTTTTACTTTACATAATTAGGCGGCATATTAAGTATAATTAATTAGGTGATTTTATGAAGAAAAAAAGAATACGGATACTTATTTTAGGATTGATCATTATTGTTGGAGTAATTATTTGGTTTAAATTTGACAATATAACTAAAAATGAATCAATGCCAAAAATCACTTTGACTGGTAATAAGATTATTACGATCAATTTAGGTGATACATATAAGGAAGAAGGTTATCAGGCTTATGATGAAAAAGATGGAAACATCACTAGTAAAGTTAAGGTAACTAAGGATACTAATTACGATAAAGCTGGAACTTATCAAATTACATATAAAGTTAAAAATTCAAATGGAACAATAGCAATGGCTCAAAGATTTGTAAAGGTGGTAGAAAAACCATATTACAAAGATAGTTACGATAAGATTGACAATAAAATGCGCGGTTGGTGGAGTGATAATAAAAAGGATCATAATCGGCCAGCTGGGGGCGCAGATATTAATGAGCTAAAAAAATACGGAGCTTATTTTATGGGGCCTAATGAAAAGGTTTTATATTTAACTTTTGATGAAGGCGGAAATGAAACTTACGTTAAAGAAATTGTTAATGTTTTAAATGATAATGATGTCAAAGGCACTTTCTTTTTGTGTAAACACTACATGGTATCAAACCAGGACTTAGTTAAACAAATGGCTGAAGCTGGACATTCAATTGGTAATCATACAGCTAACCACTATAGTATGCCGGGTCTTGCGACTAAAGAAAATTATTCAAAATATTTAGCTGAGATTCAAAGTATGGAAAAGGCTTATTATGAAATTACAGGCAAAGAGATGGATAAAGTTTATCGTGACCCTAGAGGAGAATGGAGCTACCGTGATTTACAAATGGTTAAGGATTTAGGCTACAGAAGTTTCTTTTACAGTGCTGATTATTTAGACTGGAATGGCGATGTTACTAAGGAATACGCATTAAATGAACTAATGAAACGCTACCATAATGGAGCCATATATTTACTCCATCCTAAAAATAAAGGTAACTATGAAGCTTTAGATACTTTTATTAAGGAAATGAAAAAATTAGGTTATAGATTCGATCTTGTAAAAAATATCCCAAGTTAGGATATTTTTTTACTTAATAACGTACGGATCATCTTTCGTTCCTGAGCCGATTAATTTAATCTCTGGTTTTAAATGAACAACAGGTCTAACCTGATATGCTGTAATCACTGGATAGCCACTAACACCACCTTTAATTCCGTTACCTAAATAAGCTCCTACCGTCCTCACATACGCAGTTGCTGCAGCATTTATACTACTTGTTGCACTATAGGGAATCATAGTCCATGTCTCCTTTTTTATAGCATCTAGATAATTGCCATTTTCTAAGGTACATGGAGTTTCTGTAATTGACCTGGAGTTATTTATTGAATTACAATTTTCATTCGTGCTGGCTTTTAAAAAATCACTTATTGTGAAAAGCCCTACTTTCCCAGTCCATGTATTTAATTTCTCTTGTTTGTAAATATCGGCAATTTTTGGGTCATTACTACTAATCACTTTACCTATATTATAAGAATGACTTATTATATATTCTTTGTCTTTTAAACCTTCGTAATATTCCGTGTTTAGATATGTATTTAAAGAGGCATCAGTACTAACAGTACCCTGATTTTGACCATCTGTAAAGTTTCCCGGCTGAGCGCTCCATACATTGCACCCTAAGTATTGTTCCTTATCATTAAATGTATAAATTCTATTGCAGTAGGTATTATTGTCATTGTTTCGATTTGTAGCTAAATCCCAAGCAATACTATTTACGCTGTCCTTTTTAATGATCTTTAAAGCATCATCTTCCTCAATGGCGATAATTTGCCAAAGTTCATCATTAAAAACTATATAATTATTGGGTTCTTGCCCCCTATAAATATATCTTTCATCTTCGTAATTGTCTTTATATAAACCATCACCAGAAGTAATAACTTTCTTTTTTAATTGCCAGGCAGCATTATAATCTTTTATATTACCTTTGGCATTTATGCTTAAATTAGTATTAAAAGCGGCATAGCCTACGGTCATTATTAACAATAAACAAATAGATAGGCTGATAATTATTCTAATTTGTTTTTTGTTTTTTCGTCTTCTCATATACTT
>URBG01000038.1 GCA_900546055.1 uncultured Mycoplasmatota bacterium
ATAATCGTTTCCACCTTTCTTATCGTTCTCTATCCATTGATTTCTTCTTGACTGACCGTTTCGGCTGCTGTCTGCCTTCCTGCTGATATTGATGCAGGTCCATATAAAATGAAAATTAATTCAGAATTTGAAAAACTATATTCCTGTATAGAATTCAAATTTGCTTATGATGAGATTTATAAGACACTAAATTCTTTGAAAATGATAGATGAAGAAGTTGTTTCAAAAAATTTAACTGCTAGAATCATTAGACCCAATCAAGAAATGATAAAAAGAACTAAGAAACTAATGAATTATTATAAAGGTATTATAGCTAAAATTGATGCAGATTATCATTTGATTTTAGAAAATGAAGAAAAAATTATTATTGATAGCTTTAGAAAACAACTGCTAGAATTTGAATCAAAATATGTAATTGGAGACCAAACTAGTTTTACACTACTCTCAAACCCAGTACCAACTGTGGAATTTGAAGAGGTTATTGGAGACCAAACTAGTTTTACACTACTCTCAAACCGGTGAATCTTCCCCATATAACAATATGAGATTGGAGACCAAACTAGTTTTACACTACTCTCAAACCCCAAATTGCATTTTTACCCAAAATGCTGAATTTAAAGATTTGAGAGATTTTTCAGCTTACGAGGCAGGTGTAATTCTAGTCAGTCAGTTAAAACACGCATAAATCCTTATCTAAAGTATATAATACTTCTAATTCTTGAACAACTGAAATCTCTTCCGCATCACTACCTTCTATACAAAAAACAGGTATTTTTTTACACAAAATTGTCTCAAAAAATAATTCCAATTCACTATTTGTCATAAATTTACGCAGATTGAGCATAACTAATAACTTTGGCCGGATCAAATCCACGACTACTTCAATAAAACTAATCACTTTACCAATATCATCAAATTCATCATCGCAAATCATAAAATTCCCCAACTTTACAATATCCTGTGCAGTTATGAGATTATTATAGGTTACATCAAGGCTTAAACTCCCCTCTAAAGCCATAAACAGTTCTTGAATCTTTTGATTGATTTCAAATAAAAGTCCTACATCTTCCGTCGCAATAGAAGTTAATCGTTGATTTAACTTAGTTAACAACGTTTTATTATTTACATCTAAATCAAAGAAATCACTAATGATATAACAATCTTTCTTGATGTCCAATAATTTATTGGATTCTGATAAGGTCCACTGCGTATCTTCCCCTTTAGTGGCCTTAATAAATTCACATGCAAGTGAGCGAAATAATTTTCGGTTTTCTATAACTAATGTAGTAATAGAATTGGCAGAAAAATCCAGCTCTACGTCTAAAGATAAATAAGTTAGCTTCATAATATCAATAACCTATCTGTTGAATTTACAACTTCCGTAGTCACTTCACCAACGAGTGTTTCCATTTTAGAAAACTGTTTTTCCGTTATAACAAGCATTTGTACTAAACCTTCAGGCGGTTTTTGCCATCGCACATAAGTCATAACTTTGTTAGCTTCAGTTTGGTTTAAAACTAATTTTGCATAAATCGACTCTTGCATCATATAAAAGCCGGTGGAGAGCAGAAACTTCCGAAATGTTCTGTATGCCTTTCTATCTGCTGACGTTGCCACCGGCAAATCAAACATAACTAGTACTCTCATATATCTATAGCTCATACTCCACTAACCTTATTAAATTAACATCATTTTCATTCAATGCATCAAATATACTCTTACAATATATTTTTATCGCAGCACTTAAGTATTGGCGATTTCCATCAATTTTAACTTGTTTATTTAATAAGTCAATTAATTCTAATCGCTCTTTACGTGTGAAATTGCTATGTTTTAATCCCACAACATATTTATCTACAATCCCCCTGAGCGGTTCTATTACATCACAGCTTAAATTGAACGGGTTATATTGATTACAATGATTTATACCAAATTGAGTCAAATATCCCATGGCTACGATTTCCCGATTAATAGCAGATAACAAAATAGTATAGCCATAATCCAAGGCCGCATTAATATTAGAGGCATCATCTCGCGTAAAAAGCTTGCCAAATAGGCTGTTAAAATATACTTTTGCCGCATGACCTTCTCTGTGAGATTCATCATTAAACATCATATCGGACACATACGATTCTATGAGACTATATTCTTCTTTTTTTAACCTCTTTAGTAGTTTAGCCTGATTATTTATTTTTTCACGTACCAATACAGTCCAAACAGCTTGCTTTGTTCTTTCATCCCAAGCAATTTGATCTCGACAGCATTTACTTGTATTGTGACTACCATATAAAGCGACTAGTTCACTGGCCGGATTAAATTTCTCATCACAAAATACCACTTTCACTTTAGCCTTAGTCAATTGGTTGAGCAAGGCGGCGGTCAAACTGACCGCCGTTGAAGCTATTATCAATACTTGCATTTCACTTACATAGACTCGCTCACAACCAACATCTTTACGAATTACCATGTAATTCATTTTAAAATCTAATTTCGCACGACTATCTACTACAACAATGCGCCACCCCATATATTAACTCCTTACTTGCTCAATAATGGCTAAATAATTCGTATTTCTTTTTCTTGCAGACCTGTTACAGATTGAGTTATAATTGTAAATTCACTTAAACCGGTTATATTCATTCCTAATGTACTTCTTGAAGCCGATACACCAATAGGTTTAAGTGCATAGGTCGTTTTTTGTTGAGTCAACAAGTTTAAGATTTCCATCAGCATTTTGCACTGTTCTATTAATGTCATCGCAATAAATGCTGTAATTGTAGTCTCTTTTTCTAACTCATTCTCTCTATTAGTTTTTAATCCAACAAATGCAGGCTGTTTCATTTTTTCTGTTAACGCTTTATAAATAATCATATTAAACTCAGGACTCACCTGATCAGGTTGAGGCTTATAATTTCCGTTCTCTGCCACTCTGGCAATATATTTTTCAACAGCTTTTATTTTTTTTGCAATATTGTCTGGCAGTACTAAAGATATAGCTGAATCAATATATAAACTATTATTGGTTTTGCCACCTAAATAATACATAACACCATTAATTCGAACCAAAGAATTCATACATAGCTTTTTATAAACCAACTCTACCCTATCAAACTTTTGCTTATTCATAATTTCTTCGCCATAAGCAACATAATCTTCCTTAGAGTTTAACGTACCTGCTTTTAATACAGGAATAGAAATAATGTGAGTTTCAAATTCTTCAGAGTTCTTCTTATAGAAACGGAAAATACTGTAGTAAGCAATTTTTATACTTGTAAACCCACCGTATTTTTTAACATCACTTAAAATTGCATCACTTGATTTTAACGGCACATAGCTTTCGGATTTAGTTACACTTGCTTTATAAATAGTAGCATCATATAGAGCTCCTGTTTGTTCAACTAGCATCCTAGTTACTTGTACATCATTATTGCGCATCATTTTTTTAACCAAATTATTATCGGTTTTAGGATTCCAAATCTCTTTATTGCCTACTTGCAATAGATAATCAAACATATGGTTCAAACTATATGGACGTTTTTTATCAGATCTTGCATTTTTAATAAAGTTACGAGGATTATTTGTAAACTTTTCATGGTAAACATTACCTACCACAATGTTTAGGTAAGCATCTTTTGCATGATGATGAGCATTTAAACTGCGTAATTTAACAAATTCTCTTTCTTGGCGAAAATCTGATACATTTTCAGCTTTAACATAGCAGATGGTTGTATCCGGATATAAACGTTTCAACAAATTAGTAACCGCTTTAACCGATTGATTAGTTTCTACTAATTGGCGATTAACAAAATCTGCCAATTCATCAGCTGTCAACGGAGTCGTGCGAACCAGTCTTTCATATTTTCGTTCGCTGATTAAACCTTGTTCTAATAATTGCTTCCATAGGCTAATACATCTATCTTGTGTATCTTTTTCAATCGGGTAGATATCTTTCTTTTCACGATTAAGCTCTGCTTTAACTAATACCAAATTATCCCAACTATTATCCTTAGTTACACTACGAGGATAAATATGATCAATATCGTATTTAGACGTAAACAAGTCACCGATACTTGTTATTTTTTCGCCCGAATACATACAGCGACCTTGTTGAGTGTAGTACAAAAATAACTTTTTAGAATTAAAGTCGCCTGCATCACGCTGTTTAATTTCTTCTGTCCAATTACGTCCTTCATCCTTAATTGTTTTATATAATTGTAATAAGCGTTCTTTTCTTGAATCAGTTTTTTTCTTTTCTGCTCGATTTGTTCGGGCAACTTCCACAAATACTTTTTTAGGTACACTACCGCGTAATTTTGTAATTTCATCTAAAATGCGTAATGTCTGCCAAACAGAACGCTTTACTGCCGGTGAAATGTATAAATCATCAACTAGCTTATAGTCTACTATATCTGTTGGCTCCGTACGTTCTTTGTTAAACTCTTCTATCGCAGCTAAATATGTATTATGCGAACTTAAAACTTCCATCAAATTCAATGGTTGTTGTTCCATGCATTCCAAAATACTGCACTCAGGATTATCACCCGCTACGCCTTTAATACCTTTTAAAAGCGTGGCTGATAAACGACCCCAGTCACGATACTGAAGTTTTAGAATCTGCTTTTTCTGAGTATCACTTAAATCATCACCAAATTCTATTTCTAAGGTACTTAATAATACTTTTTTAGCTTCACCAAATAAAGTCACATACCGAATAATCCGTTCCGCCATTGTTTCATCAAAACCATCACCTAGTATGCGAACCATATCGCGATACGATTTTAAATCGCTCTTAATATCTACATCTAAGCCTGTAAGGGCACCTTTTCCATCTGTTCCACCCAAATGTTTCAAAAATTCCCTAATACGCTTTTCAGTCATTTTTCTGTGTTCTTTTTCAAAACAATCTTTTATAAATGATTGCTTCGTTTCATAAGACAATGGTTTACCGTCATAGCGTAAATTATTAAGCTCATTAAGCAAAGAAAATTTCGAATACGCCAAGGAGTATTTAGGCAAAACATCTTCACCGATTAAATAGGTACATTTATTAGTTAAATTCTCAATAAAAGCGGTAGCCGAAGCACTAATATCTACTTTATCTTCAAAGTTCCAAGGGTATACTTTCCCCGGGGCCTTTCGAACAACCCAAGCGAACCCATTGTCTCTATCCTTATGTGCAGGATTTAAAGGTCCTACAAAGTAAGGAATACGGAATGTCAATAATTTTAATATTTTTTGTGCTATTGTAAAGCCCGAGCCATCAGCTTTGTTCAAAAATGGATATTTTTCACTTGATACATTCAAAATCTGTTCTAATTCTTCTTCATGAATCTGATACGGAATAACCCCATTTTCACGAACACGTAACAAAGGCAAAAAGCTGTCTAACTCCATTAATTGTACAATTTCTGCTTTATTTTCATTATCCGAAATATCTTTTATTGTTTGTTTTAAAAATTTATAGAACTCATCACGGGAACAACGTTTATTGAATTCACTTTTACCTATATAGGTAATGTAGTTGTTTAAGTTCTTCTCATCATCACGTAAAACCCGGTTATATAAAGCCTTATTACTTTTTAGTAAGTCTTTTAAACTTTCTAAGTGTTCATGATGTTTTTCAAATGTTTCAACTTTTGCTTCAGATAAGTACTTTCCATCCGGCTTAATATTTGATAACAACAATGTATCATATAAAGTCTTACAACCATCTAAAGCAAATAGACTCTCCCCTAAATAAGGTTCATATTTATCTCGTTCTTCCCAATATTCTTTTCCTGAAAATTCTACCGTTCTAATTTCTGAATCTAATTCTTTATATTCAGGTTCATTAAATAAATCGTCTAAATTAGCTTTTAGCCCCAATACTAAGCTCGCAAATGCTTTAGCCTGTTTTCTATATAGTTTATCTGTTGCCAATTCACTAATTTGTTTGGCAATATCACTACGTGTAATCCCTTTATTGGTTAATAGTTTTACTAATGCTGTATCATCAATATGTTGTTTTAGACCGCTAAATTCATTACAAGCTAATACTCGTTGTAATATATCAGTAAGACCACCTGTGGTTTTAAATGTTTCACCTTCATGTAAGAAATTACCACGATATTTTATGATATGATGAATTGCTAAAAATAATAAACGAACATCTTTAGCGGGTGCTTTCATTAAAGCTACTCTCAGATGATAAATTGTTGGATAGTCTATATGATAATCTTCATCGGTAAACTCTTTATCATTAAATAAAAAATATGGGCCTGAAACGGTTTTATGCTCTTGTCGGTACTGACTTTCGTGTAAGCGTTGATAAAAGGCTTTATCAACTTTTGAGATTTCTTCAGCAAACAAGTCTTCCAAAATCATCAACCGATCATTACGTCGATTCAATCGACGACGCCCTGCACGATGAACCCGACGTTCCTCTGCCGTTTTTCCTTCTTCAAATAAACGACTCCCCCACATTCGATGATTTTTTGCGCGTAATATCTCATACTTTTCATTGGTAACTGCCCATCCCACTGAATTTGTTCCAATATCTAAACCTACAAAATAATCCCCTGTTTTTTTGTTTTGAAACCTCATAATACTCCTCCTAAAATTTTTACACTATTTAAAATTACATATTACCAGTCACTCTATTCAATTTTTAATTTTATAATTGACAAATTTTATTTTTACACTTATTATAAAGATGTACTAGTTGAGACCAAACTAGTTTTACACTACGAGTTCAAATAAAGATTTATCGAAGGGTTTTGCCTTATTCGGCAAAACCCTTTTATCTATGCCATTTTTGGGGGCTTGTCTAAAATTTTAATTTACCTAAAAGTTGTGCAATAGGTGAGTAACAAAGAATAATCTATCCCCGACCTAAGCCTAACTTTAGCTTCTTTTACATTTAAAATAAATCCGGATTAAATAATAAAAAGAGACGCATATCAAATTATGCGTCTCTTTTTATTATTCTTTATTTTCTTCTAAAGTCTTAAACCGAATATATTCTGATTTAGTCATATGCTTAGCATCAGCCAACGAACCGAGCAAGTCCCATTCTTTATCGGACATCTTGATAGACCTGATTTTTTTTACCTCATCTTTTGGCAGAGCCGGTTTGCCGGCCCCGGCGCGTCTCCCGCCCCATGTATTTTTTACTTTTTTTTCGTCCATGATTTGCTAAATTCCCTATCCTTAAATAACGCGGCCAATCCAGTAATTTGCTTTAGTCTTATTACCTCGTCGGCGTCCATTCCTAGATGTTTGCCAATCCAATCATTAGACAACCCCATCTTCACGAGTTCCGCGACTATGTTACTCATCAAATCTACGTTATGCGACCCCCTAGCGCGATTATGCCGAATAGTGCTCGCCATTCTACCGCTAATAGGCTTATCAATTACCGACACAGGTAACCTACCGCCTTCACGCTCTCTTATATTTTTATATTTTAACATAATTGAATAGCGATGAAAACCATCTACAATTTCGTACATGTCGGCGTCCTTATCGTAATAGCACACGATAGGCATAGTATACCCATCTTCTTTTATACTATCATATAGGAGTTTCATTTCGGCAGGAGCTACAGAATTAGGGTTATATTCATTAGCTCTAATTTTCTCAATAGGCACTGCGATTATGTTATAAACCGGACTTTTCATATTATAGCCCCCTGTATTTTTCTACTAAATATTTACCTCGTTCGCTCATATCTTTTGTGACACTAAAAGATAACCCTTTACACGTATAATCGTTTTTTATGATACACAAAGCCATGCGCCGCCATGTTAGTACATCATCCTCAGTATCGATGTTAGGCGACGCATCAATGACTTTTTTAAATTTTATAAATTTCCGTTTATAATGGTTCGCTAAATCTTCCGGCAACGTTTCTAGTAAAAATTTAGTAAAAGACTCCCAAGAGTGCCCCTCGGGAAGAGTATACTTGGTACTCATTATTTTATTACCGGAATAGATATTTCCGAAATTAGCGCCGCTAACTCTATTAGCGACTTTCGCCCAGGTATTAGGCTCAATAACTCGGAATAGATTAAGTCCTGCTTTAGCTTCATTCCCGAACGGCTCATCTACCCGCATTTTATGAATACTCGCGCCGGCTTGATAAAATAAATCGTATAACTTATTATATTCTTTTCTGAACTTACCATTATACGTCCAAATGTCCTCTACCGTCCAGTCATAAATAGGGCTGAAGCTATAGGCTTTATTTATTTGAGTTGACCACTGAAGCCCTTTATATGTACTTTTATTATCGTTTATAGCTCTGTATCGATTGAGACTCTCTTCGGCTCTCAAGCCTAACAATATAGCAGCACTACCGGTTTTCGCTAGCCACTCATTTAATAACGGAGTGAACTTTTCAAAGGACATCCCGGGCTTGTAAAACTCGAATTTATGATTTGATAAATTTATTACCCATTCATTTTTTGGCATTTCTCGAACCCATATATCCTCTTTTCCCTCTTCCCACCAAGTCCAGGTAGGGGAGAAGTAAGATAGGGCATTTGGGCTCTCCATCGGGAGACAAATCCAAAGAGGGTCCAAAACATCGCGATTATTAGAGAACATTTTTTCTACGTACTCTATAGTTACCTTATAAAAGGCCTCCAAATCTATAAATATAGCGGTAAATCGTTTCCCGCTTTTTCTCGCCTCATCGACAGCCATATTTAATACAACTCCGCTGTCCTTACCCCCTGAAAAACTTACGGCAATAGTCTCAAATTCATCAAATATATACTCGATTCGCTTTTTGGCAGCGTCATATACATTTATATTAGAGTATCTTTTCAAAAGTCTCGCCTTCTTCTATTTTTTTTAATAATTAAATCATGAAGTCTAATCTTCTTGTTTACACTTTCTTCAATGAGCGAATAAACGCCTAAATTAGAAGTAAAATAAGTATATTCTATATCGCGGGTCTGGCCTATGCGCTGTATCCGCATCATAGCTTGGTCAATTTTCCCGTAATCAAAAGTCAAACTTGCAAAAGCGAGCCTATTACAAAATTGTAAATTTAGGCCGTAAGCCCCGACACCATATGTCATAAGAAGCGGCTTATTGTCGTTTTTAAATTTTTCTAAAATCTCATCCCTATTTACAGTTTCCCCTGTAATAACATAACAATCAATTAATTTTGAAATATTACGAACCTCAGACAAAAGAGTACAAAATACTATTATTTGGCCGGATAACTTTTGAGCGATACTCTTATGTCGCTCAAAATCATCAAAGCAGCTAAGAGCCAAATTAGTAAACATACTAACGTCAGACGCTCCACTAGCTAAGGCTTTAAGTAGTATTTGTTTTTGCGAAGTATATCGGTCCTTTGCGTCGGATGAAGCAGTAATTTCTACCGAAATACGTGAAATATCTTTGTCAAAGATTAAATCACATTCAAATATATACG
Organism: uncultured Mycoplasmatota bacterium; assembly: GCA_900546055.1. Taxonomy (GTDB): domain Bacteria; phylum Bacillota_I; class Bacilli_A; order RF39; family UBA660; genus Coprosoma. The sequence goes on from URBG01000038.1 coordinate 9,428, forward strand.
GAGCGATTAGCTTATGAAGATAACCTATATTAACATCTGACAATTTATAAAAATCTCGGGCTTTTTCTCCTTTTCGTTTGTACTGAATATGGTCAAAAAAAGTGTTTAAAAATTCATGACGGGACATATTTATAATTTTAGGTGATAGAAACATCATTTGATTATAGAGATCCCATTCATTTTTTGTAATGGGTGTCCCATTTAACAATAATCGATACTCGCTGCGTTTAGATATTTCAATCGCCCTCATATGTCTTTTACTGTTTTCGTTTTTAATAAAAACCGACTCATCCGCTACCGTAAATACTTTTTTACCTTTTATATCTTCGAGTAACTCGAAATAAACGCGATCACTACTGGAAAGAGTTTCATACCCCACGATGATATATTTTTTACATAATTGCCATTTATGTATTTCTTGCTCCAGATTACTTTTTGTAGAATAAGGACATAAAAATATAGCTAATTCGCAATCAGTAGAATTTATTAAATCCACCGCAACTCTAGTCTTTCCGGAACCCTGCTTCATGAATAAGGCTCCGACCTTTAGACGCTTGAACTTATCAAACGCCTTTTGCTGATTATCAGATTTCATCACGTACCAACTCCTCAATTTCTCTTACTTCTGCTTCTATCTTAGACGGTTTAGTAACTTTTAAATAACTTGTTTCTTCGTCCATTGGATTTAGTGAAGAATTATCAAAAGCATCTAACATCTCTTCGGCGCCTAATTTATCTACAAGATTGCCCTTTTTATATAATTGAAATTCCCAGTCATCGGTAAAAGAGAAAGAAGAACGATACCCCTTATGCCCCTCCTCTCTGACTAATTTTGAAGGATGGTAAAATGTTAGGCCTTTCCATTTAGACTTATTCGGCATTTTTATAATTGTAGCTTTTGCAGTTTCCCCTATTATGTTTTGTGTATTGAATTTAATTTTATGCCACATTGTGGACCTCCTTATATTTTTTAACTAAATTACTAGCAAGTTTGTACTGTAAATCTCTGTAATATTCCATATCTTTTGCATTTCGGATATGCCCTTGAACTTTAATAACTTTGTGATTCTTATAATCTTCGATACTATATGCGTCCTTCGAATAGTCCAACCCGTATTTTTTGGTAATTTTATTGTTCAATCCATATACAACAAAATTTTTTATTTTCCGACATCCTGTGATTTCTTGCAATGCGTAAATTAATAACATTGTTTCTACTGCGCGCATTAAGGCAGTTACCTTAGAGCCGTGATAACTTTTAATTTCACTAGCCGTTTTTGAGCTTTTATCGTATCCGTCCATTTCGCAGAGAATACCTTTAAAGTCAAGGACTACATTACGCTCGCCAGATACGGGAACTAGTAACTCCATATCATGTCCGATTTGGTGTGTGTATCCTTTTACTATATCGCGGGCGCCCTTTGCTCCCATTTCTTTAATTTCTTCTACCGTAAACTTATTTAGTACCGATTTTCTGATTTTCATTATTCCTGCCTCCGTTTTGATATTGGTATATACTCATTTCTTAATTAGAGTATATACCAATATCAAAACGAAGTCAAGCTA
>URBG01000039.1 GCA_900546055.1 uncultured Mycoplasmatota bacterium
TATTAACTTCAGCGCCAACAAAACTATTACTTTAACTAGTAATAATAGTATAAGTTCTATCAAAAAATCCAAAGCATTATCAGATTATTTATTAACTGTAACTAGTGGAACACTAAATATTCAAAATATCACCTTAGATGGAAGTAGTATTTCTGATATATCAGGAGGAACTAGAGTGGCCCCCGGATCTAAAATGATTATTAACAATGGAACTACCATAAAAAATTTCACTGTAGTTGAGGGTACGGGATATTCAAATGGTGGAGGAATTAGAATTGATGATTTAACATCAAATGCTAACCCAGCCACGGTTGAAATCAATGGCGGATCTATAACCAACAATAAATCACCAGTAGGTGGGGGGATTCATATGGGAGTTAATACCCAATTAACTGTTAATGGTGGAACAATCACAAACAACCGCTCTGATACATATGGAGGGGGAATTAATTCGCATGGTACAGTAACAATTGGGGGTACTGCAACTGTTGATAACAATGCTTCTAATAATGATTTAACTGCCAATATCAGTAGTAATAGTTCTGGAAGGGTTATTGATAGTAGGTCAGGATTTAGTAACCCATCTTCAACACAGTATAAACTTGCTTCGGGAGTTAACAATAATTTTGCTGTTGATGTTTACAATGGTAATGTTGAGAATGGAACTAATATTCTTTTATGGACATGGAATAATGTTAATAACCAAAAATGGGAGATACTTCCAGCCAAGGTAATTAATGGGGTGGTATACTATTTTGTTGAAAGTCAAACAGATGGAACTCAATATATGTGGGTTTCTGGAAACAATGCTGCTCCTGGAACTAATGTCCATACTTATCAAATACATACCAATGCTGGAGGTTATTGGTCCTTAGAAAATGCCGGATCTGGCTATTATTATTTCAAAAGTATTTTAGGTACATGTTTAGATTTACCTTCAAGTAATGCCGCTAATGGTACAAATTTGCATACTTGGACATGCAATAATGAAAATAACCAAAAATGGCTTCCTACAACTAACTTTGCAATAACTTCACCACAGCAAACATACGCAGTATCATATGGTAATACAGCAGGCCCAGGGCCATCATATTTTAGAGTTGTATCAGAGGCAAGAGTAAGTGATTATAATTCTTCTCAAGCTTATATCCAATATCGCCATTATGTAGAAGTAACTGCCAGCGACTTTTGGGGTACAGTTCTGTCTCGTTCATGGGGTGGCAATATTTCTATTAATGGAGTTGGAATATATGGAGATAGTGGATGGGTTAATTATGGCTGGGTAAACTATCGTACTACCTCAACCTTTAATGCTAACGCGAGTTATACTAGCGGAAGCGGAGCATGGCATAATTCAGCCACTTCAGTTTCAATAACGCCATAATTGTCTTAAAATTTTATAAATTCCAAAGAGAACAATTGCAAATAAGTAGTTGTTCTACTGGAGTTTATAAAGCTCCATATAACTAGCACACTTATTTTACGTCTCTTCTCATACCTATAAAGTAAAATAAGCATGTTAGTTTTTTCTTGAATAAAACATATAATTATGGTATTATCTATAAAGACATTAATAAAGAAATGAAGTGATAATATGCAAATGCCAAATTTAAAAGAGGCTAAAGTAAGAACTAAAAATACTCCTAAAACCATTAAGTATAATATCGATGATAATTATAAAACTTTAGGCAAAAATAAAACATATTTTATCAAAACCTATGGTTGCCAAATGAATGAGCATGACACCGAAAATATCAAAGCTATTTTAGAACAAATGTCATTCAAGGAAAGTGATATTATGGAGAATGCCGATCTTATTTTATTAAACACCTGCGCAATTAGAGAAAACGCCCATAATAAAGTTTTTGGTATGGTTGGAAGAATCAAACATTTAAAAGAATCAAAGCCAAATATTATTGTTGGTATGTGTGGTTGCATGGTTCAAGAAGAAGTTATCGCCGAAGAAATCAAAGACAAATATAAATGGTTAGACATTGTTTTTGGAACTCATAACATAAATGAACTTCCTAACATATTAGCTAAATCAATAAATCAAAACAAATTAGAACTTGAGGTTTATAGTATTGAAGGTGACATCATTGAAAATATGCCCGCAAAAAGAGACAGCAAATATAAAGCCTGGGTTAATATCATGTATGGTTGTGATAAATTTTGTACATACTGCATTGTTCCATATACTAGGGGTAAACAAAGAAGCCGTACAAAAGAAAACATCATTAACGAAATCAACGAATTAAAAAATGACGGTTATAAAGAAATAACTTTATTAGGTCAAAATGTTAATGCCTATGGCAAAGATCTAAATGCTGACTACGATATGAGTGATTTGCTTAAAGAAGCTGCGGAAACGGGTATTGAAAGAGTAAGATTTATAACATCACACCCTTGGGATTTTACTGATGAAATGATTGAAGTTATCAAAGAATATCCAAATGTTATGCCATATATTCATCTGCCACTTCAATCAGGTAGTAACCGAATTTTAAAACTAATGGGAAGACGTTATACCAAAGAAAGTTACTTAGAACTATTTAATAAATTAAAGAAAATCCCTAACGTTGCGATTACAACCGATATAATAGTTGGCTTTCCAGGTGAAACTGAAGAAGACTTTAACGATACTTTAGAGGTTGTCCAAACCTGTAAATATGATTCTGCATTTACCTTCATTTTTTCACCAAGAGAAGGAACGCCTGCTGCTAAAATGGTTGACAACACACCACTTGAAACAAAAGAAAAAAGACTATATATGCTGAATGATTTAGTTAATAAATATGCTAGAGAAGCCAATGAAAAGTATTTAGATAAAATAGTTCCAGTTTTATTAGAAAACGAAAGTGAAAAAACCCCAGAAATGCTTATGGGATATACTGATACAATGAAGTTAGTTAATGTGAAAGCTCCTAAAGATAAAATTGGCCAAATAGTTAACGTTAAAATTAACGAAGTGAAAACATGGAGCATGGACGGAGAAATAATCAATTAAATTTGATTATTTTTTTCATTTCAATTGATAATTTACTATCAATTTGATATCATTATAATAGAAGTAGGAGGTCGTAGTATGAAAGAAGATAAAACAAATGAAGAGCCAAAGGATAATAACACAAATCTTTTAAACAATGCTGAAAAAGCTGAAATTGCTAGTGATGTTAAAGCGGCTTTCAATAAAGCAAAGGGTGAACCAGAAGAAATCCTAAGTTTAGATACCCTAACTAGTATTGATAAAACTATCGATGGTGCTCCAGATACATTAAGCCAAGAAGAAATTGATAAAGTAGTTAAAGGTAGACCCAAACAGCCCAAAAATAAAAAATCAAAATTACCGATTTTTATCACTGTTTTTATTATTTTATTGATTGCTAGTATCGGAGTTTATTGGTATTTAGCTAATAACCCTAAAACCATATTTGTAAGATCAGTAGATGTCGTTTTTAATAATTTGATGGAAAACATTGAAGATCCTAAATATGAAATTACTAAGGGAAATATTGATGTTGATTGTAATATTGAATCAAAAAATAGCGAATACGCAGATTTAAACAAAATAGATTTAAAAGCTAGTTATATTACCGATTCAATGAATAAAATTTCTAAACTCGATCTTAAAACAACCTATGAAAAAAATCCTTTACTAAACGCCACTATATATAATGAAGGCGGAAAAACCTATTTTAAGTCACCAGATTTATTAGATAAATATATTGAACTCGACACTGATGACAAAACAATTAATTACGATGCAAAAGATATTAAGACAATATTAAAATCCTTAAACACCGCAGTTAGTCAATCATTAGATGGTCAAAAATTTAGTGGCTCAAAAATGGAAATCACCGTCGATGGTCAAAAAGTTAAAACTTACCGTGCCTCATTAGTTATTAACAAAGATAATATTGGAACTATTTTAGATAGTATCAACACTACATTACAAAAAGACGCTAGATTTCTTAAAGCGTATGGGTCAGTATTTGGAATTGATGAAAGTAAAACCAAATCTGAAACAGATAACTATATTAAAAATTTAAAAGAAGAAACTAAAGACATGGGCGATCTTACAATCAACTTATATACTAAAGGCCTTAATCACGAATTTATAAAATTAGAATTGACTGAAAATAATGATCAAAAAGCTGATGTTATAAGCATTACAACCTTAGATAAAAACAAATATGCTTATCTAATTGACATTCAAAGTGAAAATGCTAAAACCGAAGGTACCTTACAATATAAAATTAAAGATAATCGTAAAACTTTGAATTTAACCACTAAAGCAACCAAAAATAATCAAGAAACGTTAAGTGGAACTTTCAAAATAAAAATCACTGAGAAAGAAGCTACCAAAATAACTAAAGAAGACATAAGTAAAAGCGTTAAAGCAGATAAGCTTACTAAAGAAGAACAAACAGCTATTAATTATAAATTGTTTGCTAATCCAACCCTTCTTAGATTTATAACATCAATGTCATAAAAAGTAGTTTAAAAAACTACTTTTTTGTGTACTTTTTAAAACTTTAAGCATATCTTAAAGTGAGGGGTGATATAGTGGCAGCATATAAAGAGATAGTAACCAAGGCCGTTGTTGGGAAAGGGAAGAAACATTTTAAAAATACATATACTGTAGAAACCGAAAATGAAGCAACAACAGTTCTCGGATGTTGGGTTATAAATCATAAATTCAAAGGCTATCAGGCTGATGACAAAGTTGGGGTTAATGGCTCATTTGATATTAATATATGGTATTCTTACGAAAATGATAGTAAAACTGCAGTTATAAATCAAACAATTAACTACAATGATACTTTCAATGTTAGAGTTCGTGAAGATGCCGATTTATCAGGCGATACTGACATTATCGTTCGTTCATTAAAACAACCAACATGTTCAGAGGTAAATATCAAAGACGGTAAAACCATTTCCTTTAATATTGAAAAGGAATTAGGTGTTGAAATTGTCGGTGAGACAAAAATGAAAATAGCTATCGAGGAAGAAGAAGAGCCTTGGGAAGAAATCGTTGATGAAGTCGATGAAGAGACTTTAAACGAAATCGATGAAAAAGTCGATGAAAATTATATCAAATAAGCGTTATTCTAAATTGATTAACGCTTTTTCTTTGAAATAAATTAAATTTAAATGAATATAATTAAGTGTTAACCAAAAAGTGTTGACACTTAATGTTTTTTATGATAAACTTAAATACGAATGGAGGGATATTATGGCAGTTAAATTAAGACTTATGAGAATGGGAGCTAAGAAAAAACCATTTTACCGTGTAGTAGCCGCAGACTCTAGAACAAAAAGAGACGGAAAATATATTGAATTAGTTGGAACTTACAATCCAGTTGTAACTCCAGCAGAAATCAAGATTGATGAAGCAATCGCATTAAAATGGTTATCTGAAGGCGCTATCCCAACTGATACAGTAAAAAGTTTATTTAACAAAGTTGGAATTAATGAAAAATTCCATAACTTAAAGAATAAAAAAGAAAGTAAATAATTATGGTAGAATTAACAGAATACTTAGTAAAAAGTTTAGTTAAAAATCCAGATATGGTATCAGTAAAAAAATTCGATGATGGCGAAGATATTGTCACAATTCAAGTACTAGTAGATAAAGATGACATGGGTGCAGTAATTGGCAAAGGCGGGATGATTGCTAACGCTATTAGAACCATTGTTCAAGCTAGTAGTTACATGAATAATGAGCCAAAAGTTAAAATAGATATAGACTCTTTCTAGTCTATATTTTTTATTTACATTAATAAAATAATATGATATATTTATAATAGTGGAGGCGGGAACATGAAAGAAAAAGGCTTTACTCTTATCGAAATAATTGCCGTTATTGTTGTATTATCGTTAATTCTTTTAATTATCGTTCCAAATATGACAAAAACCATTAATAATTCAAAAAATAAATTAAACGATACGCAAAAAGAAATGATAGAAACAGCGGCTAGAAACTGGGGAACTACTAATTTAACATTAGAAAATAATAAGCCAAAACCTGAAAAAGTAACTATCCAGACCTTACAGGATAAAGGTTATTTAGACGACAAAGAAATTAAAAACATGACTGATAAAAACGTCATAAGCAAAAGTAGTAAAGTTTGTATAAAATGGGAAAACAATCAATATACATACACCTATAAAGGAACGGGGAACTGTTAATATGAAAAATAATGCTTTTACTTTAATTGAACTTTTAGCCGTTATTGCTTTATTAGGTGTAATTGCTGTTTTAATTGGTACCGCTAGTACGAGAATTATTAAAAGCTCAAAAGATTCATTATATGAAAGCCAAATTGAAACTGTAAAAGAGGCAGCTAAAAAATGGACCATTGCCCATAGTGATAAAATTGACAAAAACCCATACTCTTTAACTACTGAAATGTTATATACTGATGGCTATTTAGATAGTGCTACTGTTACTGATCCGAGAAAAAATGGTACCAATCTTTGTGGCCCTGTAACTATTACTTATGATGATTATAAAAATAAATATTATTACGAATATAAACCAAGTCAATGTTAAAACCTATACTGAAAGTAGTATAGGTTCTTTTATTAATATTTTTGTTTTATTTTCTAAAAAACTTTGAATATTTAAATAATTATCACAGCTTATTTTAAAAGAGTATTGAACCTTTTCTTTAAAGATTTTTTTAATTTCTAAATCTTTTAAATAATTATCAATTAATTTAGTATCATCGTATGAAAACTCTAATTCAATATAATATCCTTCAACCAAAGACACAATGTTTGCCTTATTAAGTGCTTCACTTACACTTTTGCTATAAGCTCTAACTAAACCGCCCGCACCCAATTTAATTCCTCCAAAATATCTAATAACAATACATAAAACATTAGTTAATTCATTGTTTTGTAAAACATTTAAAATTGGCATACCAGCAGTTCCAGAGGGTTCACCATCGTCGTCACACTTTGAGTAATTAGATACAATGTAGGCTTTACAGTAGTGTGTAGCGTCTTTATAAAGCCGTTTATAATGTTCTACTTTTTCTTGAACTTCACTAGTTTCAGATATATTAACTAAAATTGTAATAAAACGCGATTTATTTACAATAATTTCATTAATAGTTTCACCTTTAATTGATTTCATTTAAATCACCATCCCAATTATAATAAATCCCAAAATAAAAAGCAAGGTATTATGTCCCCTGCCTATGCAATCTTTTTCCCGGTTGGTATATGTTCAAATATAGCCATATCATATCCAACAACTTTATCTTGAGGGATAAAACAATCTGTGTCAATAAAACTTGCGCCTCTAATATCACATCCACAAAAAGATTTATCACTCATATTCATTCCATCGAAGTTACACCCGCGAAGATTTTTATTTAAAACAGTTTGTGGATCGACATTAGCATTAGTATTGCTGAAATTTGTATAAGTGACATCGATACCATAAAAATTAACCTCACTTAAATCGACATAAGGTAAAATGCATTTACCATCTCTGTCGATCTTTGTTAGACTTCTTTCGCGTGAAACATTATATTTTAAAAATATTAATTGTCTTAGAATATCATAGTCTATTTTTCTTCTGACAAACTCTTCAGGATTACTTTTATAATCGTCTAAAGCATCCATATAAATTTCTTCAATTAATTCTTTCCTTTGTGCATAAGATAATTCCATACAACCACCTAAGTAGATTATATCAGAAAAATAATTATATGCAAATTAGTAAATAAATATGAACGAAATAATCACCAATCATAAATTTGAAGCTAATATATACTAGGTGATAATATGGCTCAAATTTTAGGGTTTATTTATGCTTTGTTTTTAATGCTAAGTAATTTTGGCAAGACTACCAAACAAATCCTTTTATTCCAAACAGTATCATTCTTCTTTAAAAGTATCCATTATTATTTATTAGGTGGTATTTCAGGTTTTTTGACTAGTATTATTTCGATGATTAGAAATATAATTTTTACCAAAATAAAAAGCAATAAAATATGGACAATAATCTTTATTTTAATTTATTTGGCCATTGGTTTTTTAACTTATACGACTTTTGGAACATTGCTCCCAATAATTGCTACTATTTTTTATACAATTATTGTTAATAAAAACAATCCTTCATATTTAAGAGGGGGAATGTTTATTACTAGTGTTATTTGGCTTTTATATAATATTTATATAATTTCCTATGGTGGGATTATTACACAAGTAGTAATTTTAGTTTCTAACATAATTGCTATCATAAAACTTGATAAAAAGAACTAATTAACTTATAATAGCTATAAGGAGGGAAGAAGAATGATCCAAGAAAAATTAAACCTAGTTCCTCATTTACCAGGATGCTATTTGATGAAAAATGAAATAGGCACAATTATCTATGTTGGTAAAGCCAAAGATTTAAAAAATAGATTAAATTCTTATTTTCATTCTTCCCATACCGGAAAAACAGCAAAACTAGTTAGCGAAATTAGAGATTTTGAATATATCGTTGTCTCAAGTGAAACAGAATCATTAATTTTAGAATTAAATCTTATTAAGAAACATGATCCAAAATATAATATTCTATTAAGAGACGATAAAACCTATCCATATATTGAGCTTACAACGGAAAAGGTTCCAAGACTTTTAGTTGTTAGAAAACCTCATCTAAAAAAGAAAAAAACTAGAATGTTTGGACCATATCCGAACGTTGTTGCCGCTAGAAAAACAGTCAATTTATTAAATAGAATATACCCATTAAGAAAATGTCGTACATATCAAAAAAGACCGTGTTTATATTTCCATATTGGTCAATGTTTAGGTTATTGTACTAATGAAGTTTCAAAAGAAAAAGTTGAAGCCATGGAACATGATATCATTAGATTTCTAAAAGGCGACCATGAATTAGTAACCAATAAAATCAAAGAAGAAATAGAACTTGAAAGTCAAGAAATGCATTATGAAAAGGCTTTAGAATTAAAAGAACTTCTAGACTATATAAATATTACTTTAGTTAAACAAAAAGTTGAAATCAAAGATGAATTAGATCGTGACATCTTTGGTTACCATAGCGATAACAATTACTTAAGTATTTTTGTTTTCTTCATTCGAGGATCCAAAATTGCCCAGCACCATCATGCCATCATTCCTTTAATCGATGAAGTGCCTGAAGAATTAACTAGGTATATTGCTAAATTCTATGAAACTGCTGTTTTACCTAAAGAAATACTTGTTCCAGAAATAGTAGATGATACTTTACTTCAAAGCTATTTTGATGTTAAAGTTAAGAAACCAGAGAAGGGAACTAAAAAGAAATTAATTGAAATGGCTAATAATAATGCTAAAAGAGAATTGGAAGAAAAAATAACTTTATTGCTAAGAAATGAAAATAAAATAAATGAAGCCAATGAGGATTTAAGAAAAATTTTAAACATGGACAAGCTTGAACGAATTGAAATCTTTGATAATGCTCATTTGTTTGGAACATATAATGTTTCAGGTATGGTTGTTTTTGTTGATGGTAAACCAGCCAAAAATGAATATCGCAAATATAAAATATCAGTTAACAAAAATGACGACTATGGAACTATGAAAGAAGTTGTATATCGAAGATACTTTCGAGTTTTAAAAGATAATTTGCCAAGACCAGATTTAATTATTGTCGATGGTGGTATTGGTCAAATGCATGTGGCTAAAGAAGTATTAGATAGTTTAAACATGGACATAAAACTAGTCGGTTTAAAGAAAGACGACAAACATCAAACCAATGCTTTATTAACCCTTGACGAAGAAATTGCCATTGAAAAAAGAAGTAATTTATTTCATTATTTAGAAAGAATGCAAGATGAGGTTCATAATTTTACTATTAATTACCATAAACAAATAAGAAGTAAAGGGGCTTATGCTAGCGTTTTAGACACTGTTGCCGGAATTGGTGAAAATCGTAAAAAGGAATTATTAAAAAAATACAAATCACTTTCAAATATTAAAAATCAAACAAAAGAAGAGTTACAAACTATTCTGCCAGAAAAAGTCGCTGAAGAATTATTAGAAGTTTTAAGCAATTTAGATAAAAAATAAGGGGGATCTTTTTATGGATTTTTTGAATCAGATTAAATCTATATCAGAAAAAAACAATGATAAAAAAATCGCTATGTTTTGTGATATGGACGGAACAATTGTTAATTTAGAGGCAGATAAATACGAGGAAGTAGCTGCAAATAAGCCAGGACTATTTTTAGAAAAAAGGCCTTTAAAAAGTATAATTAATGTTTTAAGTGAAGTTTCTAAAATTTCTAATATCGATATGTTTATTTTAAGTGCATGTGGATATAAAAACCAGGCTGATGATAAATCAACTTGGATTGCAACAAATGCTAATTTTTTTAAAAAGGAGAACCAAGTTTTTTTAATTAAAGAATACACTAATTATACAAATGAAAATAAGGGAGTACTAAAAAGTAAAAATATCCA
>URBG01000040.1 GCA_900546055.1 uncultured Mycoplasmatota bacterium
ATAAACTAATTGCTACAACAGTAACAACAGGTGATGGACTTTACGCTGATACATATGAAGAGGGAAGATATATTTATAGAGGAGGGACACCAAATAATTATATAACCTTCAATGGAGAAACCTGGAGAATATTGTCAGTAGAAGCGGATGGAACAATAAAGATAATAAGGAATAAGAGTATAGGGGACATGGCATGGGATATATCTAATTCAAATAATTGGAGTAGACCGGCGACATTAAATACATATCTTAATAATGAATATTATAATAGATTAGCAGAAGAGGCAAGGACTCAAATAACATCAGGGACCTTTAAAATAGGGTCAGTGCCATATAGTGATACAAATTTAGGAAATACAGTGAATAATGAAAATAGTATAACATGGAATGGAAATATAGCATTAGCGACGGCAAGTGAATATGTAAGAACAAGTAATAATAGTGCTTGTACAAGTGTTAGTGCATATTGGAATATTTCAGCTTGTTATAGTAATGGAAGAACTCATAATTGGTTAACCGAGATAATGAATTTATCAAGTAATAAATATAGTTGGTTGCTTTCGCCGAATAGTGGGAGCTCGAGCAATGTGTTCATTGTCAATTCCGACGATACCCTCCACTACAACCTCGCTAGCTTTAATGCGCCAGGCGTGGCGCCCGTTCTCTATCTAAAATCAGATATTTCCTTGTCGGGAGAAGGAACAAGCTCTAATCCATATACAATCAAGTAACAATAACAGTTACTTTTTCTTTAATAAAATAAAAAGTTCTTGACTTTTTAATATTTAAAGGATTATAATGAAAAAGACTTACAAAAGTTACATATATTTATAGGAGGCATAAGGGAAATTACCCTGAATTACAATTAAGTGCACCGAGATGATACCCACTAGTTACTAAATAACTAGTTTTTTGCGTCTTACTAGTAAAGGGGGAATGAAAGAAATTCACTGAATTAAAACAGCAAAATTAAATAGTAGGGAGGGTGGTAAAATGAGTCTTACCCAGAAAGACTTAAAAGAAGAACAAAGCTATCTAAAGCTTGTTCAAAAATTAGTAAACGAAAAAATTACTAAATTAGAAAAAGATCACAAAGAATTAAGCGAAAGTATTACAAAAGAGCAAAGAGAGATGTGGCAAAACGTTGGCGGTATGGATAAAGCTGAAATAGAATTCGCCTCGTCTGATATTGAACGTTCTAATTTACAAGCTAAATACTTCTATCAAAATTTAAATAAATTTAAAAAAGTATATGAAAATCCATATTTTGGTCGCATTGATTTCAAAGAAAAAGATCGGCAAACTCAAGTTTATATTGGTCTTTCATCAGTAAGCGATATTGAGTATAACAACTATGTCTATGATTGGCGCGCACCAATATCATCACTTTATTATGACTATGAACTAGGTAAAGCATGCTACGAAGCGCCAGAAGGAATTATTGAAGGTACTATAAATTTAAAAAGACAATATAAAATAGAAAATGGTAATTTAGAATTTGCCTTTGATAGTTCAGTTAGTATTCAAGATGAAATGCTTAAAGAAGCATTAAGCCATAACTCATCTGAAAAAATGAAAGACATTGTCACAACCATTCAAAAAGAACAAAATGAAGTGATTAGAAACACTGATTACGATAACCTAGTAGTTGAAGGCGCTGCCGGAAGCGGTAAAACATCAGTCGCTCTTCACCGCATAGCCTTTATTTTATATCGATATCGTAATTATATAAATAATAAGAACATTATTATTTTTTCACCAAATAAAGTATTCAGTGAATATATCTCCGAAGTTTTGCCATCACTAGGTGAAGATAATGTCCCATGTATGATTTTCAGTGAATTCATGGAAAACCAGATGCTAGAATATGAAGATGTTGAAAACTATTCACAATTAATTGAAAGATATCATAATACCAAAGATAATTTAGAAAAAAGAGTCATGGAAATAAAGATGAGTAATGATTTTATTTATTTAGTTGATAATTATTTAAAAAGAGTTATTAGTAAAATAAAATTCAAAGATATAATAGTTAATGATGAGTTGCTTTTAAGTAAAAAAGAATGTGAAAATGATTTCAATGAAACCTATAGTCGCCACAAGCCATTAATAAAAGTTCAAAAAATCATTGAAAATGTTACTAATAAATATAAAAATACCCATCAAAAAAGAACCAGAGGCTATGGAACGATAATTAAAAAAAGTGTTACTTATAATAATGATATTGAAAATTTAGTTTTAGAAATGTATCATGAACCAGAATTTTTAAAAGCCGTTAGTGAAAAATATCATATAGAAACAGAAACGTTCAAAGAGTTTGCTATTAAGGAAATAAGAAGCCCAGGATTAAAATATTATGATGGAATTATCTATCTTTATATCAAAGCTAAACTTCAAGGGTTAGATGGTAGGGGTGATATCAAATATGTTGTTGTCGACGAAGCCCAAGACTATAATTTAATGCAATATTATTTAATCAGAGAATTCTATAGCAAAGCTAAATTTACAATTTTAGGTGACCCAAACCAAGCAATCACCGCCATGGTCAATTATGAAAACATGAATGAAGTTAAGGAAATTATTGGTGGCAAAGTAAAACTACTAAAACTTATGACAACCTATCGTAGTAGTTACGAAATAACTAACTTTTGTAACGCTATTTTAAATCTAAACCATGTCAATATGATAAATCGTCATAGCGAAGAACCACACATAACTAATATAACTAAAGGAGAATTAAAAAGTAAACTTGAAACATTAATAAAAATGAGTATCAAAGAAAATTTAGAATCAATTGCCATTCTATGTGAAAACAAAGATATTGAATATCAACTTAATGAGCTAATAAATATAAGTAATTATAAAATCAAACTTTACATTCTTCCGGTATATAGCGCTAAAGGACTAGAATTCGATAGTGTAATTATCTATGATAATGGTTTTAGTATAAATGACCGTAAACTTTATTATGTTGCTTGCACAAGAGCCTTACATAAACTGAACATATTAAAATGTAACAATTAAGTTACATTTTTTCTTACTAAACATTTAACATCAGATTCTATATTTATTTTAGATGATACAGAAGAAGTAGTTCCCAATTCTGTAACTTCTACATTAAAACCAGAAGAACATAGGAAATCATAAGCCGCTAAAGCTTCACCAATAGCGTATTCGTATTGAATACATTCAGCGCTTTCAGGTGGAATAAAATCAGTCATCTTTCTTCCACTTTCGAACCATGATTTTTTAAAGTTGTGATAGTAATAAGAAATTACTCCATCATCATAAAGCGTACTTTGGAGATTATCTATACTAGTAAATAATTCATAGCCATCTAAATAAAATGGTATATTTGATAAAAAAGCTATATCGAATTTTTGACCAGCAAGTTTCGCAGGAAGACTCAAAAGATCGCTATTCTCAAATGTGATCAGAACATTGTTTAAATTTCTCCTAGTTAAATCAAAGTTTTCCTTTGAACTCATGTGACCAATAATATTAGGATTAACTTCAGGATATTGAATAGTACGAGCAGCTATATAATCTTTAGCCCGTAATAAAGAACCTTGAATAAAAGTAGTTTGATTTTTAAATAAAGCTTCAATATCTCCCATAGCATTTGGATTGTTTTCAAAAATCTCTTCAAGTTCCATAAATAATTTAATGACCGTATCAGCAGGGATACCATCTCTTAATAACGCATCAGATTGTTTTTCTTCGAGCTGCCTGTAGGTGCGAAAGGTATCCCAATACTTATAAGCAGGATCCTTAATAAAAGGTTCAATAATTTTTTCTAATAATGATGAAGATAAAAATTTATCAGAAGAACGATCCGTAAAAAAACTAATATATTCATCATAATCTAGTGTTTGTAATGCCCATAACTTTAAACAAGTAGCATAATATTGAAAATCATTAATATCATAAGTTACAATATTATTAGTGCCTTGTAAGACGCAGTCAAGTAAATAGTCACCACTGCTAGCAACAGTTAAAACGTCACCGCCAGAAATATCTGATGTTACTTCTTTGGTTTGATCATTTGTATTTATATATATTTGATTATTGCCTTTAAAATAAGAAGTATCAACTATTCCATGCCCAATTTTAGGTCGCTTTGAAAAAGCCGTTTTGATATCAGCAGCTACCTTTAAATCCGACATTTCATTATAAACAATATTTACCATAAGTCACCCCATATTTAGTAGTTATTATAGTGAAAAAACATAAAAAGTCAAGTTGAAACAAAAAAGCCTAGCTTAAGCTACGCTTTTATCGAAATCGATGAAGAAAGTCTTATACCAAATTAAAAATACATAAACCGTCCAAATCTTACGGCAGTGATTTTTCTTACCGCTATAATGTTCATCTAACATCTTATTTAACTTTTTAACATCAAAAAATTCTGAAGTAAAATCACTATTAAATGTTTCTTTAGCTAAATTATAATATTTTTCTTCTCTAAACCATTTAATAATTGGTACCGGAAATCCCTTCTTTGGCCTTTTGTACCAAGCTTCAGGAATTCTAGAAGAAGCTGCCTGTCTTAATATATATTTAGTTGTTCCATGACTTAACTTGTATTCACTTGGAATTTTACTAGCTAAAGCAAAGACTTCCTTGTCTAAAATCGGTACTCTAAGTTCTAAAGAATTAGCCATACTCATTTTGTCAGCTTTTAGTAAAATGTCGTTAGGTAACCAAAAATGCATATCCAAATATTGCATTTTAGTTAGATCATCCTTATCCTTAACCTCATCATAATAAGGCTTTGTAATACTTTGGAAGGTAACAGTACTTTTATATTTATTACTTAAAATATTATTAGCTTCACGGTTATCAAAAACAAAAGCATTACCAATATAATAATCTTCTACCTTACTTCCACCTTTAGTTAAGAAGTTTTTCCCATGGAATTCTGGAAGAGGGGAAACGATAGACTTTAAAGCTTTACGAATAAAGCCAGGTACCTTACGATATTTAATTAATAAATCGTCTTCTTTATAAAAAGGATAACCACCGAATAACTCATCCGCGCCTTCACCAGATAAAACCACTTTAACATGTTTACTTGCTAAATCAGATAAAAAGTAAAGAGGAACCGCTGATAAATTAGCCGTCGGCTCATCCGCATAATATTGAACTTTGTCTAAACTATCAAAAAAGTCATCAGCATTTATTAATTCACTAACATTTTGAATGCGCAGAATATCCGATAATTCCTTCGCATAAGGAACCTCATTAAAGTTTTGATAGTCAAAACCTACTGAAAAGGTTTTATCCGGCTTTAAATAAGATACGACATATGATGAATCAATACCACCTGATAAATAAGCCCCAATCGGCACATCACTGATTAAATGCGTATCAATTGAAGAAGTGATAGTTTCATCAATTTCTTTAACTAGTTCATCAAAGTCTTGATTTTTTGCATCAAATTTAACTTGATAATACTTTTCTGTAGTTACTTTATTAGTCTCAAAATCGTATTTGAAATAATGACCAGGTAGTAATTTATATACGTTTTTAAAAAATGTTTCCTCTAAAACTGAAGTTTGAAACGTTAAATAAGGTTTTAAAGAAGCCTTATTTACTAATTTCATAAAATCATTGTGATATAAGAAGCTTTTAATCTCTGAACCAAACATAAATGTATTATTCATATTACAATAGTAAAAAGGTTTTTGCCCAAAGTGATCACGAGCTCCGAATAACTCTTTTTTCTTTTTATCCCAAATGACAAAAGCAAACATTCCGCGTAATTTACTTAAAATATCTGTTCCGTATTCTTCATAGCCGTGCAAAATAACTTCCGTATCTGCACTTGTTTTGAAAATGTGACCTTTTTTAATCAAGTCTTCTTTAATAGATTTAAAATTATAAATTTCCCCATTAAAAGTAATAACCATACTATCATCTTCATTAGTCATGGGTTGTCTACCACCCTTAAGGTCGATAATGCTTAATCTTCTAAACCCCATGGCAATCTTGTCATCAATATAATAACTTTCATCATCAGGTCCGCGATGAGCAATCGCATCAGTCATTTTCTTAATATCTTCTTTAGTTTTTTCTTTTCTATTTATATATCCGCAGAAACCACACATAGTAACGCATCCTTCCTAGTTTTTATCAAAAAAATTTAAAATATTTTTTGTTTCAATTTCAAGTGGATCGATAAATCTGTCATCAAGCTTAAGTTCCTTTTTTAAAATTGAAAGTTCAGTGCATCCAAGAATAAAAGCATCAACATTACAGTTTAAAGTAATCTCATTCCATAAATCTAAAGGAACCTCTTTGCCGCTTTTTACATAGTTGTATATAACCTCCATAACCTTTTCTGGATAAGGGCAGGAGTATTCAATATTATAGCGTTCTAATTCTTCTTGATAAAGTCTTGATTTAAGTGTACCTAAAGTTGCTAATATAGCTATTTTTTTATAACCTTTATCACTTATAAATTTTACTGTATTTTTAATAATATTGCTTATTGGAATTTTAATTTCTTCTTGGAGCTTTTCGTGAAAATAACAAGAAGTATTACAGGGAATAGAAATCATTAAAGCCCCCATTTTTTCTAACTTTTTACAATCTTCAAGTAAATAAGGGTAAGGATTTTTATTGCTATTATCTAGAATATAAGCAGTCCTATCTGGAATACTTGCATGGCTAAATAAAATTATATCTAAATGTTCTTGATCAGAAGTTGCCTTTGTATTTTTAGTAATCATTTCATATAAATAACTACTGGCTAAAGGACCAACACCACCAATAACCCCTAAACAATCTTTCAAATTAATCACCATCCTTCGGTGGATAAAGTTTATAAAGCTTATAATCTTTCATGTATATTCTATTTATCCAAAAATATCGATATAAACTAAAATCTTTAGAATATTTTAAAGTATAAGAATATTTTTTTAATTTAATTAGCTCTAAAGCTTCATTTAGAGCTTCTCTATTATAAACATATTTTTTTAGTATCCTTTTTGGAGTTGCTAACCATAAATGTTTGTTGTAATTATAAACAACTTCATCATCTTTATTAAAAATATAATCATCAACTAAATATTTTGCTAAATTACAGCCAGCAGCAGTCGTAAAAAAGCTACTTCTTCCTTGTCTGATATTTACTTCAAATAATTTATATTTACCATCACGACTATCGTATTTTAAATCAAAATTAGAAAAACCAATATAGCCAATTTCTTCTAAAAAGCTTTTAATTTTTTCGTATAGTTCTTTATTACCATCAGATATTAAAGCCTTGTAATTGCCAATTCCGTAAGGTGTATGTTCTTCTAAAATACAGTGTCCTAAACACATCATTTTTACTTTACCATTTTTATTTGAATAACAGTTCATAACCCACATGGTGTCATCATTACCTGGAATAAAATCCTGAACAATTATATTAGAACGATATGAAGAACTATAAATATTATTAACTATTTTTTTTAGCTCATCAAGATTATTAGCTTTATAGCTTTTTTCTTTACCATTAAATTCAACCTTAGAATAATCTGTACTGCTAGCTGGTTTAACAGCCACAGGGAAACCAAAGGGGGGAGCAATGCTATTTTGATTTTCAAAAGTTACAATATATGTCTGTGGGTAATCTAATCCATATCTTTCACATATTTTATAAAAAGATTCTTTATCTTCTAGAGCGTTTTTTAAATCCTTATCCATAAAAGGTAGAATAAAATAATTTTCTAATAGATCTCTATTGTTAACAATTAAATCTGTATACCATTCTGCACATGAAAGTAAAATTAATTTATCGTAGTCTTTTTTATATACTTCACCAATTTCCTTCATAATTTTTTTAAAAGATTCATTATCCGCAAGGTCACTGTATATTTTTAAATCAATAATTTTACTTTTCCTCGTTTCACGAAGTGATGCTTTTCCAATCGCTAATGATTTAATACCATACTCTTCATAGAATGAACGAGCTAGTCCGTATGCGTTAGCGTCTGTACCTAAAATTATTGGTAAAAAAGTGTTTTCCATTTATATCACCTTAAATAATTATATAATATTTTACCTTTTAACGCAAATGTTAAGGCACTGTTAAATAAATAACTGTCAAGTGTCAACCAAAAAAGCCTTCATTGAAGCAGGTTTGCTTATTTAAAAGGCTTTTGATATACTAATGTTAGGGAGTGTATAAATAAAAGGAGGAATAATTATGAAATGTCCAGTCTGTAAAGATGTTACTTTAGCAATTTCTGAAAGAAATGGTGTGGAAATTGACTATTGCCCAGAGTGCCGTGGCATTTGGCTAGATCGTGGTGAACTAGACAAAGTCTTAGATAAAGCAAATAATTATAAGGAAGAAGCGCCACAATATTATAAGGAAAGTAATCAGAGAGAACAATATTATAAAAAAGACAATTATCATAAAGATAATAGTTATCCACATGGTAAAAAGAAGAAAAAAGAATCTTTTGTTAGTGAAATATTTGACATATTTGGTGATTAGTATATTATAAAGACTAAAATTTTATAGATTTTAGTCTTTTATTATTAAAAAGTAAAGTAATTGTAAAAAAATAAAATCTTCCTAAAATTTTTATATACATTTTTTAGTGGCTGTGTTATAATATTGAACAGGTGATTGGATTATGCTCGAAACAATTAAGAACACTCTTAATGAGAATCAAAGTCTTACTCCAGAAGTTAGAAATAATCTTATGGAGCTTATCGAAGTTTTCCACAATAAGTTTGAAAATATCGATTTAACTAATCTTAATGAGAGGCTAAAAACTCTAGTCATCAAGCGGGAGAGCATGTATTTAGTTAAACTTCCGTGTAAATATAACCCACATACTAATGAGATTCTTATCAACTTAGGTAGGTTTGAAGATTGTGATGCTAAACATTGGTTTATGCATTCACTTCTTGGAGTTATAACCGCTAAAGATAATTATTATGGATTTAATAATGAGGATGATACATTAGTCGCTTTAAATGAAGGTTATACCGAAATAATGACTAATTATTTAGTTGGGGATATTGATAATAACTTCTTCACTGATGAAATTATTATTACCAACTTAATTAGTAAAGCAATCGGTGAAGATACCTTATTTGATGCTTATTTCAGTAATGACTCTAAAAGAGTAATAAGGGCAATGATTGAAGCGGAGGGAAAATAATATGCAAGACACAAATATTGAAAAATTCATTTTAGATGTAAATAATGATTTAGAAAATAGAAAACGTGATTTACCAACTAATCCTTTTGAAAAGCAAGGTCAGTTAGCAAGACTATTTCCTAGTGTAGCTTACTACTCACCAAATAGTTTTTATTTCAGTCCAATGTATTTTCCAGAAGAGTCACGTGATAAAACTGATGCCGGGAACATTTCCTCAGTAGTTAAAGACTTTAATGAAATTAGAGCAGAGTATCACAATAAAAAAACTAATACTATAGAGGTCCAAAAAGCTGCTTAAACTAACTTCGGTTAGTTTTTTTATTATACAATTTCAAGGCCCCCATTTGAAAATGTATCTTTGATTATTAATTTATCTTTTTTATACAATTCGATTTCAATATTAGCGTTTAAGCTTTCCTTAATCTGTTTACTCATTTGACCTTTCATTGGCGCATATAAAACGCTGTCACTATTGTAATAACTAGCTACCTTTAATTTATATTTACCCTGTTTTATTTCAATATATATTTTATCATCGATAATTTTAGTTTTACACCTACCTAAGTAATAACTTGAAAAGACTAGTTGCTCACCCTTATATAATAAAACACAGATAAAACCTTTAAATGCCATTTTTAAAAGGGGTATATGAGCAACTGAAAAGAAAAATGACGAATTTGGGTTAGAACAATTGGTCGAAGATAACCAAATATAATCTTTTGGAAAAGAAGTACCATAATCCTTTTCGATATAACCAGTACCATCATCAAAGTTTATTTTATGATGATTATATATTAAGTAGCCACTAATGTCATGACG
>URBG01000041.1 GCA_900546055.1 uncultured Mycoplasmatota bacterium
TTCTCTATCTAAAATCTGATATCCAATTATCAGGAGAGGGAACACAATCTAATCCGTATGTTATTGAATAATTTTAAAATATAGAAAGTATGATTAGCGAACTTCTTTGAAGTTCGAAAAGCGCGGAGGCGTAGCCTACCGTGCAATTATGTAAATATAAGTTGGTAGAAGTGAAAACTTCGAGGTGGGTATGGGGAACCTCTCACTTTATGTGAAAAAGGGGCAATATAAAAAAGTATGACGCGTTTTGCTTTCGCCGAATAGTGGCAACTCGAACAATGTGTTCAATGTCAATTCCAACGGTAACCTCAACAACAACAACGCTAACAATACTGCGCCCGGCGTGGCGCCATTTCTCTAAAAACTATGGATTATGAACCAACGTGGTCATAATGAAAAGATGGAGAACATATATTGTTCCTCTAACCAGGTGTTAGGAAAAAGGAGCAAGGACGGATTTTAGGCTTTAGTAAGAAATTGAAACAGTAAAAATCTCGTTAGTACTTGTAATTAAGCAGTGTCTTATTTTGATGCTGCTTTTATTTTTGGAGGTATACTATGAAATTAAAAGAAACTTATTTTTTAAAGAAAGAAAAATATCTTGAGTATATTATTTTGATTAAATGTGGTAATTTTTATGAAGTATTGGGAGATGATGCTTATATTTTGAATACATTATTTAATTATAAAATAAAAAAAACTTCTAATATTACAAAAGTTGGTTTTCCAATTATAGCTTTAAATAAAGTTATTTTAAGACTGCAGATGCTTAAAATTAATTATTTGATTGTTAATCCTAATGGGGACATAAAGAAAAAATTTAATAATAACAAATATCGAAATTATTTAGAGAAACCAACTAATTTAGATAGAATAAATTTAATTTATCAGAGATTATTGGACATAAAAGGTGATGATATTGATGCGTTATTAAATAAGATTGAGGAGATAATATGAAGGATAATTTATTAATTGTGAACAATATCAAGAAGACAATTTTGTATTTGGATAAAATAGTTACTAATTTTCCTAATACTGAATATATATTGAAAGATAAAATTAAGAAAGATAGTTTAGAAATGTTAGAATTTGTATATATGGCTAATATGTGTGGTGGTAAAGATAGAAATATGTTTCAAAAAAAAGTTATTACCAAAATTAAAATGATTGATTTTTATTTAAAAATATCTTGCGATAAGAAATATATTTCTTATAAAAAATACACGACTTTAGGAAATTATTTAATAGAAATTTCTAAAAGCTTATATGGGTGGATGAATAGTGAAAAGAGTAGGTAATATATATGAAGATATGATCACTGTGGCCAATATTAATTCTATTTACCGAA
Organism: uncultured Mycoplasmatota bacterium; assembly: GCA_900546055.1. GTDB lineage: Bacteria > Bacillota_I > Bacilli_A > RF39 > UBA660 > Coprosoma. Next base: position 1,349 of record URBG01000041.1, read on the forward strand.
AGCAGATAAGTGTAAACACTAAAAATAAAGCAAAAATTTATAAATTTGAACAATATTATACTATGAATATTTCTAGGATTAAGCAATTGCTTGACAATGATTATGAGGTAAGTAGATATAATATATTTTTAATTAAAGATCCTAAATATAGAATTATTATGAGCCAAACTGTAAGTGATAAATTAATTAATCATCTGGTTGGTAATAAATTAATCGAAATTTTGGATAGTTCTTTAATTAATACTAATGTAGCAACGAGGTATGGGAAAGGGACTCATTATGGTATTAAGTATTTAAAACGATATTTGAATCAACTAAAAGGAGGGGAAATCTTTGCTTTAAAGTTTGATGTTTCTAAATATTTTTATAATATTGATCATGATATTTTAAAAACAATGTACAGACGTAAGATTAAAGATGAGCGTTTTTTAATTTTTTTAGATAAGATTATTGATAGTACGGATGAAGAATATATTAATTTAGAAATAGATAGGTTAGTAAAACAAGAACTTATGCGAATTGGGGACCATAAAAAAGTTAACGAGTTGAAAAAAATTCCATATTATGAAAAAGGTAAGGGATTGCCTATAGGTAATTTAACAAGTCAAATTTTAGCAGTTTTTTATTTAAATGAGCTGGATCATTATGTTGTTGAAAAATTAAAAGTAAAATATATTCGTTATATGGATGATGGTGTATTGTTAAGCAACGACAAGGAATATTTATTATATTGTTTAAAAGTAATCAAGGAATTTATGAAAAAATATAAATTAACTTTAAATAGTAAAACTTGTATTATTAATGTTAGTAAAAATGGAATTGATTTTTTGGGATTTCGATTTTATATTAAAAATAACAAATTAATAATGAAAGTGCGAAATAGTACTAAGACGATGTTTAAGACCAAGATGAAATTAATTTATAATAATAAAATTAAAGAGGATAAGGCGGTATCAGTAATTGCTAGTTACAAGGGCCATTTTAAGTGGGGAAATTGTTATAACTTATTTAGCAAATATAATAAATAAGTTATTTGTTTAAAATGTTGGGTATTTAATGTGGGTTAGTTTGCATTATTATTACTAATACTTGTATTAGATTTCATATATTGTCAAATAACTTCTTTTTTTTTATGTAAAAACTTGGTATAATGATAATAGGGTGATACTAATGAATAAGACAAAAGTAGTGGCATCCATTGGACCTTTAACTTATCGTGCTGGCATTTTAGAGGAAATGGTAATTAATGGAGCGGATGTTATCCGTCTTAATATGAGTTATTCTGATTATGGTTTTTGCAAACGCGTAATTGAAGATGTTGAGGAAATAAACCAAAAACTTAGCTCGTCGGTGGCAGTAATGCTTGATTTAGAAGGACCTTGTATTCGCACTGGTGAATTTAAAGAGGGTCAAGCTGAATTTCATACCGGTGAACGCATTAGAATGCATATGAATCCAGTTATGGGAACGGATATTCAATTTTCTGTTAATTATGCGAATTTAGTTAAGGATCTTGCTTTTCATTCAATTATCAAGTTAAGTGAAGGAAAAGTTATTTTAGAGGTAGAAGAGATTGGCTTAGATTTTGCGGTTTGTGAAGTTGTTCATGGCGGTGTAGTTGAAAGCTTATCTAAAGTTTACTTACCTGGAGTTAGATTAAATCGAAAGTTTTTAACAAAACAAGATCATGAGGATATATTGTTTGCTAGCAAAATGGACGTTGATTTTCTATGTATTTCAAATGTAACAACGGCCGAAGATGTTTTGGAAATAAACGATTTATTGATTGAATTGAAAAATGATCATATGGCTGTTTTAGCTAAGATACAAAACGATAGAGCCGTACAAGAAGTGGACAAGATTATCGATGCAGCTGATGGTATTGTACTTGCTCGCAGCGATTTGGCAATCGGAATTTCAATGGAAGAAGTACCAAGTATTAAACGAGCAGTTATTCGTAAATGTCGTGAAAATGGCAAGGTAAGTATTATTTCTGCGGAATTAGACAGTTTTTTAAATAAAGAGGTTATTCCAAGCCGTTCTGAAGTGTCAGATTTAGCTAATACCGTGGCTGAATGTGTTGACGCAATTTTACTAGCTGGTGAGACGACTAAAGGTTCACATCCAGTAGCAGCAGTTAAACAAATAGAAAAAATTATTAAGGCTTCAGAAAAGAATATTGATTATGATTATTATTTTCAGTCTTCTTTACAAACGGAAGTTAAAAGTATTGCTAGAACAATTTCATCTAGTGTGGTGCTTGGAGCATTGGAACTAGAGTCAAAGGCCATTATTGTAGCAACTAGTACGGGTTATACGGCTAAACAAATGAGTCGTTTGAGACCACCTTGTATAATTATCGCAGTAGCACCAAATGAAAGAATCGCGAAAAGTTTGAATTTACATTTTGGGGTTGTTTCAGTTATTGTCGACGGTTATGATTTTGATACTTTTTCGGCTAAGGCTGTATTACTGGCTGAAAAATTACTTGAATTAAAACAAGGCGATAAAATAATCATCACAGGTGGCTATCCATTTAAAAAGGTTAAACATACTAATTTTATGAAAATAGAAGAAATATAAGGGGCGTGAATTTATGTATAATTTAGGCGAACAATTTAAAATTGATTACAATAGGGTAAAGGCTAATGGACGTAATGTTATTCAAGGTGATTATTATCGTTTTACTGTTTTATCGCCAAGACTAATTAGATTAGAGTATAATCCAAATGGGATGTTTTTAGATAATCCAACTGAACTGGCTTTGTATCGTGATTTTCCAGCTTGTGAATTTGATTTAAAAGATGATGCCCATTTTTTGGAGTTAAGTACAAAGTATTTTAAGTTAACATATACTAAAAATAAACCTTTTGAAGGAACAAAAGTTAATCCAACTTTAAATTTAAAAGTTGAATTGCTTGGAACTGATAAAGCATGGTATTATGGTCATCCGGAGGTTCGTAACTACGGAGTTCCGAGTGGAAATGTTCAGGAAGGCGTACTTAAAGGTCATGGATTATTTTCTGCCGACGGCTTTGCAAGTTTGAACGATTCTAAGCATTTCATTTTTAATGCTGACGGAACGGTAGCAGCCCGTGAAGATGGAAGTATTGATATTTATCTATTTATGTACAATAAGGATTATGAAGAGGCTTTAAAGGATTATTATAATTTAACGGGATATCCTGCTTTAATTCCAAGATTTGCTTTAGGAAACTGGTGGAGCCGTAACAATGATTATGATGATATTGAACTTAAAGATTTAGTAGATACTTTTGAAAAAAAAGAAATACCGTTATCAGTAGTATTACTTGATAAGGACTGGCACAAACGTAAATATGATGGCAAGAAACATTTGAAGACTGGATTTACATTTAACAATGAATACTTTAAAAATCCAAGTGCAATGATTGGCTATTTACATTCTAAGGGAATACGATTAGGTCTTAATGTTAATCCCTTAGAAGGACTTACTGATGTTGATGTTTATTATGCAGAAGCTTTAAAATTTTTAGAGCCTGATAAAAATGGTGATATTCCATTTAATGCTTTTGATCCAAAATTCATCGATGTTTATTTAAAATTATTTATCCATCCTTTAGATGCAGTTGGAGTTGATTTTTTCTGGCTTGATGCCTTTGATGAAAGTAAGATATCTGAACTTGCTTTACTAAAACATTATCAATTTTATGATATGCAAAGAGATTATAAACGTCGTCCGATGGTTTTAGCTAATGATATGATGTTAGCGCCACATCGTTATCCAGTTTTATATTCTGGAAAAACGACAGTTAATTGGAGTACACTTAGAAAATTACCATTTTATAATGCTTCGGCATTTAATAATGGGGTAAGTTTCTGGGCTCATGATATTGGTGGATATTTTAAAGGCGTAGAAGATGGTGAGTTATATACAAGGTTTGTTCAACTCGGAACATTTTCACCAATTTTAAAATTTGGAGCTGACAAAGGTAAATACTATAAGCGTGAACCTTGGAGATGGGATATCAAAACATATACGATTGTTAAGGATTATTTACAACTTCGTCATAAATTGGTTCCATATATTTATAGTGAAGCTTATAAGTATCATAAATTTGGAAAGCCTTTAATTAAGCCGATTTATTTTACTAAGCCAGACTTTTATGATGATGTTTTATATCGTAATGAATATTATTTTGGTGGTGAGCTTTTTGTTGCCCCAATTGTTTCACAAAAAGACTATGTCATGAATCGTGTGGTTCATAATTTCTATATACCAGATGGTATGTGGTATGACTTTGTTACAGGTAAGAAATTTCCTGGCGGCCGTAATTATGTAGCTTTCTTTAGGGATGAAGAGTATCCAGTGTTTGCAAAATCTGGAGCAATTATTCCAATGGGAACTAACGAAAATATTAATGATACAACACCACCAGATAATATGGAAATTCAAATTTTCCCAGGACAAAATAATACATATACATTGTTCGAAGATGATGGACAAAGTGATTTATATCGTAAAGACTTTTATTTATTGACAGAAATCGAATATAATTATTTGCCTAGTAATTATAGTGTAATAATTAGATCAGTTGAAGGCAAGAGCGGAATTATTCCTGATAAACGTAATTATAAAATTGTTTTTAGAAATACTAAAAGAACTGATGATGTTACGGTTTATAGCAATCGTGATAAAGTTTCATTTAAGACATATGTTGATGGTCCTGACTTTGTAGTTGAGGTTGAAGGCGTTAAAACTGTAGGTCAACTTACAATAAATTGTAAAGGACAAGATATTGAAATTGATGCTGTTCATTTAATTAATCGTGATATTGAAGGAATTATCAGTGATTTACAGATTACAACTGAGATGAAGGAAAAGATTGATGCGGTATTATTTAGTGATTTAACAATTCAAAAGAAGCGTATTGAAATTAGAAAACTTGGTAGACAAGGATTAGATAAAAAGTTTATTAAGATGTTTATTAAATTGCTTGAATATATTAGTGAGATATAAGATTAGTTTTCTTATATAATGGAACTGATTTTGGAAAAATTGAGAATGCTGGTGGATGGAAGTACGATAATGATAATTGTACCGAAGCGTTAAAGTAAAAATATAGAATCGAGAATTATCTCGATTTTTTCTTTAAATGTATTCTTTAGCTTGAATTTATTAAGAAAATATAATATAATGTTATAAGAAAAGCGATGAATAAGAGTATTAGTAAATCATTCTTTGGTAGAGAGAAAACGGTTGGTGAAAGTTTTTAAAGAAGAGTTTATGAACTTACTTAGGAGCTGCATATATGATAAGTATATGACGTTTAGGCGCGTTAAGCATAAGAGATAATAAAGTATTATGAAATAAGGTGGTACCGCGGTTATTACGCCCTTATAAATAATGCTTTTTTGTGTAAAAGGAGGAAATATGAATTATTTATTGTTATTTGTCATTAGTTTTTTAATCGTTTATTTAGTATATTACTTAATTGTCGTGGCTAGAAAAAAAGGAGTAGAAGCCTTTAAAACAGGGAAACAGGTTATGTTTTTTAAAAATGCTTATAAGTTAGATTTAGAGAAATTAGATTATAAGAAATTTGCGAACAGCTTATCACTTGTCAATGCTTTTATTATTGCTTTTACAGTAACGATAATTGAATTAATCGATGGATTTGTTTTTAAATTATTAGTTGGTTTTGTTATTTTAATACCACTTATTTTAATTTGTTATTATGTCTTAGGAAAAATTTATAAAAGGAAAGAAGGTAAATAGTATGTATGATTTTAAATCAGTAGAGAAAAAATGGCGTGAATATTGGAAAGAAAATGATATTTATAAATTTGATAAGGAGAAAGATGAAAAGATATATCAACTTGAAATGTTTTCTTATCCATCAGGGGCTAAATTACATATAGGTCACTGGTATAACTATTCGGTACCGGATGCGTGGGCACGTTATAAAAGAATGATAGGGCACAATGTTTTCCACCCAATGGGGTTTGATGCGTTTGGACTTCCAGCAGAGAATTATGCGATTAAAACAGGAATTCATCCTAAAGATAGTACTGAGAAAAATATTGAAACAATGATTGGCCAAATTAATGCGATCGGTGGGACTTTTGATTGGAACAATGATGTTATTACTTGTCGCCCAGAATATTATAAATGGACCCAGTGGATGTTTTTACAACTTTATAAACATGATTTAGCTTATAAAAAAGAAGCGCCTGTTAATTTTTGCCCTTCTTGTAATACGGTTTTAGCTAACGAGCAGGTTGTAGCTGGAGAATGTGAAAGATGCGGAACGACAGTTTTACGTAAGAATTTAAGTCAATGGTTCTTTAAAATAACTGACTATGCAGAAGAGTTATTAAGTGGTTTAGAGACAATTGATTGGCCAGAGAAAACGAAAAATTTGCAACGCAATTGGATTGGTAAAAGTGTTGGGGCGACAGTAACTTTTGATGTTAAAGGAATGGATAAAACATTCGATGTTTTTACTACGAGAGTAGATACTTTATATGGTTGTACTTACTGCGTTTTAGCGCCTGAAAATCCACTAGTGGATGAAATCGTGAGTGCCGACTGTAAAGAAGCTGTGGATAAATATAAAGCGGAAACTGCTAAGGTAAGCGAAATAGATCGTACTAGTACGGTTAAAGAAAAAACAGGTGTTTTTACAGGTGCTTATGCGATTAATCCAATCAATGGTAAAAGTGTACCAATTTGGATTAGTGATTATGTTTTAGCTAGTTATGGAACGGGATGTGTAATGGCAGTTCCGGCTCATGATGAGAGAGACTTTGAATTTGCGACTAAATTTGGATTGGATATTATTCCAGTAATTGAAAGTGAAGAATTACCTTATACTGGTGATGGCAAGTATATTAATTCTGAAGTTTTAGATGGATTAACCGATAGGAATGAAGCTAAAAACAAGGTTGTAGAGTTATTAGAAGAAAAAAATAAAGGATCGAGGACAACAACTTATAAATTAAGAGATTGGTTGGTATCACGTCAACGTTATTGGGGAGCACCAATTCCAATAATTTATTGTGATAAATGTGGAGCATTACCAGTTCCAGAAAAGGATTTACCGGTTGAACTTCCATATGATGTAGAATTTACACCAGATGGTTCAAGTCCGCTTGCGAAATCTGAGGCTTTTGTTCATTGTACTTGCCCAAAATGTGGTGGAAAGGCTACTAGAGAATGTGATACTTTAGACACATTTGTATGTTCATCATGGTATTATTTGAGGTATCCGGATGCTTTTAATACGGAAATGCCATTTAGTAAAGAAGTAATTGATAAAATGCTTCCAGTTGATATTTATATTGGTGGGGTAGAACATGCTTGTATGCATTTGTTATATGCAAGATTTTTCACGAAAGCTTTAAGAGATATGGGATATTTAAGCTTTGATGAACCATTTAAAAAGTTAGTACATCAAGGTATGATTCTAGGGCCTGATGGTGAAAAGATGAGTAAGAGTAAAGGTAATACTATTTCACCGGATGATTATATTGAAGAATATGGTAGTGATGTTTTACGTGCTTATTTAATGTTTGCTTTTAACTATATTGAAGGTGGTCCTTGGAACGAGGAAGGAGTTAAAGCGATTGATAGATTTTTAGCTCGTGTATATCGCCTTGTGGAAGAGTATAATGGTAATAATTCAAGTGAACGTTATCAGGATATTGATTATACTTTAAATAATACAATTAAAAATGTACGCACTGATATTGAAAAATTCCAAATGAATACTTCAATTGCACGTATTATGGAATATGTTAATATTTTAACTAAATACAGTAGTACTGGTAGGGAAATACCTAAGTATTATTTAGAGCAATTAACTATTTTGCTTGCGCCTTTTGTTCCACATATTACTGAAGAAATGTGGAAAATGTTAGGACATGAGCCTAGTGTTCATAATATGCCTTATCCAGAATGTGATGAAAGTAAATTGGTGGTTTCTTCATATGAGATGGTTATCCAGGTGAATGGTAAAGTAAGAGCTAAGGAAAATATGAATATTAAGGCTACAAAAGATGAAATGCAAGAAGCAGCTTTATCAAATGAAAACGTTAAGAAATTTACAGCTGATAAGAAGCTTGTGAATGTGGTAGTTATTCCAGGAAAACTTGTTAATATCGTAGTTAAATAAATTTAGAAGCTTTTAATGGCTTCTTTTTTGTTGACATTTTTTTGACATTGTTTAACTATGATACAATGAGAGTTTCGTTAAAACAAACTTTTTTGGTGAAAATGTTGACCTAGGGGGGGGGGGGGGGG
>URBG01000042.1 GCA_900546055.1 uncultured Mycoplasmatota bacterium
ATAGATAAAAAAGTATAATGAGAAGAGAAATAATACGATTGAATTATAACGAAATGTTCGATATAATATAAATAGATAAATGCTAAAGTAGGTGTTGTATGAGACGAGGGAAAGCAAAAAGGAATATCATAATAATAGGACTAACCAGTATAGTCTTTTTAATGGTGGTTGGATATGCTGCGTTTCAAACAAATCTAACAATTAAGGGAACAAGTAAGATAAGCAGTAACTGGGATATAAGAATAACTAATGTAACTGAGGGAACAAAGGTTGGTAAAGCAGAGAGTTTAAAAGATCCAACTTTCGATGCAACTTCAGCGACTTTTAGTGCAGGTTTACAGTCGCCAGGTGATTCAATTGAATATAACATAACCATAAGTAATCGTGGAACTCTAGATAGTGTATTAAAAACGATAAGTTTAAGCAAAAGTACGAATCCAGCGATAAAATTTACAGCAAGTGGAATAAGAGAAGGTCAAACAATACCAAAGGGAACAGACAAAGTATTTACGGTAAAAATAGAATTTGATAAGAATGCCAATCCAAATACAGAAGATAAGATAGCAGATTTAACGATTGATTTAGAATATGAACAGGCAAGTGGTGATGAAGAAGTAACACCAGATAATTATGAAGTGAAATATGATTATAAAACAAACGGAGGAACCGAAAGTGAAGCAAAGACTACAGAATATCCAATAGGAAGCGAAGTTGATTTAAGTAAGGCAGCTATTAAAGATGGATATACTTTTATAGGCTGGAATACGAATAAAGATGCGACAACAGGTTTAACAAGTTTAGAGATGAGTAATGCCGATGTAACGTTGTATGCGATCTATAAAAAAGAAGGAAAAAATTTAACAGTTAGCTTTAATAATAATGGTGGAAGTGGAACGATAGAAAATATAACATGTAAGATACCAACCGTTTATAATAATACTGTCCAGCCAGAGACTTGTAATATAACCTTACCAAGTAATACGTTTACAAAAGAAGAAATGGAATTTATTGGTTGGAATACGGACAGTAAAGCTAAAGAAGGATTAGAAATAAATCAAAGTATAAGTAAAAATACAGAGTATTATGCGATATGGAAAGATACAACGAAACCAATAATTGATGATGTATCAACTAGTAGTACAACAAATTCAATAACCGTAGTAGTTACAGCTCATGATGATCAAAGTGGTATTTCTAAGTATGAGTATTCTCTTGATGGTACCAATTGGATAGAGGATACTAATACTCATACTTTTAATAATTTGAAAGAGAATACAAGATATTCATTATATGTAAGAGTAACAAATGGAGATGGGTTAATTAGTCAGTATAACAGTTATACCGATGAAAACACACCAAAAGATCAATTATTGTTTTGGGGACAAGCTGATAATCCAGATAATACCGCTAGCATTTTGAAAGATAAAAGTTCAAGTGGGAATGATGGGGTACTGAATGGTTTTAATGGGACTTTGGAAAGTGGTTATAATAATGGAACTTTAGTTTTTGACGGAGTCGATGATTATGTAAATATTGGTTTAGCTAATTACGATTTTAAAAATTCTATTAGTTATGTGGCCTATGTTAAAATTCCAGATGGGGCTAGTAGTAAAAATAGGAAAATATTTTGTAATCAGGAACAGAATGGTAGTGCTTTAGCCATTAATACAAGATTGTATTTAGCCATTCATGACGGAACAAAATATAATTATGCAATGGCGACAGATCAAATTGAAAAAGATGTTTATTATGCAATGATTGGGACATATGATGGTTCGTTGATGAAAACATATATTAATGGGCAGTTAGTAGCTACTAATAATTCTTCATTGTTATCTTTATCACAAATGGATATATTGATAGGCGCTAATCCAAATGTTAATGGTGTTTCAGAACAATCTGATATGACGTTAAAAGAGGCAATGGTTTATGACCGGGCATTAAGTGAAGAAGAGGTTTCTAAATTATCGAAGCAACTTAATGATAAATATACGGTAGCAACTAAAGCTATAGAGAGCCCAACATATAGTGAAACTAACAATGGAGAAGTAGTGATAAACTATCCATCTGGATGTGGGAGTGAGTATACATGCTCATATAGTAAAGACGGAGGAGCATTTGAAACCATAACAAGTAATCCAACAGTTTATTTTGGAACTAACGGGACCTTAGTAGCCAAAGTAAATGATGGAACTAATACACTTACAACAAGCACTTATAGTGTTGTTAGAAATGACTTATACGTATCAAACAGTGGAAACGATACAACTGGCTATGGAACAATTAATAAGCCATATGCGACTATTCAAAAAGCTTATGACTCAGCTAATACTACAGCAAATATCAATGTTATGTCTGATATAACGCAAACGAGTACTGCAAGTATGGAAGCAGATAAAAACATAACCTTGCAGAGCTATGGAACGGCAGGGACTAAATCAATAGTAAGAGATTCTAGTTTAACTAGCTATGTTTTGGCTAATAAATCAGGAACTTTGAATTTAAATAATATAAAGGTGGATGGAAATGATGTTGAGGCTAACGCGCCTTTAGTATTTAGTTTGGATAATATTAATTTAAGTAATGGCACTTCATTAATTAATGGTAATAACACATATATTTATTCGACAACTATGGATGGTACAAAGGTTGGGGGTGGTTTAGCGCTCTTAGGAGGAAACGCAACTATAAAAGATACCCAAATAAAAAATAATCATTCTGATTATGGAGGCGGGATATATGCGTCTTATACTGATTCTGTTACATTAGAAAACAGCGTGGTATCTGATAATTCTAGTATTACTAATGGCGGAGGAATTACGTCTAACAATGAAATTATGATTAAATCATCAGAAATATTTAATAATACTACAAATGGTATAGCTGGAGGCATTCATTCAATCGGTGGAATTGTTTTAGATGGAACAACTGTTTCTAAAAATACAAGCTCACTTAACTGTGGGGGACTTTATGCAAGAAAAAGCGCGGAAATTAAAAACAATTCACAAATTATTAATAATAAAACTTCAGGAAGTGGTGGCGGATTATATTTAGAAGGTCGTGAGGCTGATGGCACAATTGGTGATTTTATCATTTCCGATAGTAATATTTCCAACAATGAATCTAAAACTTCAGGAGGCGGAATGTTTTTGGCCACAATTCCTTTAAAAATTACCGGTTCAACAAAAGTTAATGAAAATATTTCTACTAATGGTTCAGGAGCTGGAATTTGTTTATACAATAATGTTACGGCAGTTATTGAAAATATTTTGGTTGACAGTAATAAAATACTTGAGCAAAATCAAGGCCAGGGTTCTGGAATATGGCTTAGTAATTCAACTTTAACTTTAAATAATGGAACAATATCTAATAATATTACACCAGGGACAGCTCTCGGTGGAGGTGTTAGAGTATATACTGGTGGAACCTTTATAATGAATAATGGAGTTATTAAAAATAATAGTGGAAGTTATTCAGGCGGTGGAGTTGGATGTCATGGTTCTACTGCGGATAATACTAAATTTGTATTAAATGGTGGGACGATTGAGAATAATATGGCAGAGGCTGGCGGAGGCGGAGTTTATATTAATGTTTGCCAATATACATACAATGGTGGAAAAGTAACAGGAAATACGCCAGCTAATGAAAACGAAACAGAATAATGAAACAATAAAAAAATCAACTTGCTATTTAAGTTGATTTTTATTAACCCATAATTTTATTTAATGTTCTAAGTTCTCTTGCAGTCATTCTAACTTTTTTACCGTTAATAGTTACTACTTGTAAATTAGGTTTGAAAGCATGCTTAGTTGCATTACATGCATGAGATCTACGATTTCCAGATAAAGGTTTTGTATTTGTTACTTTTTTAGCCATAGTTATCCCTCCTTCAAGTTTTTTCCTTTGCCTTATAACTTTACCATAAATATGTATTTAAGTCAAATGTTTCCTTTAAATTATATGAAAAAGGGTATTAAACATTTCAAAATAGCGGAAAATATAGTAAAATGATATTAAAGGATGGTGAGTCTATGAATTATGTACCGCTTAATATAAAAACTGGCAATTCTTTATTATCTAGTATGATAAGAATTCCAGAATTAGTTAAAACAGCTAAAGAACACGGACTTACCGCACTTACGATTACGGATAATAACTTATATGGTGTTATTGATTTTTATAAAGAATGCACGAAAAATAAAATAAAACCAATAATTGGATTGGAAATTACTCTTGATGAACTTAAATATGTTTTATATTGTCAAAATTATAAAGGTTATCAAAATTTAGTTAAACTAGCAACTATGATGTCTGAACAAGCTTTGACACTAGAAGATGTTACTAATTTTAGTTCTGATTTAGTTGCAATCGTTCCTTATGAAAGTAGAAAGTTATATAATGATTTAAAAAAGTTATATCTCAATATTTTTATTGGTTATAAAAATGATTTGGAAAAGAGCAAAATTAAAAGTAGTAACACAGTTTATATGAACGAAATACTGTGTTTAGAAAAAGATGATGAGCAGTACTTAAAATATTTATATGCGATTAGGGATGGTCAATTAGCGTTTGAAGTTACAGTGGATAATTTTGATGTTAGTTTACTTCCTTTGAAAAATCAAAATGAAAGTAATAACTTTAAAATTAATAGTTTATGTAATTTGGAGCTAAAATTTCATCAGGATTTAATGCCAGTACTTCCAGGTGATAGTTATGAAGAACTTAAGAAAAATTGTATTTTAGGCTTAAAGAAGATTTTTGGTTCTTCAGTTAGTAAACAATATGCAGTAAGATTGAAGCACGAATTAGATATTATAAAAAGTATGGGCTTTTGTGATTACTTTTTAATTGTAGCTGACTATATCAATTATGCGAAAACTCACGACATTTTAGTCGGCCCAGGGAGGGGAAGTGCCGCTGGTTCATTGGTAGCCTATTTGTTAAATATTACAACGATTGATCCTTTGAAATATGATTTGTTATTTGAGCGTTTTCTAAATCCCGAAAGGGTAACGATGCCGGATATCGATGTTGACTTTGAAGACTGTAAACGTGATCAAGTAACTAATTATTGTATCTTAAAATATGGAATTAAAAAGGTTGCCCTTATTATTACTTTTGGGACTTTAGGCCCTAGACAGGTAATCAAGGATGTGGGAAGAGTACTTGACATCGCCCCTAAAAAGTTAGATATTTTAAGTAAAATGATGGATCCTAAGATTTCTTTAAGGGAAAATTATAAGTCATTTCAGGTTACAGATTTTATTAAGATAAATTCTGAATTAAAACAGGTTTATCAAATTGCTTTGAAATTTGAAGGATTAAAACGTCATACTTCGATACATGCTGCAGGTGTTGTTATGTCTAAATATGATTTAGATGAAGTAATTCCGTTAGATAAAAATCATACATCATTTTATACGACTGGCTATGATATGGATTATTTAGAGGAAATTGGCCTTTTGAAGATGGATTTTTTAGGATTAAAAAATTTAACTTTAATTAATAATATATTAAAAGAAATTCCGGAATATGATTTTGATAGTATTCCAGAAAATGATGAAAAGGCATTAGAAATTTTTACAACAGTTAATACGATTGGAGTGTTTCAATTTGAGTCAGATGGAATGATGAATTTCTTAAGAAAATTTAGGCCGACTACTTTTGAAGATGTAGCGTCAGCGTTAGCTTTGTTTCGACCAGGACCAATGCATAATATAGATTCTTACATTAGAAGAAAGCAAGGTAAGGAAGAAATTAATTATTTACATCCGGATTTAGAAGAAATTTTGAAACCAACTTATGGAATTATTATTTACCAAGAACAGATAATGCAGATTGCTAATGTAATGGCTGGATATAGTTTTGCAGAAGCGGATATTTTAAGGCGTGCGATGAGCAAAAAGAAAGAATCTATTTTATTAAAGGAAAAGGGTAGATTTATAAGTCAAAGTATCTCCCGAGGTTATGATGAAGAAATTGCAACAAAGGTTTATGATTTGATTTTAAAGTTTGCGGATTATGGTTTTAATCGTTCTCATTCGGTAGCTTACGCAATGATTTCTTATCGTATGGCTTATCTGAAGGCTCATTATCCAAAATTATTTATGAAAAACTTATTATCAAGTGCGATAAATAGTGAGGGTAAAACTAGAGAGTATATGTACGAATGTAAGGTTAATAATATTAATGTTTTAGCGCCTAATATTAATAGAAGTGAAGATAATTATATTATATCTGGTGAGGATATTATTTTCCCGCTTTCAAATATTAAAAATGTTGGTAATGGAGCGGTTAAAACGATTTTAGAAGAACGCGATAAAGGCGACTTTAAAGATATTTTTGATTTTGTTAGACGTTGTTATGGGAAAACAGTTAATCGAAAAACGGTAGAAAATTTAATTTTAGCAGGAGCATTTTTGGAACTAGGATTTAATCGAAAAACTTTGATTGATAATTTAGAAGTGATTATTAATTATGGTGAGATTGGCGAATATTTAGATGATGATGTTTTTAAGCCGGAATTAGAGATGGTTAGTGAATATAAAATGCCAGAGATAATGAATTTTGAACTTGAAGTATTTGGCTTTTATCTAAGTAATCATCCAATTACCGAGTATAAACTTAAATATCCAAAAGCAATTGAACTACGTTATTTAGACTCTTATTTTGATCGCTTAGTAGAAACTGTAGTTCATGTTGATAAAGTTAGAGTAATTGATACTAAACGAAAAGAAAAAATGATGTTTATTACGGGAAGTGATGAACTTACAAAGATTGATATTGTGGTTTTTCCTAAAGTATATAAGCGTTATTCTGATATTGATGTTGGTGATATTTTATATGCAACTGGTAAGGTTGAAAAAAGATTTGATCAAATGCAGATAGCGGCAACAATTCTTAGAAAATTAAATTAATTTTTGGAAAACGATATATTTTTTTCTTAAAAAATGTTATTATGAATAATAGAGGTGGTAGAATGAAAAGGGATAAGGCTAAAATAATTATAGTTTACATTTTGATGTTTATTATTTTGTGTTTAGTTGGTTATTTAATATATTTTGCTATAAACTTGAATAAAGATACCAAGGAAGATAAAAAAGATACACCTACTAAAACTGAAGAAAAAACGGAAATTTCAGACAGTTGTACTTTTAATATTTCTTTAGGTGAGTTAGCTTCTTTAGAAGGTAATCCTGGCTCTTTAAGTTTATGCGCAGGTTATAACAAATTAACACTTGATAATATTGTACTAGACGGGAAAACACAAAACGTTTATTTGAATTACTATAACGGTACATTAGCTGAACAGGATAATATTTTAGGGGTATATATAAATGATAAAAAGGTAGTAGTTGGAGCTTCATATGATACTAAAAATGTTGTTGGAGTATTTGATAATTTATTGTTTATTAAAACTATATCGCCAGAAGGCAGTAATGTTCGTGTATTTAATAGTAATGGACGAAAGGTTTATGATTTAGAATCTGCTTTAAGTAAAGCTAAAATTCAAGACCCAGTATTTACGGAACTAGCTAAAACGGATACGACTATTGGCAAGGTAGTTAATACGAAAAATATTAATTCTGGAAGTTTTGCTTTTACTAACGGAGTATTTACATTTAATACTGATACAATGGCAGGTTGTAATCCTGGACAAGTATATAAAGGATCGACATATAAGGTTACATATACTGGTGAAACATTTAGTAACCCAACATTTGTATCTTACATAAATTGTTAAACTTAACCAATCAATATTGATTGGTTTTTTCTTGCACTATCTATATATTAATGATATAATTGATTTATAAATTTAGGAAAGTGGGGAAAAAGATGTATTGTAAGAAATGTGGTGCGAAATTAGAAGATGGACAACAAGTTTGTTTGTCTTGTGGAACATTAGTTAATGGGCAAGAACAACCTAAGCAGCAAGCTTTTAATCCAGTAATGCAAAAATCAAAAATTGCAGCAGGATTACTTGGAATATTTTTAGGCGCTTTAGGTGTACATAATTTTTATTTAGGTTATACAGGTAAAGCAGTGGCTCAATTGCTTATTTCTTTACTTAGCTGTGGTATTTTATCATTCGTGTCAGCTATTTGGGGATTAATTGAAGGTATTTTAATTTTAGCTGGCAGTATTGATAGAGACGCAATGGGCGTTCCACTAAAGGATTAAATGAGAAATAGGCTTAGAACGTTATTGATTCTTGGATTAATAATTTTTCTATTTCTTTTTTTATGGCTCGGACAGTTCGATTGTCTATTTAAAAAGTATTTCCATTTTCCATGCCCGGGGTGCGGAATGAATAGGGCATTTAATGAAATTTTATCTTTTAATATTTTAGAATCATTTAAATACAATATTTTGGCTTTTCCTGGAATTTTAATAGGTTTATTTTGTTTTGGGGTTTTATGCTATGATTTGCTAAAGGGTACTAATGTTTTTTTGCCACAATTATTCGAAATTTTAAAGAAATATTATTTAGTAATATTTCTAATTGTTTTTGTAAGCTGGATGTTTAATATATATCGAGGCATATAAAAAGTAATCATTTGATTACTTTTTATTTTAAGCCTTTTTGAACATTTCCAATTATTTGGTTTCTTTCTTCGGCGCTACTATTTTGCCATAGTAGTTCAAAGAAAACTCCTATTCCTGGAAGTGTTTCTTCTTCTCCTGATTTAATTGAAGCTTCAATAGCTTCGGTTATTTCTTTTTCGTCAGCATTTTTAAAATTGTTTTTAATATATCCTCTTATACTAATATCCATAGTTATCAATTCCTCTCTATACATTTACCTTGAGCAAAAAATATTTTTTTATACGAATATATATATTTTTTAATTAAAATAGTGTATAATTAAATCAGAATGGAGGAATAATTATGATAGCATTAATCATCGTTGGTGTAATTGTATTATTACTTGTAATTTATGTAATTGCAACTTATAATGGTTTAGTTAATTTTAAAAATAAGGTTCAAGATTCATGGGCACAAGTGGACGTTCATCTTAAGAGAAGAAATGATTTGATCCCAAATTTAGTGGAAACAGTAAAAGGGTATGCAGGTCATGAAAAAACCACTTTAAATGCTGTTATTGAAGCTAGAAATATGGCTGTAAATGCCAAAACACCACACGAGGAAATGGCAAGTGCGAACATGTTAACTGATGCGTTAGGACAATTATTTGCTTTATCTGAAGCATATCCAGATTTAAAAGCTAATACTAATTTCTTAGATTTACAAAATAATTTAAGAGATACAGAGGATAAAATTTCTTATGCTAGACAATTTTATAATGATGCCGTTATGGCTTATAAAAATAAGCTAGAAATGTTTCCATCAAATATTATCGCTTCAATGTTTAACTTTAAGCCTGAAGAATTCTTTGAAGCTACTGAAGCTGAAAAAGAAGTACCAAAAGTACAATTTTAGAAAGTCATTAGACTTTCTTTTTTTATACCCCACCAACTTTGGTTAATAATCAAACTAAAGCTTTTTTGATGGATTTAAGTTGAAAATATTGACAATAGG
>URBG01000043.1 GCA_900546055.1 uncultured Mycoplasmatota bacterium
GGGGGGTATACTATCGATAGCAAGATATTAAAGTAGGAAAGGAAATCAATTATAATTGATTATGTGTTTGATTATAGTGCTTGTACATATCCTGAAGGAATTATTTCATCAGATAAAACATTGGCTTTTAATCATGAACAAATAAGCCAAATTCATTTTATTGGTTTGGAGGATAGTGAACAGGCTGAGTTTAATAATAAAATAAAGGAAATGCTTAAAAGCCTTAATGATTTAAAGGAAGTAGAGTTAACTAATACAAATGTTGTTAATTCAGAACAAGGATTAAACACTAATGGTGATATACCAACTTTAGATGTTTTACCAAAACAACCTGAATCTATTAATGATATAATGAATAATACTAATTAAAATGTTCTATAAACTTTATAGTTTTACAAAAAGAAGCTTTCGGTAGCTTCTTTTATGTGTTATAATGCTAATAGGAGGAAATATATGTTTGCAGGAATTGTTATTATTGTTATAGGGTTATTATTACTTGCCGAGGTGTTAGTACCTGGATTTAGTGTTGATTTTAATGTTGTTTGGCCAATTATTGTTATATTAGTCGCGCTTAATATGATTTTCAAACGCAAGAAAATTGATTTATTTACGGCGATTGTATTATTTGTTGGTATTTGGTTTTTGGGGATAAACTTAGATATTATTCCAAGTGGTTATGAAAATATTTTCTGGCCAATTGTGATTATTTTAGTTGGTATTTCATTAATTTTTGGAACATCTAAAATTAAAAAAATCAATAGAAAAATAAGTACACATGCAGAATCAGCATATTATGGTATATTTAGTGGATGTGAGGAAAAAGTTAGAACGAATAACTTTAAAGGAACTACTATTTATGCGATATTTGGTGGTGTTGATTTGGATTTAAGAGAAGTTAGTACTGAAGCGAGTGAAATAGCTATCAATGTTTATTCTATATTTGGAGGCTCAGATATTTGGGTTCCTGAAGGATATAATATTGTGATGAATTCAACCGCAGTATTTGGTGGTAATGATAATAAAACTAATAATACTTTTAAAGAGGGAAATAAAACTATTTATATAAATTGCGTTTCAGTATTTGGTGGTACGGAAATAAAGTAAATATTAAAACATCATTGCTTGATGTTTTTTTGTTGCAAAAGTGAGTCAAATAGCTGTAAACATTATAAATAATTTAACTTTTAAATTAGTTCATATGGTATAATTGGGAAAAGCTACGTAGTTAGCTTTTCCCAACTCTTGCTAAATAAAAAGAGAGAGATAAAAATGTACGATTATAATGATTATTATAACTATGGGGGAACTGGTTATACGGATACAAGTGTAACATCTATTTTTGCAATATTTGGAACTCTTATGTGGATTATGGCTATAGTGTCAATTGTAATGATTGTTTGTCTGTGGATAATATTTAGGAAAGCCGGTAAAAAGGGCTGGGAAGCAATTGTCCCTGTATATAATATTATTGTGTTACTAGAAATTACTAGGTTACCAATATGGTATATTGTTTTATATTTAATACCGTTTGCTAATATATATGCAATGTTTAAGGTAAATATTGAATTAGCGCATAGGTTTGGAAAATCAACGGGCTTTGGAGTAGCTTCAGTTTTCTTTAGTATAATTTGTTTACCAATTTTAGCTTTTAGTAAGGCACAGTATGATGGTGATAGTAACGATAATCAATGTGTATATGGCAATGATTATTCACAGCAACATAATGTCAATCAAAATCCATCGGTAATGCAGCCTAATAATTCAGTAACAAATTTAGATGTGGCTACGCCAGTAGCACCAGGAGTAACTCAACAAGAACAGATTCAAAATGTTAATCCTAATGTTCAACCAATGAATTTTGAAACAGTAGTTCAAGAAAGTGTTCAACCGCAGGCAAGCGTTTCTAACGGCAATGTTATTCAAGAAAATGCAATCAATCAAGTAGAGCCAATGAATAATTTTAATAATTTATCTGATACAGGTGTTTTACCGATTAACAATAATGTTTCACCTTTGAACGAAATGAATAATGGGCAAACTAATTATCAGAATGTTAATGTTAGTCAAAATAATTCATTAAATACAAATACTATTATTTCGGATAATGCACAAATGGGTAATGAACAGGCAAGTGTAAAAAAATGTCCAAATTGTGGAATGCAGGTTACGGATAATGCTGATTCATGTTTTATGTGCGGACATCACTTTTAATAGTAAAGTAAATAGCAAAAGCATCATAATTTGATGTTTTTTGTTTTTCTTTTTGGTATAATAATAGTATGGGTATAGATAGTATGTTAGATTTATAAGGATATGAAAAGTTTGGGTTTGAATATTTAGAAAAACTTAGTAATGATGAAAGTATTTATTATAAAAAGATTTAAGCGTTAGGCGGGGATAGTATGTTAGATTTATGGGAATATGAAAATGAGCTTTTTAAGGAAGGTATTAATTTTATTGGTGGTACCGATGAAGCGGGACGGGGGCCTTTATTTGGTCCAGTAGTGGCGGCTTGTGTGGTACTTCCAAGGGATTTTGAATTAGAGGGACTTAATGATTCGAAGAAACTGTCTGAGAAAAAAAGAGATTTATATTATGATTATATTATTAATCACAGTACTTGGGCAGTAGGAATTGTTTCAGCAGAAGAAATTGATGAAATTAATATTTATGCAGCGAGTCGCAAAGCGATGATTATGGCTATTAAAGAAGTACAAAAGAAGTTACCTTTAGAATATGTATTATCCGATGCAATGCCAATGGAGATTGACATTCCGGTAAAACCAATTATTAAGGGTGATGCGAAAAGTATTACAATTGCGGCGGCAAGTGTAATTGCTAAAGTAACTCGTGATAGAATGATGTATGAAGCTGATTTGAAAAATCCTGAATATGGGTTTGCTAAACACAAAGGCTATCCAACTAAGCAACATTTAGAGGCTATTGAAAAATATGGATTAATTGATGGATACCGTGTTACATACGGTCCAGTTAAGAAAATAAAGGAGATGAGAATATGATAATGGGGGATAATAATCAAAAACCAAATATGAATCCATTTAGTAAAGTAAGTACATTAAGGGGCTTTAATAATACGCCAGAAAACATTAGAAATCAAATGAATAATGCTCGTGATCCATGGAATAAAAAGGTCCAGCAAGCTAATCAAAATCAAGCTACACAAGCACCAAAAAATTTACAAAAGCCAGCCTACGATCCTAGCAAGCAACGTGAAACTATGATTAGAATGGATCATCTTCATTAATGACTTTAGACAGGGTTGTTGTTGGTTCATATGAAACCAATTGTTATATTTTATCTTTAGAAAGTCAGGCTTTAGTTATCGATCCAGGTGATGAATTTTCTAAGATAGAACCTTATTTAAAGGGGAAACAAGTTATTGGAGTTTTAGTGACTCATGGCCATAGTGATCATGTTGGGGCACTTGGTAATTTTGATGAAGAAAAAGTTTATGATTTTTATAATTTAAATATTGGTCAAAATGAAATTGGACCATTTACTTTTGAAGCTATCTATACTCCAGGGCACACTGATGATAGTTTAACTTATTATTTTGCTGGTGAAGGCATGATGTTTACAGGTGATTTTTTGTTTAAAGGAACGGTTGGAAGAACAGATTTTCCAACGGGAAATAAAGCGTCAATGCGTAGCAGTCTGAAAAAAATAAGTAAATATCCAGATGCGCATGTTTATCCAGGACATGGCAAAGATACGACTTTAGAGCATGAGAAACAAAATAATATTTATTTTTCAGAAATATAATGTTATAATGTTTAATATAAGGAGGCTAGAGATATGCTGATGGAAGGAACTGGAATATACTTTTGGTTACTTGTTTTAATATTTTTAATAGTATATATAACAGTAAAAATATCTTTAGGTTTCTTACTTACAAGAGCTAAAGAACAAGCATGGAAAGCTTATGTACCTTTTTATACAACATTAGTATTAGTTGATTTACTCGGACTTAAAAGAAGCGTATTTTATTTATCTTTGATTCCGATAGTAAATTTATATTATTATTATATAATCATATCTAAATTGTTAGAAGGCTTCGCAATGAATACTAAAGATGCTATATGGTATATTGTATTTCCAATGTATAAGTTTCCTGAACTTGCTTTTAAAAGGCCAAAATTTCGTCTAAATGAATATGATTTAACACAAGAATTTTTAGAAACGCAAAATATATTATTTTCAAAACCGCAAGATGAATTACCTGATGAGATTAATTTAATTAATCTTAACAATCAAGTAGAAGAAAGTAATGTCAATGGAACGGTAATCGCACCTTCTAACTATAATCAAGTACCGGAAAATATGGCTGTGGATAATTATGCTTCAGAAACAAATCCTTATTTAGATACTTCTTATAGTGGTGAATCAGTGTTTATTAATCCATCAATACCAGAGGAAAAGCAAGTGACTTATGTTGAAGCGCCTAAGGAGAATAAACCAGAGGTTCAGAAACCTATTATTACACCAGTAAGTGATGGAAGACCGAAGGTTTGTCCAAATTGTGGGGCAAAATTATCACCAGAGGCAACAACTTGTTTCTTATGTGGGCAGCATTTAAACTGACAACTAGGTCAGTTTTTTATTGTGTTTAGAGGAGGAATAAGGTATAATTGTAATATAAGGAATGGTGATTACATATGTTTGTTGATGAGGCAGTAGTAGAATTATTCGCCGGTAATGGTGGAAATGGTTGTAAAGCTTTTAGACGTGAAAAAGGAGAACCAATGGGGGGACCATTTGGTGGTAACGGTGGTCGTGGTTCTAATATTGTGTTTAAGGTTGATACAGGATTAAATACTTTAGTTGATTTTAAATATAAAAAAATTGTTAAAGGTGAACGTGGAGAAAATGGTTTAGGAAAAGGAATGCATGGTAAGAATGCTGAAGACGTTGTTATTAAAGTGCCACTTGGAACAGTAATTACTGATGTTAATACAGGACTTATAATTGCCGATTTAACAAAAGCTGATGAAGAAATTATTGTAGCAACAGGAGGCCGTGGTGGGCGAGGCAATATTGCTTTTGCGACACGTACTAATCCAGCTCCAGATTTTGCTGAAAATGGGGAACCTGGTGAATACCGTAAAATAAAGTTGGAATTGAAATTAATGGCTGATGTTGGATTGGTTGGGATGCCTAGTGTTGGTAAATCAACTATTATTTCTAAGGTTTCAGCGTCTGAACCAAAGATAGCTGATTATCCATTTACAACATTGAAGCCTAATTTAGGTGTTGTTAGAGTGCAAGATGGGCGTTCGTTTGTTCTTGCTGATTTACCAGGATTAATTGAAGGAGCCTCTTTAGGTCATGGTCTTGGCGATCAATTTTTGAAACATGTAGAACGTACTAGAGTAATTGCTCATATTGTTGATATGGGGGGATACACAGGCCGTGATCCTTACGAAGATTTTACAATTATTAATAATGAATTAAGATCGTTTAATGAAAAGATTATGGATAAGCCACAAATAGTTGTAGCTAATAAAATGGATATGCCTGATGCTCATGATAATTTAATTAAGTTTAAGGAAAAAGTGAATGTACCAGTTTATGAAATTTCAGCTGTTACTGGGCAAGGTTTACAAGAGGTACTTACTAAATTAGCCGATATGTTAGATGGTATTGAGAAAACCAATTTATACGAAGAGGAAAAGTTTGAAAGTCATGTTATTTATAAATTTAAACAAGAAAAACCATTTACGATTACTAAAGAGGATGATGCTTGGGTAATTAAAGGTAAAGAAGTAGAAAAATTAGTGGTAATGAGTCGTTTTGATACAAACGAAGCAGTTTTACGTTTTTCTAATAAGCTTCGTAAACTTGGTATTGATGATGAACTTCGAGAATTGGGAGCTCAAGACGGAGATACTATTAGAATATTAGATTTTGAATTTGAATTTAGAGAGTAACGAGTTAATTTAAGAATATAGGAAGAACTATATTCTTTTTTTGTCTACCATAATTTCCCACATTTTTATCAAAATATATACATAATTGTTTTGTACAATGATAGTGGAGTTGATAAGAGACTCCCTACTACTGAAAGGTTGGTGATAGATGTAGAAATCAAGAATAAATAGTGTTATACTATAAATGAGGCGATAATAATGTATAAAATCTGTTTAGTAGAAGATGAAGAAAATTTAAATAATTTGATTAAATCTTATCTAGAAAGAGCAGGATATGAAGTTGTACAGTATTATAATGGAACAGATGCTTTAAATCACACGACGGATATTGTCGATTTATGGATATTAGATATTATGTTAGGTGATTCAGTTAGTGGATACGACATAATAAAAAAATTAAGAGAAAGCAGTGAAGTTCCAGTAATATTTACATCTGCTCGTGATCAAGAACTTGATAAAATTATTGGATTAGAACTCGGGAGTGATGACTATGTTACAAAACCTTATTCCCCTAAGGAACTAGTACTCCGAGTTAATAATATAATTAAACGAACCTACAGCACCCAAACAGAAAAAATCAATTATGAAAACTATGAAATAGATTTAGATAAAAGATTAGTAAACGATGGCTCAAAGGAAATCTCTCTCACTACTTTAGAGTTTGATTTACTAATAATGTTTTTACAGAACAAAAATAAATCATTTAGTAGAAATCAGATTTTGGAAAATGTTTGGGGTGAAAATTACTTTGGTAGTGATAGAGTAGTAGACGATTTAGTTAGAAGGCTTAGAAGAAAATTACCTAAACTTCGTTTAAATACGATCTATGGGTATGGATATAGATTATCATGAAATTAAAGCATAATTTATATCGCCAGTTAATTACAATTGTCTTAATAATGTTCGCACTTATTTATGTAAGTGTGGCAGTTATCTTACCAAAAACCTTAATCCCTATTTACGAAAAAAACATCTACTTTAACTTAAAGATCCCGTTAGATATAGTTCAAAGTAATATTGGCGATAGTAGCCTTGAAGACAATATAGCTTATATATTTGTCAAAGATAGTATTATTACGACTTCTAGTAACTTATCTGATGTAATTAGTCTTCCGGCTAATCAGATTTTAGAGAAAATAAACAGCGATTATGGTAAGTTTGTTTACCATGGAAAAACGTATTATTACAATACGAAAAGTGACGCTAATACATATAAAGTAGCAGTTACAAACAATAATTATGTATCGCAAATGAAAGCTGATATTTTAGCTTCATTAATGCCAGTATTATTGGTGACTTTATTAGTTATTTTAATTATTGTAGCTATGTGGTCACAGATACTTGCAGATAGAATAAAAAAATTAAAAGAGAAGGTGGATAATCTAGACAATGACGACTATGTAGGTAAAATGCCTTACAAAGTCGATGATGAGATTGAAGATTTATCGCATGCTATTGACGAAATGAAAGAGACCCTCAAAGAGAATGAAGAATATAAGAATCAAATGTATCAAAATATTTCTCATGATTTTAAAACCCCTCTCACCGTTGTAAAATCGTATATTGAGGCAATCGAGGATGGCGTGCAAGATGAAAAAAGCGGATTAAAAATTATTAAACAAGAAATTAAAAAATTAGAAATAAAAGTACACTCCTTACTATATTTAAACAAATTAACCTATATGAAAAATACGGATAACTACAAGCGCGACACGATAAATATTGTAGATATATTATCCGAGTCAGTAGAAAAATTTAAAGTCGCAAGGCCAGATATCAAATGGCAAATTAATATTACTGACAAAAAAACAATATTTAATGGTTCACAAGATATGTGGGAAGCCATTGTTGATAATATTTTAAGTAACTTTATGCGTTATGCTAAAGCAGAAGTTAAAATAACTGTCAAGGGTCGCCAAATTATCTTTTATAATGATGGACCAAATATTGATGAGACAATTTTAAATGATATCTTTACCCCATATAAGAAGGGTATAAAAGGTCAATTCGGTTTAGGACTTTCAATTGTTAAAAAAACCGTTTCCCTACTAGGTTATGAAATTAGTGTTAAAAACGAAAAGACCGGTATCAGTTTTATAATAAAATAAGAGGACCCCACCTCTTATTTTTATTTTACATTTTTGCGAATTTTGACAGTCTTTGGAGAACCTGACATTTGCCTATATTGATTACTTTTGTTATAATATGTTACCAAGGTGATTATTATGAGTTCGAGGGAAACCGTTATACTGCCTTTACAGACAGAAGGCACTCCTTATTTTTATAAAAAAGAAAGTTTAATTGAGTTAAAAAAAGAACTTGAAGAATTTTTATCTGGTCCTGGGAAATATATGGATGACAGAGATGCAGCTGAAAGATTTTTAGGTTGCCAGGAAATTCAAGCTAACAATAGTATAGAAGGCTATAATGATGATGCAAGTACGATAAGATCGGTTATTGCAGATGCCTATTGTAAAAAGGTGCCAGAAAAGCGTCGAAAAATTATTAATAATTTATATCAAGGATATCAAAAAATTCTTAGAGGTGAACCAATAAATGAAAATACTTTAAAAGAGCTTTATGATGTTTTATCAAATGGTTTATTAGCAGATTATGATTTGGCTAATATGGGGCGATTTTATCGTAATGGTGAAGTTGAAATTAATTTTTCTGGTGTTTTAAGTGACGATGATGATTATATTATTGGTAGTACAAGAATGGGAAAGTATAAAGATTATGGTGTTGCTCCTGAAGCTGTTAGTAGATATATGGATTCATTATTTTTATTTTTGGATGATGACAGTGATTTGGAGACGCCAACAGATTATTTTATCAAGTCACAAATAGCCCATCACTATTTTGTTTATGTTCATCCTTATTTTGATGTTAATGGAAGAACTGGTAGGACAATGTCAATGTGGTATTTACTTAATAATGAGGCTTACCCATATATAATTTTTAATAGAGCTATTCCATTATTTAAACGAAATTATAATCAAGCCATTCGTGATACTAAAAAATTTAAGAATATGACGTTTTTCTTAAATTATATGTTATCTAATGTAAAAACCGAACTAGAAAAAGAATATGCGATAAGTTCAATAGAGAGCACTTTGTCTGAACCACTTGATGATACTGAGTATCAGACATTGCGATATGTTCTATCGATGAATGGCCTTAGGACTAGTAAAGATTTCGCTTCGTTTTATAATAGATTGAATGATAAAAAGGGATATAGTTATATTGATGAACATATGATTGAACCATTGATTGATAAGGATGTTTTAACTGTTGTAAGACATACAAGGAAAGGCCTTGATGGAAAACGCTCTAATTATGTTTTTGAAATTAATCCTGATAGGGTAGATAGTGACCCAGGAGTAATAAAGAGATTGCATTTATAAAAAAGTATGTTATAACCCCACCCAACTTTAGTTAAAGTATAACTAAAGTTTTTTTAATGAAAAAAGCTTGAAAATATTGACAATAGG
>URBG01000044.1 GCA_900546055.1 uncultured Mycoplasmatota bacterium
ATAATGAAGAGTGGCGAATAATATCAGTTGAAGCAGATGGGACCCTAAAAATTATGAAAAACTCGAGTATAGGAAGTATGGCCTATGATTCAGCAGGACTTCGAGGTGCAGATACAGGTTTAGCAGAAGACGCATATTGTAATCTTAATAGATACGGTTGTAATGCTTGGATGATAAGTGATAGCTTTATTAACGAAGGCGGAGAAGGGCCAGTTTTAAAAAATGCCGAATTAAATGATTATTTAAATAATGAGTATTATGACTCGCTCACTGATACATCCAAAGTTCAAATTATTAATCACAATTTTGCAGTAGGTGGGGCAGCGTCGACAAACAATGATTTAAAGAACCAGATAAAAGATGAGAATAGAATGATATGGAATGGGAAAATAGGTTTAATAAGTGCGAGTGATTATCTAAAAGGTAATAGGAACATAAGTAAATGTGAAACGCATTATTTAAACCAAGAAAACGTTGAGATATGTAAACAGAGTAATTATTTAATTAATAATTATAATTATTGGGTTATTACTCCTCATATTACAGCAACATATAGAGGATTTCGAGTAGGCTCTACAGGCTCTCTTGGATGGGGTATTAATGCTAACGCTAAATGGGATATCTTACCTTCACTTTATTTAAAATCAGATATCACGTTAACAGGAAACGGAACAAAAGATAACCCATATGCTATAAATTAAATATAAAATATGATTTAACATGATTACTAAAAAGTAGGTGACAAAATGCTAAAAAGAAAACAAAACAAAAGAAATATTAAACTAACTATTGGATTATTAGTTTGTCTACTATTAGTAATGACTGTAGGTTATGCCGCTTTTAGTACTAATATTGCCATAACAGCTAAAGGCAATATAAAATCAAGAATGACCATTGATGATCTAAAAAAACAAGTTATAGAAGTTAATGATGGATTATATAAAGATACATACGAGGAAAATAGATATATTTACCGAGGAAAGGCTCCAGACAATTATATAACCTTTAACAATGAACTTTGGCGAATAATTTCCATTGAATCAGATAATACCTTAAAAATAATAAATGATTCTGTAGTAGCAACTAAAACATTTGATGATGTTAATAATAGGCCTGTTGAAAGCAACTCTTATTGTATTAATTCATATACAGCTGGATGTAATGCCTGGATGGCTGTTTCAGGTCAGTTTATAAATGGTAAATTTTCAGGGACAGTTATAAAGGATGCTAGCATAAACACCTATCTAAATAATGAGTATTATCAAGCAATAACCGAAGAATCAAAGAAATTTATTCAAAAGCACAATTTTTATATTGGTGGTGTTCCCCAAACTTGGAACTCTGGAGTTGGCTTAGGAACTAGCGAGGTTGTCAAAAAAGAGCGTGCAACAACTTGGGAAGGGAACATTGGCTTAATTAATCTAAGTGATTATTTTAGGGCCACCACTAACACAGATTGTAACCCAGCTACCAATGGCTATTATATTGATAGTTCAAATAATTATCCCTGTTCTGAGCAAAACTATCTTTTTCATAAAAATCAGCAATGGACTATGAATGCAAACGAAAGTAGTACTAATTCAAGCATGATTATTTATACAAACGGTGCTAGCTATGGTGCCACAAACACATACAAATTAGAAGTTTTTCCATCTCTTTATTTAAAATCAGATATCACGTTAACAGGAAACGGAACAAAAGATAACCCATATATCATTATGTAAACATACATTTTTGTATGTTTTTTCTTATATTTTTCACAAAATCCGCACGCTATTTTCACACACGTTCCATATACTTAATAACAGAAAGGAGAGGGAAATGTACATATTAAAAAATGCTTGGACTAATATAAAAAGAAACTTAGGACGCAATATTTTAATTGGAATAATTATCTTAGTTATTACCGCCAGCAGTTGTATCGCACTTGCTATAAATACTTCTGGAAATAAATTGATAGATAGTTATATTAATAAAAACCAGTTAGAAGTAAGTTTTAACCTTGATATGAAAAATTTCAGACAAGATAAAAACAATGATAGTAACACAACCGTTGATAAATTAACTATTGATGACGTAAAAAAATATAGTGATTCTGATTATGTTTCAAGTTATTACTATACTCTAGAAACAAGTTTATCATCCGATGAAATCGAACCAATTGATATGAGCGAAGTGTTTGACAAGCCTGAAGGCGATACGAACGCTAATAAGCCTGCAGACAAGCCTGAGGGTATGGATGAAGGACGCGGTGGACAAAACCAAGGTGATTTTAAAATTACTGCCTACTCAGATGTTTCCTACATAGACGCTTTTGTAAGCGGAACTTCAAAAATTACTGATGGTAATATGATTACCAATGAAGATAAAGAAAACAATATTGTGATTAGTGAAGATCTAGCCGATGAAAACGATTTGAAAGTAGGTGATACAGTTAAGCTATATTCACCCTCAGATTCAAATCAAACATACGAATTTAATATAATTGGAATTTTTGAAACCGAAAGTGATAGTAGTGATGATAACTTTATGAATATAGCTGCTTTAAATAGTCAAAATCAAATTTATATAACAGAAACTGCCATGAACACAATTCTAGAAAACACAGATAACGCGAATAGTTTAAATGCTAAATTCTATTTAAAAGATTCTAATGATCTAGATAAATTTGAAAAAGAAGTTAGAGAAAAAGGTTTAAGCGATTATTACAATGTATCCGATAATACCGATCAAATTACTGCTACCTTAAAACCAATTCAAAATATTAGTAATTTTTCATTAACATTTTTAATAATTATTTTAATCGTAGGTGCTGTTATATTGGCCGTTATTAATATGCTAAACATTCGTGATCGTAAATACGAAATTGGAGTCTTAAGAGCTATTGGAATGAGTAAGTCAAAATTAATTACTCAGTTAATACTAGAACTATTTATAATTGCTGTGATTTCCTTTATTATTGGAACTGGCATTGGATATGGGTTAAGTCAGCCAGTTACTAATAAAATGCTAGAAAATGAAATTAGTAGTTATCAAGAAGAACAAACTAAAACTGAAAACAATTTTGGTGGTAAAGGCTTTAATAAACCAAATCTTGGCATGTTAGCCAGTACTAACTATGTAGATAATCTAGACGTTTCTTTAAATGCTATTACAATATTAGAGTTATTTGGTGTAAGTATTTTATTAGTTATCATTAGTGGCAGTGTGTCCGCACTATTTGTAACCAAATATGAGCCAAATAAAATATTACAAAATAGAAACTAGGAGGTGAAAGTATTTTAACATTAAAAGATGTAAACTTCACATATGACAATGAACGATATGTCTTAGAAGGCATAAATCTCAAATTCGATCAAGGCAAAGTGTATGGTGTCTTTGGCCGAAGCGGCGCTGGGAAATCAACATTATTAAGTCTTATGGCCGGATTAGAAAAATGCAAAGAAGGTCAAATATTATATAAAGACAAAGACCTTTCTAAAATAAACCGCGACTATTACCGCTGTCATAACGTTGGTATCGTATTTCAAAGCTATAACTTACTTCCATATTTAACAGCCTTAGAAAACGTTTTACTTTCAATGGATATTAGCGGTATTAAAGATAAAAACAAGCGAGATAAAGCGTTAAAATTTCTAAAAAAGGTAGGAATTGATGAAGAGAAAGCTGACCGTAAAATTTTAACACTCTCTGGCGGTGAACAACAAAGAGTCTCGATTGCTAGAGCCTTAGCTTATAACCCTGATATAATCTTAGCTGATGAGCCAACAGGAAATTTAGACAAAGAAACTGAAGAAGCTATTTTAAACATTTTTACTTCTTTAGCGCATAAAGACAAAAAATGTGTAATCATAATCTCCCATTCAAACAAGGTAAAGGAAAAAGTAGATATAGTGAACTATCTAAAAAAAGGAAAAATAGAAACCATATAAAATTATAAAGCAGGATACTCCCTAAACCTGCTTTTTTAATTGCTTTTGTTTACAATTTACCATTTATCAAGTATAATTGAAATATAGAGTAAGGGTGTTCCCACTATTGTCTTGAGGTGTAAACATGCAAAAACAAAAAGTAATAATAATCGGTGCTGGTCCTGCCGGATTAACTGCTGGATATGAACTGTTAAAAAAAGGTTCTAATTATGATGTTACAATTTTAGAAGAGAGTAACGACATTGGTGGGATTTCTAAAACGATCAATTACCACGGCAATCGCATGGATATTGGTGGGCATCGTTTTTTTTCAAAAGATCAAACAGTTAAAGATTTTTGGACAAGCATTATGAATATTCAAGGTAAACAAACCTTTGATGATAGAATTCTAGGGCGAGAAAAAACAGTTAATAAAAATGGGCCTGATCCTAATGAAGAAGATAGAGTAATGCTACTTCGTCACCGGGTATCTAGAATTTATTATTTAAAGAATTTTTTTGATTACCCAATCACATTAAAATTCCAAACCTTTAAAAACATGGGATTAAAATTAACTTTTATTAGTGGAACCAGTTATTTGAAATCTGTCGTTTTAAAAAAAGAAGAAAATAATTTGGAAAATTTTTATATCAATCGTTTTGGTAAAAAACTATATCAAATGTTTTTTGAAAATTATACTGAAAAACTTTGGGGTAGACACCCTAGAGACATTAGTGCCGACTGGGGAAGTCAAAGAGTAAAAGGCCTTTCTATTACTAACATTATTAAAGATATGTTCAGTAAAGCCTTTAATATTAAAACTGAAACCGAGACCTCGTTAATTGAAGAATTTATGTATCCTAAATATGGTCCAGGCCATTTTTGGGAAACTGTTGCAGCTGAATTTATAAAATTAGGCGGACATATAAAAAAGAATCATCAAGTAGTAACAATCACTCATGAAAAAAGAAAAATAGTTTCTGTTACCTGTCAAACTAAAAACGGTTTAAAAGAAGTAAGAGGGGATATTTTTATATCTTCAATGCCTCTTAAAGATTTAGTTATGAACATCAAGCCAAAGGCTCCTAAGCAATATTATGACATTGCCAAAGGCCTTCCATATCGTGACTTTGTTACTGTCGGCTTACTTGTAAAAAAACTCAATATTAAAAACGAAACTAAAACAAAAACCATTAATAATCTCATACCTGACTGCTGGATTTACGTTCAAGAACCAAATATTAAATTAGGCCGCCTTCAAATTTTTAACAATTGGTCACCATATATGGTTAAAGATTTTACAAAAACCGTTTGGCTTGGTTTAGAATATTTTTGTAATGAAAACGATGATTTTTGGAATATGGATAAAAAAGACTGTATTAACTTTGCTATTGATGAATTAAATAAAATGGGCATAATAGATAAAGAAAATGTTATTGATTTTCATCTAGAAAAAGTAAAAAAAGCCTATCCTGCCTATTTTGATACCTATAGTGAAATAAATACTTTAATAGATTATTTAAATAAGTATGATAATTTATATTGTGTTGGTCGTAATGGCCAGCACCGTTATAACAATATGGATCATTCGATGATGACTGCCTTTGAAACTGTTAAAAACATTACTAATAACCTTAAAGATAAAGATAATATTTGGCGTGTCAACACCGAAAAAACATATCATGAAACTAAAGAAAAATAAAGCGAAAATTGTTTTTCTTTAACTTAAAATATGCTATAATGAAATAGATAATGGAGGAAGAATTATGGCCAAGAAGAAAAAGAGAAAATCACCAGAGAAAAAAAGTGCCGCTTATAGCGTTGAGATCAAAGGAATTGTTTTAATACTCGTCGCTATAGTTGGTTGTTGCCCATTTGGGGTTGTTGCAGATATCATCCGCGGTTTTGCTGCTTTTCTAGTTGGTGTTTGGTATGTACCCTTACTTATTTTAGTAGGGGCTTGTGGTGTTTATATGATGGTAAAAAGGGAAGCACCAGATTTTTTAACCTCAAGATTAATTGGGTTTTATGTCCTTGTTTTAGGCATTCTAATCTTATCCCATACTGGGTATATTGCTAGTTTAAGCAAACATGGTATTGAAGGCTTTGAAATTTTAACTGAGACAATTAATAATCTTATGGGCTTTATCCAAGGTGCTGTTGATATTCAAGGTGGAGGCATGCTCGGCGCTTTATTCGCTGTACTATTTGTAAGTTTACTTACCTTACACGGTACTGAAGTTGTCTGCATAGCTTTAATTGTTTGTGGATTAATAATGTTTACAGGTATTTCAATATATGATGTTGTGACATGGATTAAAGCTAAACGTCAAAAAGCCAAAGAACTTAAAGCTAATCTTCAAGCTGAAAGAGCTGCAAAAGAAGCAGAGGAAAAGTATGAGGAAGATAAAAAAATTGTTATTTCTTCTATTGACGAGTTACCAAAAACCCCAGTTAAAGAAGAAAATCAGGAAATACCAGAAGAAGCAGTTCCGACCGGAACTTATAAAAAGCCTTCAATTAACATCTTAAATAAACCAAAGAAAGTTAATGTTAAAGAAAATCAGGAAGCCATTAAAAAGAACGTTACTGATCTAGAAAAGGTTTTAAATGACTTTGGCATTGAAGGTAAAGTTGTCGCAGCCAATATTGGACCGTCAGTTACGCAATACGAATTAGAAGTAAAATCTGGAACAAAAGTTTCTAAAATCACTGGCATAAATAAAGAAATTGCTTTAGAGCTTGGCGCTAGAGATGTTCGTATTCAAGCTCCAATACCTGGTAAAAAAACGGTTGGTATTGAACTTCCTAATAAGGTAGTTAGTCCAGTAGCTATTAGAGAAATCTTAGAAGAAGTTCCAAAAACTAAAGAAGACAGTAAACTTTTAGTTGCTTTAGGTCGTAGTATTATGGGTAATCCAATATGGTGTGAAATTGATAAAACACCACATTTATTAGTGGCCGGAAGCACCGGAAGCGGTAAATCAGTTTGTATCAATAGTATGATAACCTCAATTTTAATGCGTACTAAACCTGATGAAGTTAAATTAGTTTTAGTCGATCCAAAAAAAGTTGAACTTTCAATGTATAATGGAGTTCCTCATTTACTAACACCAGTAGTTACCGATCCTAAAAAAGCTAATATTGTCCTTCAAAAAATTGTTAAGATCATGGAAGATAGATATGAACTATTTGAAGAAAGCCGTACTAAAAATATCGCTGGCTATAACGCTTATGTAGCTAAGAAAAATGAGACCCTAGAAGAAGATGAATTACAACCACTTCCATATATCGTTGTTATTATCGATGAGTTAGCTGACTTAATGTTAGTCGCTGCTAAGGAAGTCGAAGACTCAATCATGCGTATTACCCAAATGGCTAGAGCCGCTGGTATACATTTGATTGTTGCAACCCAAAGACCAAGTACTGATGTTATTACTGGAGTAGTTAAAGCAAACATTCCATCGAGAATTGCCTTTGCTGTTTCAAGTAGTATCGACTCTAGAACTATATTAGATATGAGCGGAGCTGAAAAACTTTTAGGTAAAGGTGATATGTTACTAAAACCGCAAGGAGAAAACATTCCAATTCGTGTTCAAGGCAACTTTATTAGCGATGAAGAAATTAAGGATGTCGTTGATTATACTATTAAACAACAAAAAGCTAAATATGATAATTCATTAACAATTTCTGAAGAAGATAAAGGGGCAACCACTATGGTTCAAGATGATTATGAAGAACCGCTTTATAACGAAATTGTTGAATTTGTCATTACTCAAGGCAAAGCTAGTGCCTCACTATTGCAAAGAAGATTCCGTTTAGGGTATAATAGAGCCGCTAGATGTATAGACTTATTAGAGGAAAGAGGAATTGTTGGGCCAGCGAATGGTTCAAAACCTCGCGAAGTTTTAGTTAAAATGGAAAATAAAGAAGAAGAGTAAGAGAGAAGGTGAAACCATGGCTAGACCAATTCATGAAGAGAAAGATGTAAGTTCATTGCGTATTTTTATAACGTTTATCTTATTAGTAGTTGCTGTAGTTAGCTATGTTGCAATTAATAAATATATGTCTACCGATCCAACTGACACTGAAAAAACAATCGTTAATAAAACAGGCGATGAAGAGTTATCTGATGAAGATGCTACGAAATTAGCTACTGAAAAATATTATATTGCAATTGCCACCGCCACTAATACAAAAAGTGATATCGATAAAATATATAATTTAGTCAAAACAAACGATGTTGTTTTAGATAATAGTGAACTTATAGATAGCTTAAATAAGTTTGGAATTAAAACCTATGCTATTAACTCTTCAGTTCAGTTAGTAAGTAATTATGACGAAGCAATTACCAGTAACTTTACTAATGACTTTATTAATAATAATATTTTATATCCCAAAGGTTTTATTGGTAAAGTTAATAATGATTATTATTTGATTAAAGAAAAAACTGATAACTACTTTTTTAAAGAAGCAAGCTTAAAATTAATGAGCAAAACTAATAATGAGCTTTATTTTCAAGTAGTTAATACTAACTATGATACTAGTTGTGTCAGTGCTGGTTCCACCATTCCAAGTATAACTTGTGCTGAGACAAAAGAAAGCAAAGCCACTGATTTCCGATTAATAAAAGACGGAAAGAGTTGGAAAGTCTCTGAAATAACTTTAATTACATCATAAACAGTTCATTAATTTGAATTGTTTTTTCAAACAACAAAATTGAATATTAAAGAAAACTGTGATATATTTAAATATATAATAGGAGGAAATATGGAAGAAATAGAAAGAAAATATTTAGTTAAAAAATTGCCTGATAATTTAGATGAGTATAAAAAAGTAGAGATAACACAAGGATATTTAAATCACGGAAGTGAGCCAGCTTTAAGAGTAAGAAAATATAACAACGACTATTTTCTAACTTATAAGTACTCAAGTGATGAACAAAAGAAAAATAAATGTAATGTTTGCACTGAATATGAATTACCAATTTCCAAAGAGGCATTTGACCATTTAAACACTAAAATCGACGGAAGAATAATTCATAAAAATAGATACTTAATTCCAAACAAAGACGGATTAACGATTGAACTAGATGTTTTCTTAGACTGGCTTGAAGGCTTAATTATAGCTGAGGTTGAATTTCCAAACGATAAGGCCTTTGAAACCTTTGACAAACCAAATTGGCTTGGTGAAGATGTATCAAAAGAGGAAAAGTATAGAAATTCTTATATAGCTTCAGGCGATGTAAACATTGAAAAACTTTTATCATAATAGATTACCCAATTCAAATTAATGAATTGGCTTTTTTGTATAATAATTGTCAAATTAAAATTAGTAACTTGTACAAAACGGAGATATTGGATATAATGAATACAAGGTAAAAAATAGGGGAAACTAAGCCTAGCTAGTATAAGTAGGAGAGATAAAATGAGTAAAAGTAAAAAAAGAAATATA
>URBG01000045.1 GCA_900546055.1 uncultured Mycoplasmatota bacterium
GCTAATGCGGCTGGTGAAAATAGTTGTTCAAAGACATTTAAACGTGATGCTACTGCTCCTATAATGGATTATCAGCTTAGAAAAATAAATTCAGGAGTAGATGTAGGAGAAGCATATCATGATGTTTGGTCACAATATGAAATTCATAGAAGATTATTACCAAATGATAATGTGAGTGGAATAGCTCAGACATATTGGTCTAGTTCTTCGTCGGGACCATGGAATATAGAAGCGTATGTAAATGAAAATGTTTTCTCTATGGGAGAAGGAATAAA
This sequence comes from uncultured Mycoplasmatota bacterium, assembly GCA_900546055.1. Taxonomy (GTDB): domain Bacteria; phylum Bacillota_I; class Bacilli_A; order RF39; family UBA660; genus Coprosoma. The sequence goes on from URBG01000045.1 coordinate 276, forward strand.
TGGAGCTTATTTCAAAACTGTTGATAAAGCTGGTAATGAAAGCGAAGTTGTTTATATAAATATGAAAGTTGATTGGACTGCGCCGCAATTAACTAATAGTTATCAATACGTTTGGGATAATGATTGGGGAAATGGTATGGTATTTGGTGTAAGTGATAGCAAACCAAATATTACTGTGTCAGGCATTTCTTCAAATTATACACACCAGTATTGTTATCATAATTCAAATTGTGGTTATTCTACATGTGATGATGGAAATTGGGTAAAGGCAAATACTTATAATAGAGATCAAATATATGACGGAATGATGAATTTTGAGTTTATGAGTGGAGTAAGTAAGGGGTGTTCTCGTGGACATGAAATTTCTATGCGGTTATGGATTTCTGACGTAGCTGGAAATGGAAATTATTTTGAAAATATATGGGGATGGTGATATGAAAAATAAAGCTATAATAATTACTTTAATTTTGTTGTTATTAGTTTTCTTGATAATATTTTTTGAAGAAACCAATAGTTCAGTGAAGGAACAAAGTGATGTTGAGAAGTTTACAGAATTGGTTATTAATGGAGGAACAAAAGAACAGTTAGAAAAAATAACAGGTGCAGAAGTAATGACAGTTACTATAATGATTGGTCCAGATTCTTATTTAAATTCTTTAATTGAAGAAAAAAATTTAGAAGAGTATACAGAAACAGGAAAAGAACTTATAAAAAACTTCGAAAAAATTGTTAAACAAAGTTTTGATTATGATATAGAAAATAAAGCTATAAATAAAGCATTTATAACATATAAAATGTTTTATTATGCAGCTTATATTTCAGATTTAAAATTATTAAAAGAAACTATTTTAAAAAGCACTTTATCTAGTGATGAGATAAGTGAATATAAAGCAACAGTTATTGCAATGAAAATTTTAGATAAGCATTTAAATGAATATCAGGGGAATAAAAAATATATTTTTTATTTAAATTATGAAAAAGCAAATGATGATACATATAAAAATACTTATAATTCATATTTAAATAATTTAGTTGGTTTTTATAATGGTAATCAAGAAGTAAATAATCTTCGAGAAACTTCAGCAGACAGGGTAGAAGAATATTTATTAACAGCAAAAGCAAATAATATAGTGGATTCAGAAAATCTACTAAAAATGATTTAGTTAATTATAAAAATAATTGACATTTTAAAGATTATTGTTTATAATTAATGGCAAGGCAAAGAAGAGGAATAGTAATAAAAGTAGTATTTCAAGTGAATTTAGGATAGTGGGAACTAAATAAATAACCTTTTATGAACGTACCTTGGAGCTGTTTGTAGATCTGCATTAAAGATTTAAGTAGCATAGAAATTCTATGAAGTAAGGTGGCACCGCGGGGAAAACTCGTCCTTATTTTATAGGATTTTTTTAATTTTAAGGAGGAGAAATTATGGAAGAGATATTTAACAAAGTGTTTAAAGAATTAGGCTATGAAAATGATACTAAAATTAATAAGTCTAATAAAGATGCTGATTATCAATGTGATGATTGCTTTAAATTAGCTAAAGCTTATCATAAATCACCAATGGCAATTGGTGAAGAAGTGGTAGAAGCTATTCAAAAGGATGAAAACTTCGGAAAGTATTTTAAAGAGGTTACTTTTGCCGCACCTGGATTTATTAATATTAAAGTAAGCGATGAGTATATATGCACTAATTTAAAAGAATTAATGAAGAAGGAAATTTTAGGAGCAACTAAAGAAAATGACATGATTGTTATTGACTATGGTGGACCTAATGTAGCTAAACCCTTACACGTTGGGCATTTAAGGGCTGCAGTAATTGGTCAGGCAATAAACAATATTTTAAAATTTAAAGGAAACAAAACCGTTGGCGATGTACATTTAGGTGATATTGGAACACAAATGGGTCAAGTAATTTATGCAATTATTCACGATTTTCCTAATCAAAAATATGAAGATATTGAATTTGATTTAGATTACTTAAATGTTGCCTATCCTAGAATGAGTGCTTTATGTAAAGAGGATGAAGAAGTAAGAGCTGAGTGCGCGCAAATTACAAAAGATTTACAAGATGGTGATCCTAATTATAAAATCTTGTGGGAAAAAATATGGGATATATCAGTAGGTGATATTAAACGTATTTATGATTATTTAAGTGTTCATTTTGACTTATGGTATGGTGAAAGCCATGCTTATGCACAGTTTCCCGAAATGATGCCATTTTTAGAAAAAGCTGGCGTTGTAAGAGAAGATAATGGGGCAAAAATAATTGATGTTAAGGAAGAATCTGATAAATTTGAACTTCCACCACTTATGCTTCAAAAAAGTGATGGAGCGTATTTATATGCAACTTCTGATTTAGGCACGATTTGGCAGAGGGTTAAAGACTTTAATCCTGATACAATTATTTATGTGGTTGACGCACGTCAAAGTATGTATTTTGTTCAGGTGTTTAGAGCTGCTAAAAAGAGTCACATGTATGAAGGTGGTTTAGAGCATTATGGTTTTGGAACTATGAATGGTACTGATAATAAACCATTTAAGACACGTAGTGGCGGAGCTTTAAAACTTGAAGATTTAATTAAACAAGTTCAACAATCATTTATTTCTTTACGTGAAGAGAATAAAGATATGGACAAGGAAGATTTAGATAAAATTGTTAATGCAATTATTAAATTTGCCGATTTACAAAATGATTTAGAACGTAACTATATTTTTGATATTAAAAAGTTTAGTGAAGTAAATGGAAAAACTGGTCCATACATTTTATATACATATTTACGTATTAACAAAATTATAAATGAGAATAATAGTGAATTATCTAATATTGTTTACAGTGAAACTGATAGAGCATTAAGATTAAAATTATTAGAGGTTAGCGAAGTTATTGATCAAGCTGCTAAGGAAAGAAAACCACATCATATTGCAAACTACTTATATGATTTATCTGTTGTTGCTAATAATTTTTATCAAAATAATAAGATTATCGGCTTAGAAGGTAAACAAAAAGATGATTTAGAAGTTGTTTTAAATTTTAACAACAAAGTTATTGAGACATTACTTGGGTTACTTGGTATTAGTATTCCTAAAGCAATGTAAAAATCAAAAAATATGTCAAAATTTCATAGAGATATTGCAATCAATATCTCTTTATGTTATATTTAAGATGATGGTAGTATTCTAAAACCATGGAAGGAGAACGAGTATGGAGACAAAAAATAAAAATGCGTTAATTGGAGGATTACTTGCAATTGTATTTGTAATGGCAGTAGGGTATGCCGCTTTTGCAACACAATTAAACGTTAATGGTACAGCTAATGTTACATCTTCTTGGGATGTACACATTAAATCAATAACTGCAGGAACACCTACAGGAACAGCAACTAGTAAATCAGCAGTAATTGGTGCTGATAAATTATCTGCAACTTTTGAAACTGATTTAGTTTCGCCAGGAGATACAATTTCTTATCAAGTTGAGGTTGAAAATGCTGGATCGCTTGATGCTAAACTAAGTGAATTAACTTTTGATAAAGGCACTAGTACAGCAATTGAACATAGTTATTCTAATATTGCTAAAAATGATGTAATTGCTGCAGGAGCAACTAAAACATTTACTGTAACTGTTGCTTATAAATCAGACATTACTAGTCAACCAACAGATGCTAATAAAACAAGTACTTTGTCTATGGTATTGTCATTTGTTCAATCTGCTTAAACTAATAGTTTAACAAAAATTTTAAGGGTAAATAATCATTTGCCTTTTTTGTTTGTTTTTTTACAGTAAATAGTATATATGATGGGATTTAGCAGATAATAAATATTGTAAACTATTGTATAAAATTTGTTATTTTTTATTGATAATAGTTTGGAAATATGCTATTATTAATTTGATGGTAGTATACCAGGCTGTAGAAAGGGAAGGAAAAACAATGGAAGCAAAAAATAAAAACATTTTAATCGGAGGATTACTTGCAATTGTATTAGTAATGGCAGTAGGTTACGCTGCATTTGCAACACAATTAAATATTAATGGTACTGCTGAAATTACATCAAAATGGGATGTACATTTCGACAATACTAAAACTTCAGGAGCTGGAGTTATTGATACAACAACAGGTTTAGCTGGAGCAACTGCACCAACTGGAACTATTGCGTATGGGGACAATGACTTAACAGCAACTTTAAATGCTAACTTAACACAACCAGGAGATAAAGTAGTTTATACTTTAACAGTTAAAAACGCTGGAACTTTAAAAGCACAAGCTGCTACTCCAACTTTAGCATTAACTGGAGGAACTGTTAACGGTTTAACTGCAACTAAAGGACATATTAAATATACTGTAACTGCACCAACACCAACAACTATTGCTGCTGATGGTTCTGCAACTATGACAGTAACTGCTGAATTTACTGATGTTGCACAAAATGCAACTACAACTACTGAATCTGCTACATTAAATGTTACATTAAGTTACACTCAAGCAACTGCTTAATTAGTAGTATAAGGATTGTCAATTTTCGACAATCTTTTTTTATGAAATTATGGGGTTTTTACTTGAATAAAAATAGTGATTGTGGTATTATTTATTTAATGGTAGGAAGTATACTTGCCAATTATTTTAGAAAGGTAGGGAAATTAAGTGGAAAAAAATAAGAATGTCTTAATCGGAGGATTATTAGCAATCGTTTTAGTTATGGCTGTAGGTTATGCTGCATTTGCAACACAACTAAACATTAATGGTACTGCTGAAATTACATCAAAATGGGATGTACATATGGTAGACGGTACAACAACTCCAGCTTCAACTATGGGAACTACTCCAACTGGAACTCTTACAGTTGCTGAAGGCGGATTAGCTGCTACTTTCTCAGCAAGTTTAACTAGTCCTGGTGATACTGTTACATTTACTGTACCTGTTAAAAACGTTGGTACTTTAGATGCTTCATTATCTGGTATTACTTTATCTAGTGACACTGAAGGTATGGTTGTTGATAACGATGGATTAACAGCAGTTAGTAAAGATGGTAACATCAAATATACTGTTACAAGTCCAGGGACAGCAACTTTAACTAAAGAAACTGGTACAGCTAATTTAGTTGTAAAAGCTGAATATGTTAATAAAGCTGATGGCCAAACAAATGCTCAAAATGTTTCAGCTCAATTAAAAGTTGCTTTAACTTATGCGCAAGCTTAATTGAAAACTTCATAACTCAAACTTAGATGTTTGAGTTTTTCTTTGCTTAAAATATTGAAATGCCCGTTTAAATATGATATGATAAGGGTATATTAATGGTAAGGTAGAAAGGACGTTTATTATGGAGACAAGATATAAAAATTTATTAATTGGAGGACTATTTTCTCTTATTCTAGTGATGGCAATTGGTTATTCAGCATTTGCAACACAATTAAATATTAATGGAACAAGTAATATTACTTCTTCTTGGGATGTACATATTAAAAGTATTACTCCAGGAACACCAGTAGGAAATGCTGTTAACAAGTCAGCAACTGTTGGTGATAGCAAGTTATCAGCTACTTTTGCAGCTGAGTTATTGGCACCTAATGATAGTATTACTTATACTATTGAAGTTGAAAATAGTGGTAGTTTAGATGCTAAATTAAGTAGTTTAACTTTTACCCCAGGAGCAAGTGCGGCAATTACTTATAGTTATGACAATATTGCTAAAGACGATGTTATTGCAGCAGGTGGGACTAAAGAATTTACAGTAACTGTTGCTTATAATAATATTAATACGCAACCAACTGAAGCTGATAAGACAAGTGCTTTATCAATGGTATTATCTTTTATTCAGGCTTAGATTATTTATTAAGTAGAAGAAACATTTAAACGTTTCTTTTTTCTTTCGATTTTCGGTTGTAAAAAGCTACAAATTTTGGTAATTTTAATTGATAATTGATAAAACTTATGTTATAATTGGTTATAGTAGTGATAATAGGGGAAAAATAATATAAATTTGGTGTACAAAGGGGTTATGATATGAAGAAAAACTTGATATTATATGGACTATTAATTGTATATCTGTTATTTAATATTTTCTGGCTAGTCCCAATGAATCCACCACTATATAACGAAATCATTAACCCACTTATGTGGATAGTTATATGCGGGGTAGCGATCTTTTTAAGTAAAGATGAATCGCTTAGGGTCAAAGATGAAAATAATAAAACACAGAGTTTGATTATTGCATTGATAGTATATATAATAATTTACTTTTTATTAGGGTTGGTGTTTGGTTTTCAAAAAACACCATATTCAAAAGATATATTAAGTATTATTAAAAATTTATGGGCGTTTGGAGGAATTATTTTCTTTCAAGAGTTTATCCGAAATTCAATGGTTAGAATTGAAAAGAAAAAGAAAATTAACTTTATACTAATTATAATTTTATTTACTTTAGTTAATATTTCTTTTACAAATTTCGGTGATCATTTTTCTAGTTTAAAAGAAGGATTTATTTATACAGCTACAACGTTAATTCCTCTAATAGTAACTAGTGGAGTGCTTACATATTTATCTTATATTGGTGGGGCAAAATTACCAATAATTTATCGTTTATTTGTAGTTGTGCCGGAATTTATTGTTCCAATTGTACCAAGTTTAGATTGGTTTGTAACAGCAGTAATTGGTGTTACACTACCGCTGGTAGTATTTGTTTATTTAAATTATGTTCATGTTAATAAGACGGAACGATTATCAAAAAGAGCAAGAAGAAAATACAGTCCTGTGGTGTATGTCCCTGTATTTGTATTTATTGCTTTAGTTGCAGGATTTGTAATTGGAGTATTTAAATACCAGCCAATTGCTGTATTATCTGGTAGTATGTCACCAACTTTCAATCGTGGTGATGCTGTAGTTGTTCGTAAACTTACTACTGCCGAAAAAGATGAACTTAAAAAAGGCGATATCATTCAATTTACTAGTGGTTCAAAATTTGTTATTCATAGAATTGTCGAAACAGCTAATGATGAATATGGTAATAAATTATTTGTAACTAAGGGTGATCATAACAATGCTAAAGATTTAGATAAAGTTGGTTTTGATCAAATAAATGGAAAAGTATCATTTGTAATTCCATATATTGGTTATCCATCAGTATGGTTAAGCGGAATGGTATCTTAAAGGAATAAAGAGGAGAGATAGTAATGAAACAAAAAAATGAAAATAAAATTATTTTGAAACAATGGGTTCAAGTATTTATAATTCTTATCATTTTGGCAACTATGGCTTTTGCAATTTGGGCGATTGTAAGAAGTGTTAGTCATGATGAAACTCAAGGTGAGGAATTATATAATTATAACTATAATAGCAATATTAGTTATAGAGTATATCTTAAACAAAATGAGTTCTTTACAACACCTTATTTAGGTATGAATAAACAGTATATTACTTCATTAATTGATCGTATTGAGGTTGATACAAAGTATAATTTCCAAAGTTCTAAAGATTTAGATTATACTTATTCATATGATTTGGTGGCAACTGCTAAAGGTACTTATTCAGAATCTGATTCTAAATCAGTAGATGTATGGTCAAAGGCTTATACTATTTTGCCGAGTGAAACAAAGACAGGCACTGGTAAAACTATTTCTGTTAATAAAACGGTAACAATTGATTACAATAAATATAATCAAATTATGACTGACTTTAGAAATAAATTTGGTTTATCAGTAGATGCTCGTGTTGATGTTGCGTTTAAAATTAATGTAACTGGTGGTATGAAAGGTGCAGAAAACACATTACAAGAAAGTAATGTAATGACACTTCAAATCCCATTATTAAAACCAACAATTGAGATTAAACCTGATTATGTTAATCATGGTAATGAAACAGTTTACAAGACAACCGAAAGTAATGATAGTATGAATATCCCATTATTGATATTCGGTGCAGCTTTATTAATCTTTACATTGGTATTGTTGAAAATATTTGTAAGTAAACTTCTCGCAACTACTAAGAAATCTGAATATGTATTAAAATTAAATAAAATCTTAAAAGAATATGGTGATATTATTGCAGAAGCAGATAATATGCCTGACTTAACAAAATATGATGTTGTTAATATTAAACAGTTCAATGATTTAGTTGATATTGAAGAGGAATTACATTCACCAATTATCTGTAATGAAATTCGTGAGGATTTAGAAAGTTGGTTCTTAATCTTCCATAATGAAACAGCTTATAGATTTATTCTTAAGTATGAGGATTTTAATCATTTAAGAAGATAACAAAAGAAAGCTAAAATAGCTTTCTTTTTTTGTGTAAATAAGTAAATAAGGTACTTGTATTACCTATATTAATGTTATATAATTAA
>URBG01000046.1 GCA_900546055.1 uncultured Mycoplasmatota bacterium
GTCAATAATTTCAACTTAAATTCACAAAAAAACTTTAGTTATTATTCTAACTAAAGTTGGGTGGGTCAAAAAAAGAATCTAATTAGTACTAGATTCTTCTAAGGCAGCAACCTCAAGTTTCTTATCATTATGAATAAGAGTTAAGGATCCTGTTTTTTGATATCCTAAATCTGATTTGTATTCTACTTCGAAGTTTATTTTATAAGCTTTATCGTCTGATTTATCACCATATTTAAAGCTTTCACTGTCTTTTTTCTCCGTTGAAACATTAGTTACGATTGGTAAATCTTGATCTCGATCGCCATAAACATTATTTTCAACTGTTTTATAAATTGAATTTGCAGCTAATTTTTTAAAATCTTCACGGAAGTCTTTATAAACAAATTGAACTCCGCCAATGTCATTTTTATTAACTTTATTATCCAAATTATAGAAGTCAGCAACAAATAATTTAGCAACTAAATCAGCATACTTAGCTTCATCTACGTCATCTGATTCTAAAACTATTTTTAGTTCCTTAAATAAACTTTTATAATATTTAGTAGCATTACTACTTAATGTATAATCATAGCCTTCAATTTTGTCAACGCTTTCTACTTTAATAGTATTGTCATCTTTCTTATTTGAATTTAAGAAGAAGATAGTAGCCACAACAGCAGCAATTATAACAATTAAAATTACAGCGAAAATGGTTATTTTCTTTTTACTTATTTTTCTTTTAGCCATTTTTATTCTCCTTTAATACTTTATCACTTTCTTTAATCTTTTTGATTAAATCATGAACAATAATATCATTAGAAACTGATACTTCTCGTTCTGCTCTCTTTGAATATTTTTCAATGTAATCAGCACTGATGACTGAATTTTCATCCAATAAGATTCCTTCATCACTTTGACTATCATAATACATTTTATCTGTTATCCAGTTACCATTCGGGAAAACAACAAAGTTTTCATCAGTACTAAATAAATCATGGCCTAAAGCGTAATCGCTATGAATGCCTAACATATTGCCTAAAGTTGGAAGGACATCATACATTCCCATAACTTTCTTTATTTCTTTTTTCTCTTGATTATCTTTAGTCCAGATAATGAATGGAACTTTACGATTTATTTCATAATCATATTTACTAAATTCTTTATATTTTGGATCATCATCATCTAATTTAGAATCAGTTTCTGGATTATAATTGTAATAATAATCATATTCTGAACGTTTTATTTTAGCATCATGGTCACCATAAATAACTAAAATAGTATCATCTAGCAATCCAGCATTGTCTAATTCTTGAACAAATTCACCAATTGCCTCGTCAGCATAATGAGCAGTAGTAAAATAATTTCCTAATGTTCTATTTTTTAAGAAATCGTTAACTACCTCTTCTTCTTGTCCAGTTTCTTCATTTACTTTCTTATAATGATATGTTAAATCTAAATCCGTTTGATCTTCTAACCCAGTAAATGGTGTATGGTTAGTAAGCATAATAGTTAAACCATACCAATTGTCATATTTTTCATCAATTTTTTTGATTTTTTCGACAGATTGTTTAAAGAATGATTTATCATTTAAGCCTAAACCAATGACATCTTCATCATTAATTTTATAGTCGGTTTTATAATTATAGAATTTATCATAACCTAATTGTTTATGCATAACTTCACGGTTCCAGAAGTTACCTTTATTAGCATGCATACTAAAGGTATAATATCCTTGATCTTTTAATAATTTTGGAGTTGAGGTATATTCTCTATCCCAATAACTTACAAAAACGGTTCCATTACTTGCTGGAAGCAATGATGTATTAAATGTGAATTCACTATCACTACTGGTTCCAACACTTTCTTGTGCATAGAAATTTGAAAAATACAAACCTTCTTTTGCCAGCTTATTAATGTTTGGAGTAATTTCTTTACCATTTATTTCCGTAGATAATAAATAGTTTTGAATACTCTCAGCATGAATAACAATAACATTTTTACCCTTATACTTATTTGTGTACTTATTGTTACTAGCCTCTGAAGGGTATTCATCATAATATTCTCTTACTTCTTTAGCTGCTTTATCGTAACCAAATAGTGGACTTATCTGTGGTTTTAAACTAGCAATTAAATCATTGCCTTGGTAAACATAAATACCAAATTTCATAACAACATATTCACGATTCCATTGTTTATATAACCTGCTGATATCTGTACCAGTGACTGTTGACATGAAAAAACCTAAAGAAATAGCAGCTAACAATAGTGTTTTTAAGAAAACAACACGTCCATGTTTCTTAGTACTGATACTGTCATAATAACTTGTGTTTTTAAAATGACGATTAACTAATATTAAAATAACGGGCGCCAAAAGATAACTAAAGTCTTTTATTTCAACTATCGTATTTAAGGCATCACCGACACCAAATATTTGAACTGATGTTGCTAATAATGAAAATGATGTAAATGAAACATAGTTTGAATAATATGCAGAATTAATAACACATATTAAAGTAAAAACTATAGTCCAAAACATATAATATTTAAAACGATTTTTCTTTTTAAATAAATAGCCAAAAGCTCCTACAAATACTATAACTGAGAAATCAGCTAAAATAGGACTAATAGCTGTAAAGTTTTTAACAGTAAAAAATCTTAATAAACAAGCATCAACTAAACAAACTAAAATAAAAGTAATAAAAAGCACGTTATGCTTAAAATAATGTTTCGCACTTTTGCCAAATTTTATTAAAAAGCTTTTAGTTCGTGCACTGATGTTTTTAATCTTTTCCTTCATAATTCACCTCGGTTTATACCTACCCATTATACCACGTTTAAACAAGAAAAAAAAGTGGTTTTTCGCCACTTTACTATTTACTAGTCAAAAGCTAGGAGATTATTACCAAATTAATACTTCTCGTATTCACAGTAAAATCGAGGCCAGTACTAGTAGTCTGCGGGAGAGATACACATAGGTAATAAATATGTATCCCATTAACTATCTTGAACAGTTTTTGTTTTTTTATTACTTATTTTTTTAGCTTCCTCGTATTCAGCAGAATTTATAGCGATTCCCATAACAAGAATATAAGCTAAAAAATACACCCAGATCATCATTACAATGATCGTCGATATTCCGCCATAGAACATTTTGTAATTGGCAAAATTAGAAATATATATGGAATAAATAGCAGTAATAATTACCCAGCCAAGTGTGGTGAATAAAGCGCCTTTATTCATATATTTGCTTGGTATTTGGTCATCGGGCGCTAAAGCGTAGATAAGCTTTATCATCCAGAAGATACAAGCAAAAGCAATTGGCCACTTTAATAAAATAAAGATGGCATAGAGCTTGTCACTAATATTAGCAAATATTTCTAAACTAATTATATGTTTAGCAATAACATTGCCATAAGCTAAAACTAAAACATTGAATATAAATAATGCCATAAGCAGGATAATCATAAAGAAAGCTTTAGTTCGTCTTTTAAGAAAAGGTGCGTGTTTTATACCAAAAAGTTCATTTGAGGTAACTATTAAAGAATTGGTTCCATTCGATATTAAATAAAAACCAATTATCATGAAAAAGGCAACATTTCCAGTAATATGACTATTAGTTAGAAATGGCATCAAAACATTAGAAACATCTTCTGGTAAAATATTGTTCATTAGAGAAACAAAGGCATTAGAAAACAAACTAATATTTGAACCAATATAACCAATTAAAGTTAATAATGGAAAAATAGCCAAAATGATAAAAAAGGCTAGTTGCCCTGGAAGTATCATCATTTCCGGTTTCATGAAAATATTAAATATTTTTTTTAGAAACTTTTTCATGGACTAGCCTCTTTCTATATTATTTATCTTCTTCCTTATTACTACGCATGTCTAAAGTTGCTTCGTTTACAGCATCATCAATAGTTTTAATTTCATCAGTTATCATACTGTAACCAATTGCAGCACCGAAGCCATGTGATAAATTTTTAAATTCTTTATGAAGCTTGCGGATATAGGTAATAACTGCTTTTTCGTCGTGCCCAACCATAAAGATTAAGAACTCGTTACCATTACTTCTAATAATTTCACTATTAGGTAATTGATTAGCAATTAAAATTCCAGCTCCTTCGACAATAACTTTATCACCTTCAGCGTGACCAAAGTTGTCATTAATATAAGCTACATTGTTTAAATCAATAACGATAATAGATTGTGGATATACTTCACTATTGTCCCATGTTTCAATATTATCGTTTAAATAATTACGGTTTTTCAATGAGGTCATAGTATCAATATAGCGTAGTTTATCAGCTTTGGATAATTTCGGACGATGATTTTTACGATTTTTAATAAATTTACCAGTAATTATACCAACTAAAACTAACAAAATAGCGCTGAAGATAATGATGAGCATTTGAATTAGCTTATTACTATTATTGTAATTTAATAAATCTTTATAACCATTATTAATAATTTGGTTACTATTTACAAATGATAAGTAAAAATCAAATAATTCGTTAAAGGTTTTATTAGCTGAAATATCACGGCTAACAAAGCTATAATCACTATCTAATTTAAAGGTATACAAGTTTTTAAAATTGTTTAAATCATTTCGAACATAATAATCATATGTGTAGTAATCAACAGCGGCAATATCATTTTTACCAAGATTGTTAATTAAAGCATTGATGTTGTCAAATGTTTTTGTTTTAACACCATGTTCATTTAAATATTTATCAATTTTACTATTTTTAATAGTAAAAACAGTATTATCTGATAATGAATTAACTGAATTTATTGAAGCATTGGTATTTTGATCAGCAATAATTGTAATCTTTTCATTATATGGCGATACGGTATTGTAAACATCCATGCTATATTTATCTTTGCTTTGATAATCAAAGATAACATCTAATTTATTTTCATCAAAATCCTTGGTAAGATTTTCAATGCTTGAATATTTTTTATAATCAATTTCAACATTCGTAGCTTTTGCAAAACTGTTTAAGAAATTATAATTGAAACCTCTTAAACCATCTTTAGTTGTAACGTCAAATGGGCTATTTAAAACAAAACCATAACTATAACGTTTACTTCGGAATTTAACTTGTTCTTTTTCATCAACTTTTTTTACTTTAAAATAATTTTCAGCTAAATTTTTATTAAATTCTTCTTCAAAATTATTTTTATACCATTTATCATAATATTTATTTAAAATTTTGTTTAAAGTAGATGTGTTACCAAGTCTTAGAACATAATCTTTTGTATATTCAGTAATATTATAAGCAATATTTAGTTTTTCACTCTCAATAACGTCATTAAGATATGCTAATTTAGGAATAGCAATGGCATCAATGCTGTCACCTTTCATATCTTTAAGCATTGAATCTACATCTTTATAACTTTTATAGGTTACTTCGCCACTGCCCAAAAGATATTTACTAATTTTTGTCATGTCATCTTCTAAAACGCCAATAACTAGATGGTTAATATCACTAACATCGGCATATTTAACTTTTGTTTTAGTAACTAAAGCATAATTGTCTTGATATATTAAAATATCTTTATCAGTTTTTTGATCAGTTACGGTCACAGCATATGTACTAGATGGTTTTTCTTCACTAGTATATGGTAGTTTATTAAATTCTAAATCGGTATCTTTTTCAAGATCATCTAGGAAATCAAAAACAACACCTTCACCATCACTACTTAAAATTGGTGTGTCACTTGGGATAGATAAATCGATTAACTTATTTTTATTGTTTTCAATCCATTTTTTTTCACTAACAGTTAAAGTGGTATTTTTGTCTTCTTTAGTAAAGTAGTAGAAGGCACCAAAAGCGCCTAGTAAAATAACAATTACTAAAGCGGCAATCCAAATTTTTTTATTTTTCACTTTGTTCACCTGCATTTCCCCAAGAGAAATCATCGTTACCTTTGGCACGATATCCGATTATTGGGAAATCCTCACCTTTAGAGTCTAAGAATACTTGAACATCGTAATATTTTAAATTCTTCTTACTTATTTTGTCTGTTACTTCTTTTGCGTATGTTTTTGCGGTATCTAATTTAACACTATCTTCTAATTTAATAGTAAAGTTTAAAATTCTACCTTCTTTATGATAAGTTACTTTGGTTACACCATCTTTACTACCAACGGTATCTTTAATATCGCTGATGGTACTAGATGAAATTTTATATTTATCTTCATCGTCTAATCTATGGCCATAGTTATTGTCACCAAATGCTGGAACAATAAAGAAGATTATGAAGAAAACTAAGAGAATTCCGAAGAATAATCCGCCTCCTATCATACAGCCTTTTTTATGGTTATGAATAAATTCTTTCATTCCTTTCATTTTATCACCTCAAATACTTTCATCATTATACTATATTTACATTTTATTTTCAATTGCCTAACCGATAATATATGGGCTTCCGCTGGTGCCGTTACCACCGTTTACTTTAGCATCCTTTTTAACAGTAACTACTGGTCTAACGCTTAAACTAGTTGTTTTGGCAGTAGTTGCAAGGGTATTATTGATGTAATAAATCTTGCCATCAGCTGTTTTATTAAGTGTATAACCACTAAGGGCGGTTAGATAGTTTCCTGTATTACATCCAATTCCATTAGTTTCACAATTGCTTGAATTAGAAGCATCGACATAATCAGCTGTTGATAGTAATCCAACATTTGTCTTAGTTCGTTCAGAACATTCATTACCGATAACACCTGTGCAAAAATAGCTTTCAATTACTAAACTTTTAGCGGAAAGTGAATTGTAAAATGCTTTTAAAGTTGAATTAACGGTTGATGTATCAAATGGGTTACTTGCGGTATCCCAAACAGAATTTGTATAAACATCACTCATGACTAATTTTATAGTACCATCACTATTTACTCTTAAAATCCTCCAGTTTTTGCCACTAAATTTTGCATAATTATTGACTGTTTCTCCTTTATAAATTCCTTGATGAGCCTTCAAAACTGCCCTATCTGGTGAGTTAGTATAAAACCACTGGCCGATGGTGCTTTTAGTTTCTGCATCACTAAATTCATAAATGTATTGATTAGACTTATAAGTTACAATAACTTCACCAACTATTGGCTTATTTGTTCTTGGGTCAAGGGCATTGTCTTCAGAAATAAAGCCTTGGCCTAATAAATCACTTATTTTAACTGAGGTTGTGGCATTTTCTGTTTGATCTGGCAATGCACTTGTATTTTCTAAATAATATTCTTTTGCGGCCTTAATAATGATGGCCTTTTGACTCTCATAAGCACTATCTTTTGAACTTTTTAATAGTGAATTGATTGCGGGAAAAACTATTAGAGCTATTAAAGCTAAAATAGCTACTACAGCTATCAATTCGACAAGTGTAAAAGCTTTTTCTTTCATTCTATCACCCTTATATATTCTATAAGTAAATTATAAATTATTTATGGTGTAAAGTCAATGAAAAGGAAATTAGTTGACAATTACTTTTCTTTTTAAGCGCTAAAAAACTAACATGTTTATTTTACTTCGTAGGTATGAGAAGAGATGTAAAAATACATGTTAGTTAATTTGGAGTTTATAAACTCCAGTAGAACAACTACTTGTTTGTAATTGTTCTCGTTGGAATTTATATTATATTATCTGGGCTATTACCAGTGAGAACACCTCCACCATTGATGTATGTCCCATTCCAATTTAAAATCCCACCTCCATGATCGGCGGCAGTGTTAGATGAAATTTTGCCACCATTGAAATAGAGCTTTCCTCCAGGTTGAATATATATACCTCCACCTTGGAAAGATGTATTTCCATATATACTTCCTCCGCTAATGGTTGCTGTTATTCCACCGCTTATTAATATTCCGCCACCACCGTTTCCACTTGAAGTAGGCGTTTTGTTATTATAAATTGAGCCATCAGTCATGGTAAATGTTCCTTTACATTCGTCAACCGTAACGTCAAACATTATCCCTCCTCCACTACCGGTAGAAGTGTTTTCATTAATGCTGCCCCCATTTATTGTCAAATTACCACAAATATAAATACCACCACCAGAACCATTAGTAGACGTGTTATTTGATACTGTTCCTGATTTCAATGTTAAATTTGTCGAATGAATGGCACCGCCTCCTGGGGCCTTATTATTAATAAATGTTGCACCGTCAATCACTATAGATCTTTTATAGCCTGTTGATCTAATTGCTCCACCATATAAATATGTACTAACCGCATTTTTTATTGTAACTCCGTTATTAGCACTAAAAGATGCGTCATTAGTAATTTCAATTAACCCGCCAGGATCAGATATACCATTACCATCAATAACAATATTATATAAATTTAAAGCGCCTGCACTGACAGTTAATAATACTGAGTTTACTGCTTTAGCCTTTTTAGCAGTATTGACAGCGCCTGTTGTTGAATAACTAGTTAAAGTAATAGTTTTGTTGGCGCTGAAGTTAATAGAACTAGAAATATTTAAATCATTCATAACCTTTATAGTTGCAGTAGTATTTGCAGAA
>URBG01000047.1 GCA_900546055.1 uncultured Mycoplasmatota bacterium
CTTATGTCAATATTTTCAACTTAAATTCGCAAAAAAACTTTAGTTATTATTCTAACTAAAGTTGGGTGGGTATTAAAAAAGACAGAGCTACTATCTCTAAAAATGTTAAAAAACACAAATTTTTACGTACTAACTTTTATTGTAATAATCTCCATTGCTGTTTTGAAAATAAACCGCCTTATGTTTGTAACGACTGTAATAAATCTAACTCTTGCCGCAACACTAAATATTCTTATTCTCACGCTGTTGCTTTTGAAAATCACCAATAAACAAATTGCTTCTATCAATGACATTGTCGCTCCTCTTATGATCCACAAACACCATTCTGTTAATCATGTTTTTATTTCTCATCCTGACCTCTTATCTTTTTCTAAATCTACTTTTCTCTTTTTTAAATCTTTTAGTTATCCTAACTTCCTTTCTTTATACCTTATAAATATCATTTGACTTTCACCATTAAACTAAAATTCACATAAAACTTTAATTTAAATAGTTTAATATAAAATTACAAAAATGTTTATGCAGAAATACATTTATATTTACCTATTACCATATACACCAATTACAATCTAAAATCACTTACATTCGACATCTGAAGACTTCATTTTATTAAAAAACTTCACTGAATTTTTTCGTAAATCAAAAATTTCTAACTCTTCATCATTCATTTTTTGAACATCTAAATAATACTTAATAACATACTTGTTATCAGTATCTGTTGGTACAGTAATTTTAATCGATTTTGACTTTGCTAAATTATTATTATAGCTTTTAGCCGAATCCTTAATTCCTTTAAGTGTTGTTAGTCCGGTATCATTTTTCGTCTTATATGTCCTTGTAACTACAACTTTCGTAATTTCATCTTTGTTATTATAAGTTATCTCTTTTTTTTCAGTATCAATAATATCACTAGATTTTACCTCTTGTCTGCAGGTTTTACTAAATTCTTCCGTTTTAGCTTCACAGCCAACTAATAATATTACAGGTACCAACAAAAGTAAAAATTTTCTCATATTTTCACCCCTTTGGTTTCAATAAAGATAATGAAACTTTATTTTTATCCATCAAAATATCATCGACATAACAATCTACAATATCTCCAACGTTAACAACTTCCATTGGATGTTTAATAAACTTATCAGTTAATTTAGAAATATGCGCAAGTCCATCATTTTTAAGACCAATATCAATAAAAGCTCCAAACGGTGTTACATTACGAACTGTTCCTTGTAGTTGCATCCCTATTTTCAAATCCTCTAAATGTAAAACATCACTTTTTAAAAGGGGCCTTGGCATTTCATCACGAGGATCGCGATTAGGCTTTTGTAAAGACTTAACAATATCTTCTAAAGTATAAATATCCGTTCCTAATTTTTCGGCATACTCTTTAATATCGATTTGAAAATTCATTTTTGGTGTCCCAATGTCTTCTAATGAAAGATTTAACATATCTAATAGTTTTAACGTAATCGCATAACTTTCTGGATGGATTGCCGTAGTATCTAAAACTTTATCCCCATCAACAATTCGAAGAAAGCCTACTGCTTGCGTATATGTTTTAGCCGATAATAATTTACTAATTACATCCCTATTCATAATCTTTCCATGCTCATCACGATACTTAACAATCTTGTCGATATTAGCTTTAGTTAATCCAGAAACATACTTAAGTAAACTTTTACTAGCCGTATTGACATTAACGCCTACACTATTAACTGCTTTTTCAACTACAAAGTCTAAAGAACTACTTAATTTTTTATCAGGAACATCGTGCTGATAAAGACCAACCCCAATACTTTCTGGATCGATTTTAACAAGTTCTGAAAGCGGATCTTGTAATCTTCTCGCAATACTAATCGCGCTTCGCTCTTCGACGTGTAAATCAGGAAACTCAGAAATAGCTAATTTAGACGCAGAATAAACCGAAGCCCCCGCTTCACTGACAATAATGTATTCTACCTTATGATTAGCCTCCTTAATAACTGAAGCTACAAAAGTTTCACTTTCTCTCGAAGCTGTTCCATTACCAATCGCAATAATATCAATTTTATATTTATCGATTAAATCAAGTAAAATCTTTTTACTTTTTTCTTTTTCATTTTTTGGTTCATGAGGATAAATAACTTTAATATCTATCTTTTTACCTGTAGCATCGACAACAGCTAATTTACACCCTGTTCTATATGCTGGATCAAACCCTAAAACCATTTTATCTTTCATTGGCGGTTGCATCAACAAATTTTCTAAATTCTTACTAAAGTTTTCGGTTGCTTCATCTTCAGCAATTTCTGTAAGTTCACTGCGGATTTCTCTTTCCACAGAAGGCGCAATTAAACGCTTATAACTATCTAGTATAGCCTCTTTAATAACATAATTAAAAGGTCCTTCTTTTTTAATTAATCTTTCCTCTAAATAACCATAAATTCTCTCTTTATCAACATCAATATTAACTGAAATAACCTTTTCTTTTTCCGCGCGATTAATAGCCAAAGTACGATAAGCTTTCGCATACTTTACTTTTTCATTAAAATCATAATACATCTCATAAACTTTGCCTTCATCTACACCATTTTTCTTAAGTTTTGTGACAAGAGCACCTGTATTATAGGTAAAATTTCTAATCCATTTACGGAAATAAGCATTATCACTGATCCATTCAGCAATAATATAAGATGCTCCTTCAATCGCCTTTTCAGCATCAGGAACGTTTTCATTTAGATAAGGTTTAACTAATTCATCTAAAGGCTTAGTAGTATAAGACATTATTTGTTTAGCTAAAGGCTCTAAACCATTTTTAATAGCTTCTGTAGCTTTAGTTTTTTTCTTTTCCTTAAATGGACGATATAGATCCTCAACCTCAACTAATTTACTCGCATCCATAATTTGCTTAGAAAGCTCTTCCGTTAATAGGCCTTTTTCATCGATTAATCTAATAACATCTTCCTTACGCTTTAAAAGATTAACCTCATACATATAAACTTCATTAATTTTACGGATTTGTTCTTCATCTAAATTACCAGTTACCTCTTTACGATAACGGGCAATAAAAGGAATAGTATTTCCTTCCTCTAATAAATTTAAAGTCTTTTCTACCTGACTTGTTTTAATATTTAAATCGCTGCTTATATTTTTTATAATATCACTGTTCATCATTATCTTCCTTACTAATAAATTGTAATTTAGGATTAACTTCCTTTAACGTCATAATTACTTCATCAACATTATCAAGACAAGTTAATCTCATAAATGTCATGTTTTGAGGGTTGTTTTCTTTAACTTCTTCTACTTTTTTATTATAATTATTATGAATTTTTTTATTTATTAAATATAAATCTGTACTTTTTCCGTGTCCATAACCTTTGTAAAAATCTTTTAAAATTTCATGATATCCATAAACATAGCTATCATCCTTTTTATTATAAATAATTATTCTTTTATCTGTAATAATATATTCTTCATTTAGTGCAATCTCCTTATTTTTTAAAGAGTCATGAATAACAACATAAAAAATAGCACCTGACATTAATCCAAGTAAAATCATCCCTGGAACAATTAAAAAAATAACACTTAAAATAAACATAATAAAAAGTACTATTGCCATAATCAAATTACCACGTTCTGGAACTGAAGCCTCTTTTATATTTGGTCTACATTCATAAATAATTTTTTCGTCTTTTTCTAAAACTTTATCCTTCATAATACCCTCCATTTTAATTTTAACATAATTAAAAAATAGTATCAATAAAATGACACTATTACCTCTTAATATTTTTTTCGGATTTTCTTCTTACCGACCATTGACGCTTTACTTATAACTTCAGAGCCAAATTTATCCTTTAACTTATCAACCGCACTTTCTAATTCCTTATCTTGCCTAACTTCTTCAAATTGATCAAATAAGGATACCTGATAAGTAGCTTCATGAGTTAGCCCATCAACACCTAAACCAACTAATCTAATAGGTTCATCCTTCCACATATCATCTACTAATTTTTTAGCCGTTTCAAAAATAACTGTCATACTATTAGTTGCATTTTTAAGTTTCACTTGATGAGTATAATTCTTAAACTCAGAATTTTTAAGCTGCACCCTAACCACATAAGCATACCTACATTCTCTTCGAAGCTGGGCACTTAAGTTATCACTTATTGACTCTATAATATCATAAACATCTTCTTTATGAATTAAATTATGTGGTAAAGTTGTACTATTGCTTAATCCTTTGCTTACCACTTTATCAGTTTCTAACAATGAATTATCAATTCCATTAGCCGATTCTACCATTCTAACTGACTGATTTTTAAAATAGGGATATAAATAACTAGGATCCTGTTTACTTAAATCACCAATTGTATTTATATTTAACTTTCGAAGTTTCTCCGAAGTCTTTCTTCCGATAAAAAACAAATCTTCAATTGGAAGTGGCTTCATTTTACTATCAATCTCCGTTTTGAATAACGTATGAACCTTATCTGGTTTTGTAAAATCTGATGCCATTTTTGCGCATAGTTTACAATTAGCCACCCCAACATTAACGGTAAATCCTAATGTTTTTTTTATTTCATCTTTTAATTTATAAGCAAAATCCACCTCATCACCATACAAGTGCTTAATCGGTCCATAATCTAAAAAGCACTCATCAATACTCATTTTTTCAATATCAGGTGTATAACTACTAATTAATTCAAACATCTTATTAGACATTTCCTTATACCACCTATAATTGGGTTTAAAAACCTTTAAACTCGGACATTTCTTACGTGCTTGAAAAATAGGCTCGGCCGTTTTAACTCCAAATTTTTTAATTAGCGTTGATTTAGATAAAACTATTCCATGACGCTTATTATCTGTATCGCCAATTATTGCATAGGAATTACGAATATCATATTTATAACCTTGTTTCAAAAGTAAAACTGCCGTCCATGATAGAAAAGCATTGTTAACATCAATATGCATTATTATTCGTTCCATACTATCACCTATATCAATTATAACACGAACATAGGTTTTTAAAAAGAGTTTAAAATATAAACCCTTTATTTACCAAATTTTAATTTTTATGACTCTATCTCATATAAGTCTTGATATTCCTTACAACTCGCCATCAACTCTTGATGCGTACCACAAGCTTTAACTTTTCCTTCATCAATTAAATAAATTATATCTGCATCAATAATCGTTGAAAGACGATGGGCAATTATAATAATTGTATGGTCTTTTACTAAAGAATCGATAGCTGCCTTAATATAATTTTGAGACTCATTATCTAAAGCACTAGTTGCCTCATCAAATAAAATAACCTTACTATTTCTAAGTAATCCTCTGGCAATTGCTAAACGCTGCTTCTGCCCACCAGATAAATTAACTCCGCCTTCACCAATTTTAGTATCATATTTATTAGGTAATGACATTATATAATCATCAATATAAGCTAATTTGGTATACTTTCTGATTTCATCTTCAGTTATATTATCTTGAAGCATTTCAAAATTTTCCTTAAAAGTGCCTTTGAAAATAAATGGCTCTTGTCTAATAATTGCAATGTTATCCCTTAAAGATTTTTCAGTTAATTGCTTTATATTAATACCATCTAAAATAATTTCACCACCAGTTGGATCAAAAATTCTAGTAATTAAATTAAATAATGTGCTTTTACCTTGACCGGATTTTCCAACAATGGCAATTTTTTTATTTGGTACAATATCAATATTAAAATCTTTTAAAATGTTCTCTTCACCTTTATAAGCAAAATCAACATGTTTAAACGTTATTTCGCCTTGACATTTATTTAAAGCCAAATCCCCATATTTTTCATCCTCATATAACCTATTATCAATAATTTCATTAATTCGATTAAATGAAACTGAAACCCTTTGATAATCCTTATTAATTTGTGATAAATTTGTTATAATCCAACCATATCTATAGACATAATAAGTCATCGCGATAAAGAAAGTTAAAGATATTTTCCCATAATATAATTCTATAGCACATATAACAAAAGTTAAACACTCCAAAACTAAACGAATAGCGCTTGTAATTACTTCAAATTTAGTTTCAGTCTTAAGCTGTTTAGTTCTTACATTAAATAAATTTTTAATCAAATAATCTATGCGGCTAAACATATTATCTTTAACGCCCAAAGTTTTAACCTCGCGAATTCCTTTCATCGTCTCGTTTACAGTCGATGTATAAGTATCATTTTCATCTTTCACATCCTGATTTAATTTTTTTAACTCAGGATTGTATTTTTTCATAACGACAAAAATAAATAAAATTATAATAATTATTTCTACCCCGACAATTATAGAATTAAAAAATATATAAATTAAAAGAATAAAACTTCCCAGAATACTTATAATCGTTCTTAGTAGGCCATTAAAAGTATTGGAAATAACTTCCGTATCTTGCGTAATCCTATTTAAAAGTTCACCACTACTTTTTTCTTCATAAGCATAAGCTGGTAAATCTAAAGATTTACGATATATTTTTTTACTAAGTTTTTGACTTAAATTAAGTTCTGCTTTTCTTAACAACATAAACCCGTATTCATATAAAAAATTTGACGAAATCAAGTTTATAATAAAATATATTCCAAAAAACATAAGACATAATTTTAAATTCATATCAGTTATAGCCTCAACAGCAGCCCCCGATAAATATCCATAAGTTAAATCAAATAGTGACGTAATCACAATCGTAATTATACCGATTATTATCAACTTTTTATCTTCCTTAACAAAAGCCCATAGGCTTTTAAACTTACTTAACTCTTTCATTTCCCTCACCTCTTTTCCATTTAATATAACCTTCCTATTTACTAAAAGACAACAAAAAAATCCTGTTTAGACAGGATTAAAAAAGCTCAAGTTTAAACTTATAAAGCAAAACTGAAGGTAACTAACCCTATCTGTTGTTTTAAATTATTCATTGTTGTCATGGCTAGTCACCTCCTTCCTCTTCAAGTAAGATAACATTTATTAAAAATAATGTCAAGTATAAAGACTATTTACCAATTTCACACAACGGCTCCCCATTAGAACCAATCTCATATTTTCCCGAAAAATTATCATTTACAATATCTAAAACCCAACCAATTAACATTGGTAATATAAGCAATACCACAATACAAATTGCCCTAATTAAAGTATGTTTAAAAGCTGTTTTAATTCCATCCTCATCTGAGCCAGTAATAACCTTAATAAACTCAGCAGCTGACATTACAATTAACAATATTATACCTATTACTGAAATTATGATAAATAAAGTATTTAAAAATTGTTGAACCGTTTCTCCAATGAGTAAACAAGCATCTTCTTCATATTTTACCTCATTATCCGGCTGATAATTACCCCAATCTATTACGCCTTGAATATCTTCGTTGTTAGGTGAAGAAGTATCCGCAGCATCAGCCTTTTTGTGATCGCTCTTATCACCAATTATAACTTCACCTGTCTCATCTGCATTATGTTCATCTGTTTCTTCAGCTAATGTAAAATCTCTTTCTAAAGAAGCAGTACTCCAATATAAATTTCCCTTTTCACCTTTCTTCTCATTAACTGATATTTTCAAATTCATTAATCCTTCTTCTGTATACTTATATTCCGGTGCCGAAAATAAACGATCTTTCTTATCATAATAACCACCAACATACAATTTATCTGGACACTGATATACTTTAGGCTCTGGATGTAATTTACTTACTATTCCATTAAATTCATATGATGCAATATTACAATACCCTGTCTCTCCGCCTCCTATTGCTCCCATAATACAACTTTTTGATATAGTAGACACTCTACTAACCTTAAGTCTAATATGTAGTTGACCATATGTATGATAATCATATTTGTCATTGTAATAATCCTTATTTATTTTATACCAGCACTCTGCATACCCTGTATTTTCGTTTTCAGCTTTAACCCCTACAATATCAATAAAGCAAAAAACAATAATAAAACAACCAAAAAATAAAAATTTCTTAACAACATTCAACATAAAATCACTCCTACTCAATAAGATTATA
>URBG01000048.1 GCA_900546055.1 uncultured Mycoplasmatota bacterium
CAGCACTGTCAGGAACAGCAGCTTCGGCTGGAGCTCACCAACATTATGTAGATCCAGTTAATTCAGCCGCTAGGGCGATAACCTTGGGAAATAAAAATAACAATGTTACAAATGTTGGAACTGGGGGTAGGTATGATCAAAACTGGGGATTTATGGGAGCTGGCGGAGGCAATGGCTGGTATCCAAATTGGAATAGGGGAAGAACACAAAAAACTGCTTCATCAGGAGCCCATACCCACATTGTGACCACTACAGCTAGTACTACTGGAAGTACCGGAAGTGGAAGTGCGTTTAGTGTTCAAAATTCTTATATTACAGAAAATTATATAATTAAATATTAAAGGAGTTAGAAAAGATGAAAAAGGCTTTGTTTGTGATTATTATATTGTTTATTTTTGTTGGTGAGGTTTCTGCTACTGTGGCTACTGGCACAGTTAACATGTGGTCCTCAAGTACTATTCCATCAGGTTATTTATTATGTGATGGAAGGGCAGTGTCAAGAACAACTTATGCTAATTTGTATAAAATAATTGGAACGACTTATGGAGCTGGTGACGGGAGTACGACTTTTAATTTACCAAACATGAGTGGACGATCGGTAGTAGGTAAGTCTACTTCTAAAACTATTGCTAGTACAGGGGGAAGTAATACTTCTACGCTAACAGCTGCTAATCTTCCAAGCCATAATCATAGCATTCCAGCACTGTCAGGAACAGCAGCTTCGGCTGGAGCTCACCAACATTATGTAGATCCTGCTGGAACAACAGCATATATGCTTACTTTTAGTCATGGTAATGTATCAGATAAATGGGTAGATACTAGTGCAAATACGGGTTTTGCGCTTGAAACAAGAGGTTGGTATTATGAATGGGGAAAAGGGCGTACGACTCAAGTGGCCTCAGCTGGAGCTCATACTCATAATGTAACTATGTCTGCTAGTACAACAGGAAGTTCAGGCGGGACAACAACAGTTTCAGTTCAAAACCCATATGTTGTAGTTAATTACATAATTAAATATTAAATTTATAAATTGCAAAGAGAACAATTACAAAAAGTAGTTGTTCTACTGGAGTTTATAAATAAGCTCTAAGTGCCAACATATATTTTACGTCTCTTCTCATACCTACTAGTAAAATAAATATGTTGGTTTTTTTGGTGTCATTTTATCTATTATTTTTTATCAAAGTATGTTAAAATGTTAATATAAAGGAGCGTTTATATGAAGAGAGCTAGTTATGTTGACAATCAGGGGAATCCAATTGATCATAATTTTGAAAGTAAAAAAGCTATTTTAAATATTTTCTTTATTATTGGAACGATTTTACCGTTGGTATTAATTGGTTTTATTATTTATACTGCTGTTCAAAACAGTAATTGTAATAAAGTATATGAAGAAGTAAAAACGGCGACTTTAGAGTATTTGAAAGATAAAGATAAAGTTCCAACTGTCGAAGGTGAAGATGTTACAATATCAATTGATAAATTATATAGTGGTAAATATTTAAGTGATCTTCGAACTAATAATATGATATGTTCAGGAAGCGTTAAAACAACTAAATATAAAAATGAATATATATATACTTTAAATTTAACTAATTGTAATGTTTGTACAACTGATAGTCGTTATGGCAAATGGAGCGGAGAGTTAACTTATTATCCTAATAATAAACCGATTGTTGATGTAATACCTTATTATAATTATTATGAAAGACAAATTGTTTTAACAGATTGGTCTAAGTATTACGATAAAGAGGAATTAAGTAAAGAAAAATCTAAATATGGAGTTAAGTTACCAGCGGACGAAAATGATTCAGGAATGCCACTAGTGCCTGAAGAAGGAAATATTGTTGAAGCACAGAAGGATGAAGTTTATTATTATCGTTATAAAGATAAAAGATGGAAATGGTATGATATAGTTGGTAATTACTCAGCCTTTTCTTCTGAACAACCAGCTGGATTTGCTAATAAAGATGAAGATACAGCAAGATATACAGAATGGTCTGATTATTCATTAACTTATCCAGAGGAAAAACCTTATAGGGAAATTAAAAAGACAACAGGATATCAATATTATTATGAAAAAGATGGCAAAAAGATATATGCTAATAATCAAAACTATACAGCGCCAGATGATGTAGATGAAACTAAATATAATATGCGTGAGCCTAAATCAGCTGATATGTATCAGTATCATGATAAAGAATGGCGTTGGTATAATGGAACTAAGAGACGATATAGTAGCTATAGTTCATTCCAACCATCCACAATATATGGATATCGTGATGATGAATTAATGTCTGAGTCAGAATATAGTTCTTGGGATCCAGAAAGCAGTTTGACTCCATCAAATTCTTCTTATCGAACAGAAGAAAAGAAAACAATGACACGTTTTCGTTATGTTTATGAAATTTTATCGGCTAAAGTTTTAGATAGTCCAGTTACAAAAGATAAATTTGTGTCTGAAATAGGAATGACAGTTCCAGAATTTTCAACATTAGAGGAATACAAAATGGAAGTAACATATAAATTTAAGTATCGAAAAAGGTGATAGAAATATCACCTTTTTTATAAAATAAAATCATTAACATCAGTATCGTAATAGCCGTTATTACGGTTTATGGCAAATATTGTTTTAATTGTTTCTAAAATAGTTTCGCTATCCACATCACTATTATATATGTCTGATAAAGATATAACTCCGGTTATTTT
Organism: uncultured Mycoplasmatota bacterium; assembly: GCA_900546055.1. Classification (GTDB taxonomy): domain Bacteria; phylum Bacillota_I; class Bacilli_A; order RF39; family UBA660; genus Coprosoma. The sequence continues at coordinate 2,710 of URBG01000048.1, forward strand.
GTTTTGGCTTGTTACAACTAACCTTTTAATTTTATTAGTTTTCATTAAATTTAAAGCATCTTTTATTTCATTATTTTCGTCGATATTGACAATATTTTTATTTCCAAATTGTTTAATAGGGGCTTTATTGTCCGCTAAATCGCAAATTAAATCACGATCGGTAACGACGCCATATAATTTATTTTTATTCATTATTAATATAAATCCAACATCATGGGTTTTCATTAAATTACAAACAAAAAGAACGTTATCATCTATTTCACATGTAATTAACTTTCTAGACATTATATCTTTTATTTTCATAGTATCACCGTTTTTATTATGGACTTTAACTTTAAATATATGCATATAATTAGTTAAGATGAAAAGAATTAGATTAAAGAAGACATTTAAATTTAAAAAGATAAGCCGCCTAAACTTGTTAATTATAAGTTTAATTTTTATTGTGATATTTGTTGTTTTAGCTTTTAAATATATAAATATTAAGGCATCACCGATTATTATGGATTATGCTTCTTTAGAAGCTAAAAAGTTGTCAAGCATAATCATAAATAAAGCTATTTCTAAACATATTACGGAGAAGGTCAGTGGCGATGAACTTTTTGAAATTACTAAAGATGACTCTGGTGAGATTAAATCCATCGATTTTAATACGGCACTAGTTAATAAATTTTTAACAGAAACAACTAACAGTGTTCAAATTAACTTACGAAATATTGAAAAAGGTGATATTGACGCGTTGGAGTTTTCTGATAGTGTTTTAGTGGATTATGATAAAAAGAAATTAGAAAAAGGTATTATATATGAAGTTAGCACAGGAGTTTTAATTGGGAATCCTGTATTAGCAAACGTTGGACCTAAAATTCCTGTTAAAATAAGTTTAGTAGGTGATGCAACAAGTAATATTTCAACTGAAGTTAAAAATTATGGAATAAATAATGCTTTAATTCAAGTTTATGTTAATTTAAAAATAAGTGAAAAAGTTATTTTACCATTTTATGATAAACCAATTGAAATAGAGACTAAGGCACCAGTAGCTTTGAAAATAGTTACAGGAACGGTTCCAAAATATTATGCGAATGGACTTAATCAAAATACGCCATCAGTAGTAGTTCCTACTGAAGAAAATGAATAATTATTTTAATTTTTATGAATAAATGTTATAATGTAGTTGGTGATAATATGAAAAAATATATTTTTAATGATAGAGAATATGAGCTTATTAAAGACTATAAGGATGGCTTTGATTTTAATGAAACTGTAAGTAAATTTACTGATTATTTTGAACCATATGATTATATTTTAGGTGATTGGTCTTATGGTAAGTTAAGACTAAAGGGTTTTTGTGAAAAAGAAAATAAATTATTTAAACCAATTAACGATATTAATATGGTGGAAAATTACATTAAAGATAATTGTGCTCATGAGTGTAAGCACTTTATTTTAAAAAGATTAAATGAAACTAAAGAATAATTTTATTAATAACTAACATATGTTTTTCAGCATATGTTTTAATTATGGAAAATTTATGAAATATAATTTTGACGGTGGTCAAATAACGGATAAAATGTTATAATGGTAATACATGATAGGAGGTAAGTTAATGGAAATAAAAGAATTAATTAATACTTATGAAACTTATCTAACTCGCATCAATGATTTATGGAGGTCACTTTGACCCAGATGAAAAAAGAAAACGTGTGAATGAGTTACAAGAGATGATGGAAAAGCCTGACTTTTGGAATGATAAACGCCAGAGTGAAAAAGTTATTTCTGAATTTAACGATTTAAAAAATTTGTTAGAAAAGACAAACGAATTAAAATCGGAAATTGAATTTCACTGTGAATCATTAAAAGAAGCTAGTGAAGATGATGAAGCAATGATGTTTTCAATAGATGAAATGAATTTAATTAGCGATAATTTAGAGGAACTTGAGTTACAGATTCTTTTAAATGGTGAGTATGATTCTAATGATGCGGTTTTAGAAATCCATGCTGGTGCAGGGGGGACTGAAGCTTGCGATTGGGCAAATATGCTTTATAGAATGTATGCTAGATGGTGTGAAAAAAAAGGTTATAAAATAGAAATTATCGATGAACTTCCGGGAACTGAAGTTGGAATAAAGGGAATTTCAGTTATTGTGAAGGGTCATAATGCTTATGGATATTTACAAGGCGAAAAAGGAATTCATAGGCTAGTTCGAATTTCTCCATTTGATAGTAATTCGCGTCGTCATACGTCTTTTGCGTCGGTTGAGGTTACACCATTTGTTGATGATTCTGTAGATGTTCAGATAGACGATAAAGATTTAAGAATTGATGTTTATCGTAGTACAGGAGCTGGAGGTCAGGGTGTTAATACTACTGATAGTGCAGTTAGAATTACACATTTACCGACTAAAATTGTCGTGACATGTCAAAATGAACGTAGTCAACTTCAAAATAAAGAAAGATGTATGCAAATACTTAAAAGTAAACTTCAAAAGTTAGAAAAAGAAAATCAAGAAGCAGAAATGCAAAAATTGAAAGGTGAGCAAAAAGAAATAAATTTTGGTTCACAGATTAGAAGTTATATTATGTGTCCATATACTTTGGTAAAGGACCATATTACTAATGCGGAAGATGTTAATATTAATAAGGTGCTAGATGGTGATATTGATAGATTTATAAATGCTTATCTAAAGGGGAAATAATATGTTTTTTAAAAATGTGTTCGATGACAATAAAATTGTTCAAGAAATTTATAATAGTGATCGTTTAAAACGCTATACGATATTTATTCTAGGGGTTATATTACAAGCGTTAGCTTTTAATATATTCATTTTACCTAGTGATATGGTTTTTGGTGTCAGCGGAATTTCAGTTATTTTAAATGCGATTTTTAGTATTAATCCAGCTTATATAATTTTAGTGGCTAATTTATTACTTATTGTTGCTAGTTTAGTTTATTTAGGTAAAGAGGTCACTAGCTATACAATTGTTGGTGCTATTTTATATCCGGTATTAGTAGAAATAACTTCGTTTATACCCTCTTATATTGATTTAGGTCAAACAGAACCGGTAATTATTGCTTTAACAGGAGCCGTTTTATATGGATTTGGGACAGGAATGGTTTTTAAAGGTGGGTATACAACTGGGGGGACGGATGTTTTAAAACAAATAGTATCTAAATATGCCAAAAAATCAGTTGGACAATCAACACTTTATGTCGAAGGCATAATTGTAACATTTGGTATTTTTATCTTTGGATGGCAATCATTTATCTATTCGGTTATTTCTTTAGCAATTATCAGTACTATTACTGATAAGGTTATGCTTGGCGTTAACGAATATAAGAGTTTTCAGATTATAACAACTAAGGAGAAAGAAATTAAACAATATATTTTAAATCAATTACATCATGGTGTAACGATTATTGATAGTAAAGGTGGTTTTGCAGATAGCCATAAGTATTTACTTCTTTGTACAGTACCAACAAAGGAATATTTCTTACTTAAAGAAGGTATTTTACGAATCGATAAAGATGCTTTCTTTATTGTAACGGATACTTATGAGGTGAAGGGCGAGTATTAGAAAGTAGGATGAATTATGGATTTAATTAGATTAGTAAATGTCAAAAAGACATATAAGACAGGGGTAACTGCAATTCAGGATTTAAATTTGTCGATAAAAAAAGGCGAATTTGTCTTTATTATTGGATCAACTGGTTGTGGGAAAAGTACCCTTATTAAGATGCTTTACCGTGAAGAAAAACCAACTAGTGGTCAAATTGTCGTTGGTGGAGTTGACGTTGGGAAACTTCGAAATGGTAAGGTTTATAAAATAAGAAGAAAAATAGGCGTGGTTTTCCAAGATTATAAATTACTTCCTAAATCAACAGTTTATGAAAATGTAGCGTTTGCTTTAGAAATATTTGGAATTCCTAAAGAGGAAATTCATTCAAAAGTTGTTAAAGTGTTAGAACTTGTTGGTTTGAAGCATAAGATTAAAAGTTATCCAGCACAACTTTCTGGTGGTGAACAGCAACGTGTAGCAATTGCAAGAGCGATTGTTAATGGACCTAAATTATTAATTTGTGATGAGCCTACTGGTAATTTGGACCCATCAACTAGTATGGAAATTATGAAAGTTTTGGAGGAAATTAATAAATTAGGAACGACAATTATTATGGTTACGCATAGTATTGATATTGTTAAGGAAATGAATAAGCGCGTTATTGTGTTAGACTCTGGAAGGCTGTTAAAGGATTATGAAGAAGGGACGTATAGATAATGAAGACATTTAGAATTATAGGTCGAAATATTAGAGATGCCTTTAAAGGCGTATTTAGAAACTTTTCTTTATCTTTAGCGTCTATTTCTTGTATAACAATAACATTAATTGTCGTGGCTGTTTCAATTATTTTATCTTATAATGTGGATAATTTTACTAATTTAGTTGAAAAGGACGTAACAATCGTTGCATTTTTAGACAATGATCTTAAAGATGATCAAATTGATGGTATTAAAGATAAAATTAGTGTTATTGATAATGTTGAAAAATATGAATTTATTTCAAAAACTGACATTACTAAAGATATGATGGATTCATCTGACGTATTTGAAAGTATTATGAAAAATTGGAGTGATGAAGAAAATCCAATTCAAAATACTTTCCAAGTTAAGGTTGAGGATATCAATGATATTGATGATGTAGCTAAGGAAATTAAAAAGATTGATGGAGTAACTTTAGTTAAATATGGGGAAGGAATGGTGGAACAGTTAGTATCTGTTTTCGATGTCGTTCACAAGGTATGTTTAATTTCAGTAGTTGCTTTGATATTAGTTACGGCGTTCTTAATTTCAAATACAATTAAAATAACTATTTCTTCAAGACAAAGGGAAATTAGTATTATGCGTTTAATTGGAGCTTCTAATTTAAATATTAGAATACCATTTATTATTGAAGGTTTATTATTAGGAGCTTTAGGTTCAATTATTCCAATTATTATGACGATATATGGATATATATCACTTTATCAAAGATTTAATGGTCAATTATTCTCACCATTTATTAAATTAATACCACCAACACCATTTGTTTATACTACTTCATTGTTGTTATTAGGTATTGGTATTGTCGTAGGTATGTTTGGTTCATGGAGAGCAGTTAGAAAACATTTAAAAATATAAGCAACTATTGTTGCTTTTTTTGATGAAAAAAGTTGAAATAGTTGACAATAGG
>URBG01000049.1 GCA_900546055.1 uncultured Mycoplasmatota bacterium
CAACTATTTCAACCTTTATTTCATCAAAAAAACTCTAGTTATTGTTCTAACTAAAGTTGGGTGGGTGTCGGAAATATATTTTTTTATTAAGATTTATATAAATATGATGGATTTTGCCCATTAATGCTTGGTAATATAGTCGAAAGAGAAAAACTTTTTACTTTTCCTCGTTCAGTCTCGCTGATATGTCCATCTAAAGCTCCTTTAACATCATCAATAAATTCAAATTCTGGGTTGCTATTTGCGTGTGTATCAAAATCACTTGGATTAAACTCAAAGCCTGTTAAATACAAGAAGCGTTTATCTCGAACAACAGCAACGCTATCATTACTATGTCTTGTACAAAATGCGTATGAAGCTCTATCTAAAGATAATTGACATGCGTAGCTTGTTTCTTCAGTAGCTGCTGAAACTGTACCTTTTATGTCTCTAATAACTCCATCAGAATAGATTTTATCCCAGTATCTTGGACTAGAATTTTTATCAAAAATAATTGATGTTTCTAATGGATTTAGTGGGCTTGAGAATTCTACTTCATCAATTTCAAATTCTGATTTCATAATCCATAAGTTCATGGAAAGCCTATCAAGCTCTGGTTTTTCGCAAAAGCTTATTTCACGAATAAATGGTAGCCATTTGTCTGGATGTTTAGCAATGTCTTTTCTTAAAAAGGCATTAGAATTAGCTAACCTTCTAATAAATTTTCTATTTGCTTGACTAAAATCTATATTTTTAAACCATGCAAAAAGGTATGACATATCTTTTTGATGTTTTAATCTTCCCTGAAGAAAATAAGGTGTATCATGCTTTTCTGCTTTTGTTATAGCATAATATTCTAAAATAAATCTTTGGGCAGCCTTAGGGTCTTCTTCTATTATTTCTATTATGTTGCTCATTAATAATGGATCCATTTTATTCCCCCTTTAAGTAATAATACTAAATGATTATAGCATATTTTACAAAAAAGTCAAAAAAAGATAGAAATTAATCTATCTTAAAATCACCTAGAAAATCATCGATTGTCATTATCTGTTCATCCACTTTATCTAAAGACACATCAATTTCTGGTTCTTCATTTTCTTGAATGCCTGCTTTAATAAATGTTTTTTCAATATCATCTTTGGAAATAGTTGTTCCAGTTTGATAACGATCACAGATTGGTAATTCTGTTATTTTTAAATATTTAATTTCATCAGTAATTATTCCTAGGTCAACTTTATTTTTAATAATGAAACTATTTATGATATGGTATGGATTAGTTTTAACGTCTCTAACTAATTGAATACCTTTTCTAGCTCTTGATGTTAACTCGAATTCTTCAATTTTAATTCTTTTTGCGGTGTTTTTATCAGTAATAATTGCTACATAATGAGCGTCGCTAAAGCTTTTTCCAGAAACCACAATATCATTTTTTAGGTTAATCGCTTTAACACCACTACCTCGTAATCCAGTAGTTGGAACCTCATCAGCTTTATATCTTAAACCATATCCATTTTCAGTAGTAATAAAGATTTCTTTGTTAGAAACTTCAGTGTTTACAACCTTATCATCACCTTTTAATTTAATTAAGGTAATTGGTTTAGAATATCTTTGAACTTTTAAATCGGTTAAGTTTGTTTGTTTAATCATACCATTTTTAGTAAATGATAAGAAATTTATTTTATCACTAAAGTCACTAGTTAAATATGAGGAGATAATATTCTCATCTGAACTTATTTTAATAATATTACTAATATGTTTACCTAAATCTTTCCATTTTAAATCTGGAAGTTCATAAACTGGAATATATAGGAAATTACCTAAATCGGTAAATAATAATAATGTGTCCATGGTGTTAGCTTCATATAATCCAAGAACATAGTCTTTGTCTTTTAGTCCAGTTTCTTCATCACTGGCAGCAAAACTACGCATTGATACACGTTTGACATAACCTTCACTAGTAACGATTACCATACAATCTTCTTTTGGTATTAATGAGGTTGTATCTATTTTTATTTCAGTTACTTCTTCTTTAATTTCAGTTTTTCTTGGTGTGGCATATTCTTTTTTAATTAGTTTTAACTCGGTTTTCATAACGTGTTTTAAAGCTTCTTCATTTTCAAGTATTTGAACCCAAATTTCAATTTCACTTTGAAGTTTTTTCATTTCTTCTTCTAATTCAGTGACATCAGTATTAGTCAATTTATATAATTGTAAATTAACGATAGCCTCTGCTTGAAGTTTAGTAAAGTCAAATTCTGTTTGCAGGTTTTCAATCGCATTAGCCTTGTTTTTAGATCCTCTAATTACTCTAATAACCTCGTCTAAGATTGATAAGGCTTTTATTAAACCTTCAACAATATGCATTCTAGCTCTTGCATGTTTTAAATCAAACTCAGTTCTTTTAGTAATAACATCTTTTTGATGATTTATGTAAGCATCTAGTATTTCTAAAACGCCTAATACCATTGGTCTTCGATTAACGATGGCAACCATATTATAGCTATAGGAAACCATCATGTCGGTATTTTTAAGTAAATAATTTATAATTAATTCTTCATTAGCGTCTTTCTTTAAATCGATAGCGATTTGAAGTCCGTTACGATCAGATTCATCTCTTGCTTCGGCAATCCCTTCAACTTTTTTATCAATTCTTATGTCATCTATTTTCTTAACTAATAAGGCTTTATTAACTTCATAAGGAATTTCTGAAATAATAATTTGTCTTTTGTTTTTTGGCCCTACAATTTCATACTTACATCTAACATTGACTTTTCCTCTACCGGTTGTAAAAGCTTCTTTAATTCCGTTTAGGCCTTCAGCTACTCCACCGGTTGGGAAATCTGGACCTTTAATAATATCCAAAATAGTATCTAAACGGCAATTTGGATTATCAATTCTTTTAATAGTAGCATCAATTACTTCGCCTAAATTATGAGGGGGAATATTGGTAGCGTATCCAGCACTTATGCCCGTTGCGCCATTAACTAAGAGATTGGGATACTTAGCTGGAAGCACGGTTGGCTCTAATAATGTGTCATCATAATTCCAGCTCATTAGAACAGTATCTTTGTTAATATCTTTTAAAAGTTCACCAGCAATTTTGGATAACCTTGCTTCAGTATAACGCATAGCAGCGGCACTATCACCATCCATGGAACCATTATTTCCTTGCATTTCAACATAACAAAGATTATTTTTCCACCACTGGCTCATTCTGACTAAAGCATCATAAATACTAGAGTCTCCATGAGGATGGTAAAAACCCATGATGTTTCCAACAGCTTTGGCTGATTTTTTTGTAGGTTTATCATAAGTATTTCCATCTTTATACATTGCATATAGTATTCTTCTTTGGACAGGTTTTAAACCATCTCTAACATCTGGCAAAGCACGGTCTTGAATGATTGTTTTGGCATATCTACCAAAGCTTTCACCCATGATGTCTTCTAAAGAATAATCATATATTTTTTTTATTACTTCTGACATGTTTGTCCTCCTAGCTTATGATTTAATCAAAATGTTTTATTTAACGTAACCATCATCTAAAGTGAATTCAACGTTTTCTTCAATCCATTGTTTACGGGGTTCAACATTATCACCCATTAAAACACTAACGCGTTTTTCGGCAAGGGAAGCATCATTTAAGCTAACTTTAATTAAATTACGCATATCTGGATTCATAGTTGTTTCCCATAATTGTTCAGCATCCATTTCACCTAAACCTTTATAACGTTGTTTTTCTAATTTTACTTTATTATTTTTTCTTATTTCGTCAGCGTCTGCATCATCCCAAGCATAACCATAAATTTTGTTACCATTTTTTAAAGCATATAGTGGAGGCATTGCAATATATAAATGTCCATGCTCTATTAATGGTTTCATATAACGATAGAAGAAAGTTAATAATAAAATTTGGATATGTGCGCCATCATCATCGGCATCGGTCATAATGATAACTTTATCATAATTACAATCTTCAATATTAAAGTCACTACCAATTCCAGCACCGATAGTGTGGATCATGGTATTGATTTCGTTATTAGCGAGGACATCAGTTAAACTGGCTTTTTCGGTATTAATAACTTTACCTCTTAATGGTAAAATGGCTTGGAACTTTCGGTCCCTACCTTGCTTAGCAGATCCCCCTGCTGAATCTCCCTCGACTAAAAAAAGTTCATTCTTTTTAGGGTTTTTAGTTTGGGCTGGAGTAAATTTATCACTAATTGATTTTTCTTTTTTGCCTTTGCCCTTACCATTTCTAGCTTCATCTCTAGCTTTTCTAGCTGCTTCTCTTACTTGCTTAGATTTAACCATTTTATCTAATATTTTAGTAGCTGATTCCTTATTTTCTTCTAAGAAGAAGGTAAGCTTTTCTGAAACAACACTATCTACTACAGTTCTAGCAACGGGTGTTCCTAATTTGCCTTTTGTTTGACCTTCAAATTGAAGAAGCTTTTCAGGTATTTGCAAACTAATAATAGCGGTTAGTCCTTCTCTAGTATCACTACCCTCTAAATTTTTGTCTTTTGGTTTTAAATAACCGTTATTTCTAGCATAATCATTAAAGACTCTAGTAAATGCAGTTTTTAAACCGACTTCATGAGTCCCACCATCAGTTGTTTTGACGTTATTAACAAATGAAATTATATTTTCAGAATATGTTTCCGTATATTGAAATGCTACTTCAACATTAATACCCTCTTTCATACCATCAAAATCAACGACTTTATGAAGGGCTTTTTTATCTTCATCTAAATATTCTACAAATGAATTCAAACCATTTTCATAATGATAGATTTCATGCTTGTCATCGGCTTCATCATGAACTTCAATTGTTAAGTTTTTTAATAAGAAAGCGCTTTCTTGCATTCTTTCACAAATATTGGTAAATGAAAAAGCTGTTGTCGAAAAAATAGTATCATCCGGCATAAAATGGACTTTGGTTCCTGTACGATTTGTCGTTCCTAGCTTTTTTAGTGGAATAGCTGTGTGTCCACCATTTTCAAAACGAATATAATGTTCGCTGCCATCACGTTTAATGGTAACTTCCATCCATTTTGATAAAGCGTTTACAACACTACCACCAACACCGTGCAGTCCACCAGATACTTTATAGCCTGAAGTTTCAAACTTACCACCGGCATGAAGAACAGTATAAATTACTTCTGGCGTAGATTTCCCACTTGTATGGGTACCGACAGGGACACCTCTACCGAAATCTTCAACACTAACACTTCCATCATTATGAATGATTATTTTAATACGATCACCATAACCATTGATAACTTCATCAATACTATTGTCAACAATTTCCCAAACTAAATGATGAAGCCCACGTTTATCAGTTGAACCAATATACATTCCTGGTCTTTTTCTTACGGCTTCTAATCCTTCTAGTATTTTTATTGAGCTTTCATCATATTTTACCATGTTTTATCACCATATTTGATTTTATCAAAAAAAGCGAGATAAAGCAAATGAAAATGTCAAAAAAACGTTAAAATAAAAGAAAAAACTAATGATGATTCCATTAATTTTTTTATATTTGTTTAATTAACAATCAGTCTATTTCAAATTTATATTTTGCAAAAATTCTAAATGAATTAGTAACTTTGATCTTTATTGAAAAGCTTTCCTTTTTATTAGCCATAATTGTTTTATTTAATTTAATAGTCTCTGATATTATATCCGTTCCATTTTCGTCTATTAATGTTATATGCAGTTGTTTAATTGTAACTGTTTCTTTATTATTATTTTTAATATTAGCTTTGATAATAACTGCTTCATCTGATTTTAATATATTTTCATTTTCAATTTTTAGATTTTTAATTATTTCAGTTTTACTTTGTAAAGGTTGCACTCCTTCTTTCTTATTCATTATACAAAATATCATTGTTATCAAAACTGTTGTTAAAATGATTACAATTAAAATTATTTTATTTTTCATTGAATTACCTCCTTTTTAACAACCACTTCCCGATGTGCAGGCCCCATTAGATCCAAATGTCCATTTATTTCCATTGACATCAGTTATTGAATCGTTCCAAAGCATCCCCCCATCAGGATAATAATATCCGGAACCAATTGTATAACTTAGGTCACATCCACCATAGAAGAAATACCACGTTCCATTAATTTTTTGCCAGCCACGAAGCATAGTACCCTCACTATCAAAATAGTAGTATATATTAGCGTTTGTCCATGCCCAATATGTATATACCCACCCAGTAATTTTTTTCATTCCGCTAATAAAATTCCATGTTTTAATACTATTTCCATTAGAGCAAGTGATAGAATTATTTGAAAACCATCCATTCCCAAATTTCTCACTATTACTTACTGTAGTTGTGTTACCTGCATTATCGGTAATATCAAGTGTACAAGTAACTATAGTATCTTCTTGTAAATAATGATAATCTGGATCTTCTGAACCCTTTGTTTGATGTATATTTATATCCACTCTATTTTGATTTATAATGTTAGGTACAGCTATAGCGTGATTGGAACTGCTACAAGATAATGATGAGCTTTTTATGCTAGAGTGTTCATCATTTGTTATAGATGAAGCATATGGAACACTATTAAATGTTGGTCCAGCTATATATGCACCAGATGATGAACTATCCCCTTTTTGTCCATTAAATATGATTGTCCCTGTTGGTTTTATATTATCAAACTTAAATAAAGCACTTACTACTTGATTTGATGTATTCCCACTTACATCTGATAAAGTCCCTGCTTTTATCCATAAATAATATGTTCCTGTTAATGAAGCTGATGATGTCGCAGGTACTGTTACAGTTGCACTCTTTGCTCCTGCTGTGTTTGTACTTGTTACACTTGACCATGAGGTTGGTACTGTTGCATTTGATGTTGACCAAGCATAGTATATTGGCTGACTGGCTTTTAATCCACTTCCTGAGTCAGCTAGATTTACTGTTACTGCCTTAGACTTAACATATGTTGTTTGAGTATTTGGATTTAAGCTTATTGTTGGTTTGGTCGTATCTGTCCATTTGGCATATAGTGTTTGATTACTGGTTGGAGTATAGCTT
>URBG01000050.1 GCA_900546055.1 uncultured Mycoplasmatota bacterium
CCCCCCCTATTGTCAACTATTTCAACTTGAATTCACAAAAAAACTTTAGTTTTTGTTTTAACTAAAGTTGGGTGGGTCAAAAAAAGAAACGAAATAACCATTTCTTATGAATTTTGTGGCGTATGTTCTTTTATATCTTTTGAAGCAGATTTGCTTAAATCAATACTTGCAGAGGCAGTAATTGTTCTAGTTTCATTAGGTTTCAAATCTTCGCCAATATACCCTAATAATGTTACTTCAACTTCGCCCTCTTTATTTTTTATCGGAATATCTACTTGAGTAATATTGCTCGTTTCATTAGTCGTATTTGTTACATCCATAGATAATGTATAAACATCTGTCCCTTTTCCTTTTATTAGTGTAACATTAGAAAATTTTAAGCCTTTATATTCCTCTTCTTTAATAATACCGGCATTTGTATTAGCAATGAGCTTGTCTTCTTCCTTTTTATTTGGCTTGTTATCTTTGCTATTATTGACTAGTAAAAGAACTGTAGCAACAATAGCTATTAATAATACTGCAACAATAGCAATAACTGCTTTTTTATGGTTCATGATAAATTTTTTAAATTCATTTAACTTCTTTTTCATTCTATCTCCCTCTTTATTATTGTTAATATCATTATAACCAAATTTTGATTTTTTTTCAATAAAAACGAGATATTTAATTCCCGTTTATTTTATTTTTAATAATTTTACTAATTTCGCCCATATCGTAACGTCCTTTAACTTTGGGAGTAATTATACCCATGAGTTTACCCATATCTTTCATGCTTTCAGGTTGTACTTCGTTAAATGCTTGGTCAATTATTTTGAACATTTCATCTTCTGATAACTGTTCAGGGAGATACTTTTCTAAAATTTTTATTTCGCTTTCCGTTTGTTCGATTAGATCATTTCTATTTCCTTTTTCAAATTCAGCAATAGATTCTTTTCTTGTTTTTATCTGTTTTGAAACAATTCCTATAACCTCATCATCAGTTAATTCTCTTTTAGTATTTAATTCTTCCATTTGAATAGCACCTTTAATCATTCTAATTACTGATAGCGTTTCTTTATCTTGATTTTTCATAGCAGTTTTTAAATCTTCTAAAATTTGGTTACGCATTATAATTCCTCCTTTAAATTATTTTAAAAAAAAGCCTTGGGCTTTTAATTTTCTCTTCTGGCTTTTCTTTCCCTTTTATGAGCATTTTTAATGCCTTCTTTTTTGGCATTTCTCTTTTTTACTCCGGGTTTCTGATAACCTTGTATTCTCTCTTTTAGTTTAGCGCGGGAGCCATCTTTATCAACTTTTAAGTTTCTAAGGGCACTTTCAACGTTACCATTACGTACTACTACCTTTGTCATAAAAATCCCTCCCTTCCTTGGCTAAATAAATTATAGCATTTATTTTGTTATATTTCAACAGAAAATCAATTATTTAAGTAAAAAACGAGATAAAAATATCTCGCTTTTACTTTAAAATGAACATATTTTGCCAGAACTAACTCGTCTAATGGCACTACCAATACTTCGACCCAATTCTAAAAGTGTAGTTATTCCTCGTGCTAAAGCAGTGATAAAGGAAGCAGTAATTGCCCCTCCTGTTACTTCTAGTAACTGCGCTTTATTTAATATCATTTATTACACTTTATGGGCCTTAAAAATCCATCAATAATCCCTGCAAAGAAGGTTATTGCAGCACCAATTGCTGTTAATAATCCTAGATTAATAGCCCCGCCAGTTACATTTAATAATTCATTTTTTGTTAATTCCATTTGCCTTCCCCTTTCTATATTGGTAATCTATTTAGAATATGCCTTAATAATCTTATCCAAAATTTAAACATCATTCCTCCTTTCTAGGTAATGAACTATCAATGGTTATTTGACCTTTGTCTAATTTAATGAAATGATTAAATAAATCAAGATTATCTAAACGATGTGATACTATAATAACTGTTTTTTCTTTATATTTAGCAAAAAGTTTCTTTAGAATTTTTCGTTCTAGATTAGTATCTAGTCCATTTAACCCTTCGTCAATTAACAAAATGTCAAAATCGTGAAGAGCTCTAGCGAGAGCAATTCGTTGCCGCTGACCACCAGAAATATTAAACCCATCTTCTTCTAATAAGGCGTTATAGCCAAGCTCATTATCATTAATAATTTCTTTTACATGACAAATATTGATTATACTGCTTAAATCGTTACTACCTTTTAATGTTAAATTATAATTAATGGTTCCTGTAAACAATATTTCTTTTTGGGCTATATAGATAATATTTGAGGAATCATAAATACTTTTTGAATCAATTTGAAATTTTCCTTCATACTTTTGATAGTAGCCTTTTATTATTTTTAATAAGGTGCTTTTCCCACTTCCACTTTCACCAGTTATTAAAACTTTACTTTTTTCTCTAATAATTAGATTAATATTACTAAGTATATAGCTTACATCATCGAGTGTGATGCTAAAATTTTGAAATACAATATCGCCATTTAAATTTGACTTTGTTTTTTCCTTTTTAAATTCTGTTAAACTAAGGACTCTTTTTAATGAATTTATGGCTTCTTTTATTTCAAAGTCTAAGTCAATAATGTTTCTAATCGGATTTAGAAAAAAGGATACTAGGACATTATAAGTTATTAGCTCACTTAAAGTTAATGAATTGCTTTTAATTAAAATAACTCCAAAAATTATAAGTGAAGCTTGTCCACTTAAGTTAATAAAATCTTTTAGAAACATTTGATTGTTAGTTAAATTATTTAGTATTTTATTTGATTTAATAAAATGATCATATTTATAGTTGAACTCTTCTTTCATTTTATTTTCAATGCTTAATCCCTTAACTGTTTCAAATCCACTAATACTTTCAACCATGAATGAATTGACCCCAGCTTTAGTTTTCAGAACTTTATCGATTTGGAAGTTTATTTTTTTATTATAAATAAATAAAATAAGAACGTAGAGTGTGAGAATTATTAAAACAATAAGAAATAAAAATATATTTAAATAAGCGAGAACAAGTCCAGAGAAAATAGTTAGTGGAAGATCAATAAAAACAGTCAAAATTATTTTACTAATTATATCTTTTAGATAATTTAAATCATTGATGCGACTAATAACTTCACCCGATGTATGATTATGGTAGTAGCGGTAAGGAAGCTTTAGAATTTTTTCAAAAATGTCTTCAGTTAAATACTTATCTAGTTTATTGGTTAATTTTATTAAAAACCTTGAACGCACATAAATAAGAAAAATATTAGTAAATAATATTAATATAAAAAATAAAATAATGTTTTGTAAATTGTGATTTATATTATCAATTAAAGCTTGAAAAAAGAAAGAACCAATTATGGATAGTATTGTAATAATTAAAGATAAAAATCCAATTTTTAAAATTTCTAATTTATAGGGGGTAATTAATTTTATAATAAATTTTGTGCACGACTTGGTTTTTTCTTTAGCTATAATTTGTTTAGGATGCATTATTATATTTACTCCTGTCCATATTCGATAAAATTCTTCATAGGTCATTTTTCTTATTCCGCTAGCCGGATCAGCTACTTTTAAATATTTTTGGTTGGCTTCATAGACAACTATATAATGTTTGTAGGAGTTTTCTATGATAACGTTCGCAATAAAAGGAACGTTTGTATTTTGTATTTTATTTAATTTTATACCGTTAGCTGTAAAGCCTAATTCTTTTAGTGTTTCAACTATGTGATAAGCAGTGGTCCCGTCTCTAGTAGTTTTAAGCATTTCTCTTAGTTTTGTAATACTTATTAAACCATTGTAGTATTTAACTATCATCCAAACAGAAGCAGCGGCACAGTCTTTTAAACCCTCCTGTTTAATAAATGGATATTTTTTTAACTTCTATCACCTCCTTGTATATTATCATACGAGGTCGAAGTTCTATTTCCTTCTTTTTTCAAAAAAAAAATTACTTTTCGAAAATTTTTATTTTTTTCGAACCGTAATTTCTTTCTTTTTTTAATTTTAAATTAGTTATAGGATCTTCATATTCATATTCACAAACAACTATGCCACCCTCATTAAGCAGTTCATATTCCTCAATATATTTTAGAGCCTTATTTAATAAGTTATTTTTATAAGGCGGGTCCAAAAATATAATATCATATTTTTCGTTGGTCGCTTTTAAATATTTTTTATAATCCAAATTAATTATCTTGAAATTTTCGTCAATATTTTCAGTGTTTTGTTTAATTGTTTTAATAGCTATTTGATTATGATCAATAAAGTCACAGCTTTTGGCGCCCATAGATAGGGCTTCTAATCCTAAAGCTCCACTTCCAGCAAAAAGATCTAGACATTTACTATCTTCAACTTCTGTTTGAATCATAGCAAATAATGATTCTTTTACTCGGTCCATAGTTGGTCTTGTACCATCAATATCAAAGCCTTGTAATTTTTTTCCTCGGTATTTTCCACTAATAATTCGCACTTTCTTCACCATTTATATTTTAACATATTTATCTTAAAGTTGATAGTACTTTTTCAACCATTTCAATAGTATCTAAGGTTTTAGAAATTCTATCAGCTTTGGTTAATTTGTATACACTTTTTACCTCTTCTTCAAAGGCTTTAAAGTTAGCAGGATTACGATTTAAAAGCTTATACCATTCAGAGTTCTCTCTTAAATATCTTAAATAGTATTTGTTTTCTTTAATTTTAAATTGGAGATCTAAACTCATTAGTCCTCAAAATGTTTATACAATGGTCTTGGTTTACGAGTTTCAGCTGCAGGTGTTTTCCCTGGAGACATATCTTGCAGTAAACCTAAAACTCTTTGCATACTATTTACGCCTTCTTGAATACTATCTAAATCAAGGTTTTTAAGAAAACTCATAAGGTCAAATGAGCTTGTAGCAGCGGTAGCTCCGGCAGCGGCAGCAGTTGCTACTGGGGTTAAATAATCTTTCCAGGCATTTTCATCTTCACCATAAATATCGTATATTTCATAAAAATTTTGCCATGTCATTTTTCCGTCTTTGACATGTTTTAATAATACAGGATTCTTTTTTACAAAATCTTTAAATTTTTCTTTTGTATCCATTTTTATCACCTATATTAATATATTCAACTAGACTTTAAACGATAACAAAAAAATAGGAAAACAGTCCAAAAGAAAAACTAACACTTTTATTTTACTAGTAGGTTATGAGAAGAGATGTAAAATATTTGTGTTAATTATAATGGAGTTCATTTATAAACTCCGGTAGAACAACTACTTGTTTGTAATTGTCCTCGTCGGCATTTATAAATTATCCTGTTTCATATGAATTAGCAGGTTTATTTCCACTAACTGTTCCTGATTTATATGTATATGTTGGTTCTCCGCCACCAGTCCAACGAGCTATTCCGCCATCAGCAACTGAAGCAGTATTATTTTTTATTGTTCCTCCTTCTAAAATAAAGTTAGCATTACTATAAAGTCCTACCGCTCCACTATAACCGGTATTTTCTGATATTGTTCCACCAGTCATGGTAACAACACTTTTTCCATTAATCATGATGCCAAAGCCATGCCATCCCTTATTTTTAGTAATGGTCCCACTTTTAATGATGCCTATACTAGTATTATGGAAAGCTATAGCACCGCCTTCACCACTACTTTCGTTTGCAATATTATTTGAAAGAGTCCCACCACTCATAGTTAGTTTGGCATTACTTACAAGTATTCCTCCACCATTTGTTGAAACATTACTGTCAATTAAAGTCGTACCTGAAATTTCTAATGTAGGATTGATTGAAATATCACCATTAATATATATGGCTCCACCACCAATACTAGCTTTATTATTTGAAAGGCTACCACCTTTAATTACTACTGAAGAAGCACTGGCTTCCGTCCCATGGATAGCTATAGCACCACCATTTTGAGCCGTATTAGTTTCTATTAAACCATTAATCATTTCCATAGTTCCACAACTATTTTCCCAGCAAGCGTTAAGAATTGCGCCACCATCATAAATAACTTTATTGTTAGAAATAGTTGCGTTATTAATAATTAGATTTCCATAGTTACTAATAGCGCCACCACTACCATTTGTTGCTTGGTTATTTGAAAGTGTTCCTCCATTTATTATGACTTCACAACCTGGGCTATTATGGATAGCGCCTGATGATGGGGCTTTATTATTTATCATTTGTCCGCCATTTACTTCAAAAGTAGATGTTCCGCCAGTTTGAACAACTCCACCATTTATCTCGGTAGATATAGAGTTTTTTAAAGTAGTATTAGAATCCATAGTCATATGGGCATTAAGTAACCAAATAAGTCCTTGCTTGGCTTGAATATTATTTCCGTCGATTGTTATATTCTTTAAATTAACTGTATCTGAAATAATGCTTAATATTACACTATCAGTAAAATTGGGATCTCTGGTAATACTATTAATTTTATTAGTATTTGAATAACTTTCAATTGTAATATTTTTATTTTTATCTAAGGTTATACTATCAGTTACAGCGACATCCGTCATTATGTTAATATCTGCCTTACTGTTAGCTGAGTCATAAGCTTTTTGGATAGTCGCATATGGCTTATTAATTGTTCCATAGCCAGTTGTATCGTTTCCACTGT
>URBG01000051.1 GCA_900546055.1 uncultured Mycoplasmatota bacterium
GGGGGGGTATAATATGAATAACAAGAAGCCTTTAAAAAAATTAATAAGTACCTATCATTATTGAAAGCAAACAGTTTGTTTTTAAATTTGTTATGTAATATTAATTAGATTAAGGTTAACTTGTGAGAAAGGAGAGTGGAAAGAATGGGGAAGTTTTTAAAAAACGTTTGTAGTTTGTTTGTCTGTGCATTTCTAGTTGTACCATTTGCTAATGTTAGTGCTGAGAATGTAAAAGAAGTTGCAACTTATGAAGATCTAGTTGCTGCTTTAAATGAAGGAGGTACTGTAACTTTAAAAAATGACATTGAAGTTACTGCACCAATAATAACTAACAAAGATGTAACACTTAATGGTGCCGGCTTTGAATTGAAGGCAACCTATACTGGTACTTCTGGAAACCAAACAATTATTACATCTGGAAGCGGTACTTTAACTTTAAAGAACATCAAATTAATTGATTCACCAAAATATGGTGTTCAAGCCTACAAAGGTGGAAACGTTGTGTTAGACGATGTTACTGTCAACAATAATTCTGAAAAGTATGGTGCTGTATTAATTAATGGTGGAACTGTTACAGTAAAAAGTTTAACTATGGCTAACAATAGCTATGGTATCGAATTTGCTGTTGGCGTAAATGTTACGGGCACTCCAGCATTAATCATGGATGGAGAAATCAAAGGTAACCAAAAAGATCCGATTTATGTAGATGTAGATCAAGTAAAAGAATTAAACGTTACAAACACTGAAACTTCAAAACAAAAAATATCTTTAAAAGATAATACAATTGTTTTAACTGACGGGGAAAAAGTTGTAGCAACTTCAAATACCCTTCCTAATGGAACAGTTGTAGACGTTGACGGAACTAAAATGGAAGCTGCTGAACCTACAGTAACTCCAGGAAATCCTGATACTGATAAAGATAATAACCAAACAACTACAAAAGATGAAATTAAAAACCCTAACACTTCAGATAATATTCTATTTATTATTGGAACATTAGCTGTTAGTGCTTTAGGTATTATTATTTCTAAAAAACAGTTAGCTAGAAACTAACAATAAAAAAGACTATTACAAGATAATAGTCTTTTTATATGCAAACATTAATCATGTAATATTATTTTCTAATAATTAAAGTATTTATAGAAAAAAACAACTGCTGCCACACAATTATTGATTAAAAAGTATGTTTTTTTTAATAAAAAAATGTGCAGCACAAAAATAAATTGACTTTTTTGTTATTATAGTATATCATGTAATAAATATAGGAGGTAATAAAAGTGGGAATTAAAATTAGTGAACAATTAAAAAGAGATTCAATTACTGATCCGACAAAAGAGTCAAAGCCAGTTTCTCTTTTAAATTTGTGCAAAGCAATTGAAAGCGGAAATTTAACATTGCCAATCTTTCAAACATCAATTAGATGGAATATAGATAAATGTATAAGTCTGTTAAATTTTCAATTGAGCGGTAAAGCAGCTGTTTCGCCAATATCAATTAATATTATTAATAAAAAAGAAATTGGCGTACCACAAGTAACATTTATTGATCGTAGACTAATTAGCACAGATGAAATCCAAGGGAAGGAGTCAGTTAATGATGGTCAGCAGAGATTAACTTGTAATTACATGGTTTATACAAACAACGAAAAAATGAAAAATGTTGTTTTAGATATTTCAAAGGGCAAATTTTTATTAAATAGTGGAAATGTCAAAAAAAATCAGATACCAGCCGGAATTTTATATAACAAAAGTGATGAAGTTTTTAGTAATTATTTACAAGACCACAAAAGTCTTCAGCCGTTTGAAGTTCAAAATCTTTTAACTAAGATAAGAACTAAATTCATGGGGTATTATTATACTGTAAATTATGCTAAAGATTTGACAGAAAGCGAGCAACAAGAATGGTTTATGGTTTTAAATTTAGCTGGTAGTACTATTCCTGAAACCCAGGTTAGATTAACTGAAATGTTAATAAAAGGCGTTGATTATTATCAAGAGTACTCTAATAAATTTTTAGAAAGGTTAAATGCTGAGGGATTATCTAATTTAATAATAGTTAAAGCGACCGAAATTTCTATTCCATTGGCTTGTTTAAATCCAGCTTATGAAGTATTAATAAAAAAAGAACATGCTACAAATTTTAGCCCTATTCCGTCAGATGCTAAAGCAAGTGCTATAAGCAAATTGGAAGCATCTGAAATTAGAACGATTTTTTCTATCACTTTAGATGCTATGGAAAATGCGCTATCATTCATTAAAAATAACAATTTACCAGAGCCTGATAGAATAGATAAGATTACGTATTTAATAGGAGTCTTTGCCTATCTTGGGACTTCAAATTTAAATAGTACTCAAAATGATTATTTAGTAAATTGGTATTATAATACCGATTTTACTAATAAAGATAATAGTGAAAAACGTAGAATGTTTGAAAAGTTAATCTCTGTAAAGTCATTATAACCATGTTATATTTCAACAAATTTATAATTAATTTGTTGATTTTTTTAATCTAAAAACGAAAGTAATTTACTTTCGCTTAAAAATAATTTCAATAGTATCAAACTTTTCTAATTTTTTCAAGGCTTGTTCTATTCTATTTTTACACCCTTCATAATATGGTTTATTAATTAGTTTACCAACATACTCATTTACTATATCAATATTTTTTTCGTTACCAGTCTTAGTAAATTCGTTAATATAGATATATATAAGTTCTTCTAAGGCCTCATCAACACCGTGAATAGCCGCGCTTTCAAACATCTTAATAGCTTTTAAACTATCTGCTTCCAAACCAATAGAATAATTCCCATTTAAATAAAAATATTTTGCTAAGTTAAACAAAGCCCAATATTCTAGTGTTGCTTCTGGAACATTCAAAGCTAGCTGATAATAATGAAAGGCTTTACTCATATCTTGAAAGGTTCCAATTCCTTTTCTATAAAATTCTCCCACCTTATTACAAGCCCAGCTTTCCTCTAGTTCAGCGCTCTTTAAATAATAATCAAATGCTTTTTCAAAGTTTTTTCTTTCTTCATATATTTTACCTAAATTATTATAAGCATAAACGTAATCAACTAAGGAAGCTTTTTCAAAATAAGTTATCGCCATTTTCTCATCAATTTTGTGTCCAGGAATGTAGCCATTTAAATAAAATAATCCCATTGTATTTATTGCAGCTACACTTCCTAAAGTTTCTGCTTTTTTTAAATACTCAAAAGCAACTTTAAAATCTTCCTTAGTTTTTTTACCAAGCTGTCCATATAAAAACATTTGCGCAATTAACCAATTAGCTCTAGGATGATTTTTAGAAGCCGCTATTTTTAAATATTCAAAAGCCTTAATATATCTTGGCTGTCCAATCATTTCACCTTTATATTCCATTTCACCTAATTCAAAACAAGCATAAGGATTTTCTTCTAAAGCTAATTTTTTAATAGAATAAAAATAATTCACGCCATCTTTTAGTTGTAGTTTTAAAAATTTTTCTAACTCGTTTATAGATATATCAGTATTATTGAGCAAGTTTTCAATTATTTCTTTATTAGCTGCTTCAATATATATTGGTTGCTTTTTTTCTAATACGATAAAAAATAAAATATCACTAATAACTATGATAAGCTCGTCATTTTCTATATTTTTATATAGATTTTTTGTAAATTCTTTTGAAACCTCGGTATCATTTTTTGCCAAATTATATAAGGATAAAGCTAGTTTCTTAAGCAATTTTCCTTTACTAATATCACGATTATTAAAGTTCCCTTCTAAAATAAATCCAATATTAAATATAACCTTGCTTAATATTAAATGATCATTTTCGTAGGCTATCTTGTATTTAAGATACTGTTCTTTAAATCTCTGCCCAATTTCACGGCAGCCAATACAATAATTGTTAATAGCCGAATCACTAACTGTATCATCTTCAAAGATTGCATAAAAAATTTCAGGTTGGCTAGCAAAGCTCTTATTCACTGATATTTCTTTCACTAATCTGCAAAAATTTCCAAGCGATAAATGTTTATCATTATTGTTCATTTTAATAAAAGTTTGTTGCATATTCTTCACCTGTTAATATTATATCATATTTCGTGGATATTTTGTGGACTATAAAATAAATCGTGGATTACCCAAGATGGTAAAACATTGCATTAACTACTATACTGTATTAGGAGGGAAAAATAAAATGAAAAAACTGTGGAAAAATTACAAAGGAACAATTATCCTTTTATTAGCAATTATCATTGGCGCGATTATGGGACTTATATTTAAAGAGGACGCCAATGTTGTTAAACCATTCGGAACAATTTTTATAAATCTCATGTTAGTCATCGTTATTCCTTTAGTCTTTTTAACTATTTCAACGTCGATAGCTAAAATGAAATCACCAAAAAGATTAGGGAAAATTATGGCAAGCATTGTTGGCGTATTTATATTTACTTCGTTAATTGCTGTCATCATTGGTGTTGTCACCACTTTTCCGGCAAAATTGGTAGAACCAGAAAATGGCAAGGCAATTTTAGAATCAATGGAAACAGCTAGCAGTGTAGATACTGAAGAGCTTAATTTCTTAGAGCGAACTGCTGAAACTTTAACCGTTGATGATTTTACTAAATTGTTTACTAAAGATAATTTAATCGCCATAATTATCTTTTCGATGCTTTTTGGTGGTGCAATGCGTATGGCTAAGGATAAAGCTAAGCCACTATTAAATGTTTTGGTTTCAGCCAATGAAGTCATTATGAAATTTATTAAACTAATTATGTATTATGCACCTATTGGACTTGGTTGCTATTTTGCATCATTAGTTGGAACTTTTGGTTCATCAATTGCCATAGGCTATGCTAAAACATTTATTTTATATACAATAGTAGCCGTTCTATTTTTCTTTATTGTATATACCTTATATGCCTTTATGGCTGGTGGAAAGAAAGGTGTAAAAGCTTTTTGGAAAAATATAATTCCACCAACACTTACTTCTTTAGCTACCTGTTCCTCAGCTGCGTCAATTCCCGTTAATGTTGAAGCTTCTAAGAAAATTGGAGTATCTGAAGATATTGCTGAAACAATAATTCCATTAGGCACAAGTTTTCATAAAGACGGATCAATTATTGGTAGTGTATTTAAAATCATGTTCCTAGTTTGTTTATTTGGAACTGATATAAGTAGTTTCGAAGGTATTATGCAAGTAGTTTTAGTTGCTTTGGTAGCTAACCTATTAATTACTGCTGTCCCAATTGGTGGGGGAACAATTTCAGAAATGATGATTATTACCATGATGGGCTATCCAGTAGCTGCCTTACCAATTTTAACAATAATTGCTACTATTATCGATCCACCAGCTACAATGCTGAATGTTACTGGTGATACATCATCTTCAATGTTAGCAGCAAGAATCACTGATGGCAAAAAGTGGATGAAAAAAACTGAATAAAAAAGAAAAACTCCGGTAAAGCGGAGTTTTTACATATTACTTAATTTTTCTTTAATTAGTTCAATATGTTTTCTAACAACTTCTGGTGCAGGTCCCCCAAAAGACGTACGTAATTTAACACAATTGATTAAATTGATTGCTTTAAAAATATCTTCATCAAATAAATCTGAGTATTGTTTATATTCATCTAAACTTATCATATCTAAAGTTTTATCATTATCAATTGCGTAAGCTACAATCGTTCCTGTAATTTTATAAGCTTCCCTAAAAGGGAGTCCTTTTTTAACTAGGTAGTCAGCACAATCGGTTGCATTGATAAAGCCCTTTTTAGCTGCATTTTCCATATTTTTAGTTAAAACTTTCATTGTATCTAACATTGGAATAAAAGTATAAATACACATTTTAACATTATCAATACTATCAAAAATAGCTTCTTTATCTTCTTGCATATCTTTATTATAAGCAAGAGGAAGACCTTTCATAGTTGTTAAAAATCCCATAAGGGCACCATAAACACGTCCTGTTTTCCCTCTGATCAATTCGCAAATATCAGGGTTTTTCTTTTGCGGCATGATTGAAGAACCGGTTGAGAAAGTATCATCTAAATCAATAAATTGATATTCATTTGTATTCCAAATAATCATTTCTTCAGATAAACGTGACATATGCATCATCATCGTAGACATTGCACTTAAAAGTTCGATTAAATAATCACGATCAGAAACGCCATCAATACTATTTAAACAAGGTCCTTTAAAACCTAAAATTTCAGCACTGTATTCTCTATCTAAGGGATAAGTTGTTCCAGCAAGAGCCCCAGAACCTAATGGACAATAATCCATTCTTTCATAAATATCATGTAAACGTGATTGATCACGCTTAAACATTTCAAAATAGGCTCCCATATGATGAGCTAAAGTAATTGGTTGTGCTTTTTGTAGATGGGTAAAACCAGGCATGATCGTCTCTGTATTTTCTTCCATAATATGTAAGATTGTAGTCAGAAGTTCTTTTAGCA
>URBG01000052.1 GCA_900546055.1 uncultured Mycoplasmatota bacterium
CCCCCCCCCCTATGTCAATAATTTCAATCCTCATTGGCTTTCTTATTGAAACTTTCGTTAATAAATTAGTTAATTTATTGTAAACAATAAATAAAAAATGTCGACAAAAAAAATAGAGCTTTCTAATAAACTCTATTTGATATTTAAAATTTTAACTTCGTATTCACCATTTGGGCTAGCAACTTTAGCTATATCGCCAACTTTTTTACCCATAATAGCTTGTGCGATTGGTGATTGATTTGAAATCTTATTTTCAAACGGATCAGCTTCAGTACTACCTACAATTGTATAAGTATCCTGTTCATCATCACCAACATACTCTACTTCAACTGTATTACCAATTGAAACTTCATCAGTATCAGCAGCACCAATAACTACTGCATTTTCAATCATTGCAGTTAAAGATGCAATTTTAGTTTCAACTTCGGCTTGTTCACTTCTCGCAGCGTCATATTCAGCATTCTCGCTTAAATCGCCTAATGCACGAGCTTCTTTTAAAGCTTCGATAACTTCAGGTCTTTTTTCAGTTTGTAAATATTCTAATTCTTTTTTCATGTCTTCAAGACCTTGTTCAGTTACATAAATTTCCTCTGCTTTGGACATATTTTTTCACCTCAGTTCTATAATATCATGACTTCATAAAATCATACTACACAATCAAACGTTTGTCAAGGATTTTTTTAGCATATAGTTTTTGCTAGCTACTGCTGGAATTTTCATATAAACAATCTGTTTAGGATGACGAACTATTTCGAGTGGTTCCATGTTCTCATCATATAGTTCTGTAATCTTAAAAGTAAACTCATCCTTAGGGCCAAATATTGTAATTTCATCTCCTAATTCAAAGTAATTACGTTGCTGAATTTTTGCTAAATTACTACCTCCATCATATTCTAAAACAGTTCCTAAAAAGTCCTGATTAGTAACTTCCATTCTGCCATTATAATATTGTACATCCTTATCAAATATTCCATTAAAAAATTGTGGTACTGAATCACGATTGGCACAGCGCCTTAATATCTGTTCATATTTTAAATTATATTCATATTCTTCGGGATTGTTCATATATTCATCAATCACCATACGATAAACCTTAATAATCGTCGCAATATAATATGCTGAACGCATTCTTCCTTCAACTTTTAAGCTATCTACCCCAAGATCTATTAAATCAGGTATATGTTTAATTAATGATAAATCTTTAGTACAAAATGTAAAAGGTCTATCACCTTTTAAATGATTACCACCCTCGATTAAGTCGAAATCCCAGCGACATATTTGACTACAACCTCCTCGATTAGAATCACGAGCTGTTAAAAAATTAGAAAGTACGCATCTACCACTATATGAAGCACACATTGCTCCATGAACAAAAACTTCAAGTTCAATATCAACATTTTCTTTAATATCTTTAATATCTGCCATTGAACATTCTCTAGCTAAAACCACTCTAGTTAATCCTTCGTTTTTCCAAAAAGCAATTGCCTCTTTGTTTAAACTAGACCCTTGAGTTGATAAATGAATTTCTAAATTAGTATGTTTTTTAGCCAAGTCAATAATTCCTGGGTCACTGACAATAATAGCGTCAATTCCAGTTTCATCTAATTCTTTTAAATATTCTACAATAGTTTCTAATTCCTTATTGTGCATTGCAATATTAACAGTTACATAAACCTTCTTATTAAGATTATGGGCATAAAGTACCCCTTCCTTAATTTCATCCAAACTAAAATTATCCGCATTTGCTCTAAGACTAAATGTCCCACCAATATATACGGCATCAGCTCCATACAATAAAGCTATTTTTAATCGTTCTAAATCGCCTGCTGGCGCTAATAACTCTGGTTTATTCATCTCTCTTCACCCTATAAATCGTTTCCTGATATAAAAAACCATGCTCAAATGGAAATTTATAGTCCTTTTCTCCTTTTTTGTATTTAATTAAAGTATCATAAAAATCTTCTTCACTAATTAAATTACTATTAAAAACAATATAATCTGCTAATGAAAAATCTTCATCTAGCGCATTTAAAACATAATTAGAATAAACTGTTGTTCCATGATAATTATCTTCAATTGGATAATACCTATCTTCCTTATAAATTGTTTTAACTTCTTTCTCATCATCTAGATTAAAATATTCTAAATAATTATTAACCAAATGACGTCTTGAAGTAAACATTGGAACATAGCCAAAAACATTAACAAATAATTTTGCTCTGCTATTTTTCATAATCTCATCCATCTCTATCTTCGTTAACTCCGAAGATAAATATGCGTATTCAGCGCTTTTTGAATACCAATAATTAATCGTTTCATAGTTAGTTACCAAATGCTCCTGACTCCACACCAATGGTATTTTCAAGTTTAATCTTTTTTTTATATTAACTAACGCAATATCATAAAAAATAATCCCTGAAATATCAAGATTATTAATTTCGATCAACAATTTTTCTAAAGACTCAAGCTCATTATTATGAATATTTTTATTAATCACTAAGAATATTTCTTTTCCTATTTCCTTTAAAGGTATAGCTTCCTCTAAAGTAAAAGTTTTAGTATAATTAATACTAAAATTAGTGATTGGAACAATATATGAAGAAACCATATCTTTGATTTCATAAGCTTGTTTAATACTTTGAATAACTGCTGCTACTTTCATAAATACACCTCGATAAAATATTATACCAAAAAATACTAGTAATTACTACTTCTGTAACTTATTTAAATATTCTTTAATAGATAAAAGGATAAAAATACTTTTATCCTTTTAAATTACTATAATATTTCTATCACTATTTCATAGCAACGTAATAAATTAAAACCTTTTTATGTTAATGATAATGGCGAACTTTCATTTAAGGTATTATTTTTTTTAGCCATCTCATAATAATTATCAACCCTTGAATAAAAATTTTTAAGATTTTCTTCTATTGAAAAATTCATATCTTTATACGTCATTCCTCTTAAATTGGATAAAAGATTAATCATTTCACCAGATTTTGGTTTTCCGTTTTCACAAACAAAATTAAATGACACAGTTTCGTCAACATTTCTATAATCTTTGATATATCCAGACATTATCTCTAATGCCTTAACTTTAGCCTTATAAAATGCAACCTCTGTTTTAACACTTGTGTCCAACTGTTTAAAATCATAACCCGCTAATTCTAGTATTTTAAGTGATAATTCTAACCAATCAGTAATAAACATCTGATAATAAAAACTTCTAAGCTTAACAATTTGAACTGTTTCTCCATTGTCATCAGTTGTAAAATCCTCAATTTCATAATTTAAATTATTTAAATATTCTTTTTCAATTTCAGAAACATATTTTTTCTGTTTCTTTTCGTATTTTCCAAGATTGTACTTTTTACAAACTTTGGAACTAGGCCTAAACCACAATTCAGAATCCTTTCCTAAAATTATAGAAGGTTTTATATCATCAACACCTGTTAATTTTTTCAATTCCTTTTCAGTAGCATTTTCGTCAGTAAAAGATTCTATAGTCTCCTCAGCAATATTTTTTTTATTTGAATGCTTATCAGTTCTCAAATCCTCTAAATAGAGAAAATAAACTATACCTGCTGAAACTATAAATATTATAAATAACAAAGCAAAAATTAAAATTTTTCTTTTCATTTTATCACCATTTCCAAAATACTATTAATTAACATGTTTGACACGGCGTAAAGTTAACATAGGCTGTCGATGAATGGGTTCCTGATGAACCATTATAATAAGCATTACAATTGTCACTTTTTGTTGAACCATAGTTAACCCAACTAGAAGCATAATCCACCCAGCCACTATCATTATATGTTCCAGGGCCATGAAGAGTAAATCCCCCATTCCAATTAGTCGAACCAGTTGAACCATAAAAATCTCCACTAGTTACAGATATATAACAACGCCACTGAAGACGTGCTTGAGTACTATTCTTATCTACTTCTCTAACTTGATACACTACATGAAAATAAGAGGGGCCTGGGCCTGCTGTATTTCCAGTTGATGTTGAAGACTTAAAAGCACTTAAAATTCTAATGTACCCAGCATCTTTCCATGCAGAATAATTTCCTAGTTTATCTGCTACTCTAACCCATACCTGATTATTCCTAGCTGCAGACCATGTCCCTGAATAAGCTGAAGCAGTTGCTGAATCCCAGTCATTATACTGAGTGCTTTTATCATAGCTATAATATATAGTTCCCGAATTTATACCCGACAAGCTATCGCTATAACTACCTGAAATTTTTACACCTGTTCCATATTTAACCCAACTACTTCCACTACTATTACTAGCTGTTATAGTGGGTGCAGTGTTATCAGTTTTTAATGCCGTACTATAAGACGAAACAGCATTTTTATTAGCTGCTGCATCAGACACAGCGCCAGCCTTCAACCTAAATTGAGCATTACCAGTAGTTGAGCCAGCCTTAGCTGTAACCGTCCATTGATATCCATTGGTAATTGCTGTTGAACTAGATACCGCTGATATTGTCGCTACTCCTGTATTACTACTTTCAATATCAGAGGCAACTATTGTACTATCACTAAACCCATTAACATCTGTACACTTTAATACATAAGTAAGTGTAGAACCACTTTTAATATACCCATTCACAGTAGTACCCGTTGGCCCACTTGACCATGAACAAATCGGAATTACATTATCAAACTTAAATAAAGCGCTTACTACTTGATTTGATGTATTTCCACTTACATCGGATAAGGTTCCTGCTTTGATCCATAAATAATATGTTCCTGTTAAACTTGAGTTTGATGTCGCAGGTACTGTTACAGTTGCACTCTTTGCTCCGGCTGCATTTGTACTTGTTACACTTGACCATGAACTAGGTACTGTTGTATTTGATGTTGACCAAGCATAGTATATTGGTTGACTGGCTTTTAATCCACTTCCTGAGTCAGCTAGATTCACAGTTACAGCTTTTCCTCCACTTACATATGTAGTCTGCGTATTTGGGCTTAAGCTTATTGTTGGTTTTGTTACATCACTTGCTTTAGCTGTATATGTTATATTTGAAGATACATTTACTGATGATGAAGCATTACCTACCTTAGTTGTTCCATTATACCATCCTAAGGTTGTATATCCTGTTAATGGCGTTATAGATGGTAAGGTTACTGCACATGTTGTCGCTGTGTTTTGAATTGTACATGTTCCACTTGTTGCTCCTACTGCCGATACTGTACTATCTTTTGCATATGTCATTGTTACTACCTTTTTCGTTATTGCATAATATGTTGGATTACTTGTTAAGGTTAATGTGGCTCCAACATTTAAACTACTTGTTGTAGCTGAGGCTGATGTATTCCATCCTGTTATCGTAAACCCACTTCTTGTTATACTCGGAGCTGTTACTGTACATGATGAAGATCCATTATATCTATAACATGATAAACTACTACTTCCCACACTTGTTGCTCCGTTAGTATTAAAGGTGGCTGTATAAGCTGATGTACTTTTAGTAACTGCATAATAAGTAGTATTCGCACTTACAGCTTTAGATGTATTATGATTCCAAGCTGAGGTTGTTGATGAAGAGGATGTATTATATCCTACTACTGAAAAGCCACTGGCTCCTACTACTGTTGGTGATGTTACATTACATGTTGTACTTGTATTATACATACTGCATGTTCTTGTTACTGTAGTATCACTTACTGCTGTTCCTGATGCATTGGTTTGACTACTTGCTCCATTCTTATTAAATGTTATTGTTATTGTCTTACTTGTTATCGCATACCATGTTGAATTATTGTTTGAACTTGTTAAGGTAAGAACTTTACTACTTGCATTGTAACTACTATTATTCGTAGTACTTCCTGATGCTGTATTATATCCTATTATATTGT
>URBG01000053.1 GCA_900546055.1 uncultured Mycoplasmatota bacterium
CCGTGGTTACATTCCATTTTTTTATATGAAAATGGTCCCATAATAGTTGGACTATAAAGCGAAGCCTTTAATGGTGTTAAATCATTAAATGTTAATTTTCCTTTTAATTTTAAGCCTTGTTTATTTATATTTAAAATAACTTTATCATTATAAAAATAATTATTATCAATTTTTATATATTCATCATTAAAATCAAATTCTTCAAGTTTAAAAGTTATATAATAACTTTTGTTATAAATATTTTCAATTACTTGAATAAAAGCATGGGGATTTTCTGTTGCCGTACTAATTCCACATATTATAGATATAGTTTTTTTGCCATCTTTAGTTACTTGCTTGTAGTATAATCCTTCAAAATAATTACTAATGTCTAAATTTCCTGAAAATAGTTTTTGTTTTTTCATTTATATCACCTATATAACTATATTTTTATAATGAAAAAGCATACTTAAAATAGTAAAAATAATTTTACAATAAAAAAAGTCATGATTAATGACCTTTAATTACCTCTGGGCCTAGGGTGTACCTTTTTTTTCGCACCTATTTTACGGCAACGTGTTGGGCCACCATTTGAAAAAGTATCATTAGGAGTTGTTTCAAATAGTGATGACTCAGCCGTTGTTTCTACGTAGCTATTATCTTCTAAGCTTTCGCAAGCGTCACTTGTATTTTCAGTATCATCAATAGTTTGTTGATCTTTTGGACCTAGAAAAAACTCATCAGCCAAACTATAATCAACATTTCCCAAGTTTAACGATTGTTCATTTATCTTTTGCTTTTGGGCTTGTTGATTTGTAAATTGGCTTGATTTTTTAATTATTTCAAAGGAAATTTTAGACATTTCATCCTTTGACTTTCTCATTTGCACTGCGCGGCGTTTAGCCACCATTATACAAGAGATACATACTAAAGAACTTAAAAGCGTAATAGTCGTTAGCCCGCTAGTTGCCACTCCAAAAATTGTTAATAAAGCATTTATGCCAGCCAGAACCAATAAAAGATTTCTATTATTTTCATATTTGCGTGCCTTAGAATCTTCTACATTAAATTTTTTTCTTAAACGCTGTAATTCAATGTAATCAGGGTTAAAGATAATGTCATCAGCCATTTCGGTATTTTTTATGTAATAGGCCTCCTTTTGTGTTTAGTATTCTATCAATATCTTAAAGCAATGTCAAATTATTTTAAAAAAACTTGAAAAATATCATAATTGTGTTATAATTTACTTATACTTTTTAAAAGCAATGACCAAAGAGTAGTAATAAAAGCCCTTATTTAATAGAGAGTTGGCGAAAGGTGAAAGGCCAATAAATAATCTTTTATGAATTCACTTTGGTATGATAAGCTGTATATGCAAAGATATACCGGTGGTGCGTTATAACTGTTAAGGTAAGCAAAAGCTTACGAATTAAGGTGGTACCACGTAAATCACGTCCTTATCTAAGGATGTGATTTTTTATATATAAGGAGGAAAAAAATATGGAATTAGAAACTATTTTACAAACATTAAAACAAGAACTTAACCAAATCAGTGAAATTCAAGCTCTAAATGAATTAAAAGCCAAATACCTAGGTAAAAAAGGCCCAATAGCTGAATTATCATCAAAAATAAAAGACTTGTCTTTAGAGGAAAAGAAAACTTTTGGCGCTACTTTAAATAAAATCAAAACTGAAGCCACAAGTATGATTGATGAAAAAAGAGACGCAATTGAAACAAATTTACTCAATAAAAAATTAGAAAGTGAAAGCATTGATATTGCCCTTCCAAGTACCAAAATCCCTATGGGAGCTCCAAGCGTCGTTGAAAAAATTGTTGAAGAAGTTGAAGACTTATTTATGTCAATGGGTTACGATGTAGTAGACGGACCGGAGATTGAAGAGGATAGATATAACTTCGAATTACTAAATATTCCAAAAGGTCATCCGGCTAGAGATGCTCAGGATACTTTCTACTTAAAAGATGAAGAAATCTTATTGCGTAGTCAAACTTCTCCCGTTCAAGTTAGAACAATGCTTGAAGGTAAGGGGGAAAAACCAATTCGCATGATTTGTCCTGGTAAAACCTATAGACGTGACAACGATGATGCTACTCACTCACACCAATTCATGCAAATAGAGGGACTGTTAGTTGATAGAGAAGTTAGCTTGTCTGATCTAAAAGGAACCTTTGATGTTTTAGCAAAAAAACTCTTTGGCGAAGACTGTCAAACAAGATTTAGACCAAGCCATTATCAATTTACTGAACCATCAGTTGAAATGGACATTAGCTGCCACAGCTGTAAAGGTAAAGGCTGCAGTATTTGTAAAAACACTGGCTGGCTTACTGTTTCAGGGGCTGGTATGGTTCATCCAAACGTTTTAAAAAACTGTGGTTATGATCCAAAAAAATGGAGTGGCTTTGCTTTCGGCTTCGGTGCTGAAAGATTAGCCATGGAATCATATGGTATCGATGATTTAAGAATCTTCTATACTAATGACCTTAGAGAAATAAAAACATTTGATCGAAAGGAGGCCGAATAATGATAGATTTAGAGTGGGTTAAAGATTATA
Source organism: uncultured Mycoplasmatota bacterium (assembly GCA_900546055.1). Lineage (GTDB taxonomy): Bacteria > Bacillota_I > Bacilli_A > RF39 > UBA660 > Coprosoma. Next base: position 2,551 of record URBG01000053.1, read on the forward strand.
TCGATATTGATGATCAAGATCTTAAAGAATTAGCCGTTAAAATTACCGAAGCGGGTATTAATGTTGAAAAAGTAATTACCAATCATATTGATAATTTAGTCATCGGCGAAGTTATCAAATGTGAAATGCATCCTGATTCTGATCACCTTCATGTTTGTGAAGTTAACATTGGAACAGCAACTACCCAAATAGTTTGTGGTGCTTCTAATGTTAGAGCTGGCTTAAAAGTTATTGTTGCGCTTCCTGGCGCTATCCTACCTGGTAATTTTGAAATTAAAAAAAGCAAAATCCGTGGTGTTGAATCAAACGGCATGATCTGTGCTTTATACGAACTTGGCTTAGAAGAAAAAACAGAAGAAGCTTATAACCGTGGAATTGAAGAATTGGATAGCAGTGCTAAAGTAGGGGAAGATCCAATAAAATTCCTTAATTTAGATGATACATTATACGAATTAGATATTCATAAGCATCGTAACAATGACTGTTATTATCACATTGGCTTTGCCTATGAAATTGCTTGTATCTTAAATCGTAAAGTAACTTTGCCAAAACAAGATACTAATCCAATTAACGATAATATAGAAAATCATTTTGAACTAAAAGTGGAAACTGAAAAATGTCCATACTATTTAGCTAAAATGGTTACTGATGTTAAAATTGGGCCATCACCAGAGTTTATTAAACGAAGATTAAATGCTTATGGAATGCGTTCAATAAATAATGTTGTTGATATCTCTAACTATGTTATGCTTGAATATGGTCAGCCACTTCATTTCTTCGATAAAGATGCTCTAGGTGATAAGATTATTGTTAGAGATGCTAAAGAAAACGAGGAAATTAAAACCTTAGACGGTGTTGATAGAACATTAAAGACTTCAGATATTGTTATCACCGATGGCAACAAACCTGTATGTATTGCTGGTGTTATGGGCGGTGAAGAAACAGAAGTTACTGAAAACACTAAAACTATTTTAATTGAAAGTGCTATTTTTGATAGTGTAAGTATTAGATATACAGCCGCTAATTTAGATTTAAGAAGCGAAGCATCAATTCGTTACGGTAAAGGCTTAAGCTATGAATATACTGAAAAAGCTATTGAAAGAGCTTGCCATTTGCTAGAAAAATATGCTGGTGCTAAAGTATTATCTGGTACCATTAAACACGATAAAGTAGATAAAACCCCTAAAGTAGCCACATTTACGGTTAATGAAATAAACTCAATGCTTGGAATTACGTTAACTGAAGATGATGTCAGAACTGAACTTAATCGCTTAGATTTTGAATTTGAATATCAAGATGGTAAGTTCATTACGACAATCCCATCTCGAAGATTAGACGTCGATCCTAATGTTAATGATATCGCCGAAGAAGTTGGCAGACTATATGGCTATCATAATCTAGTTTCAACATTGCCAAAATGTGAAATAAAAAAAGGAGAGTATATCGGTGATGTTAAATATCGTAAGATAATTTCTAAACGCCTTCGTTCTTTAGGGCTAAATGAAAGTAAAACTTATACTTTAACTTCCCCAACTATGGCTAAAACTTTTAAATATGAAGATAAAGAAAACGCTGTTTTACCAAATCCTATGAGTGTTGATAAATCAGTTGTTAGAACTTCGCTTATTCCTTCACTTTTAAATGTTTATGATTATAATAAAGCTAGAAAAGTAAATGATATTATGCTCTATGAGATCAGTAAAACATATGATGCTAACCACGAAGAAGAAAGCAAAATTGCTATTTTAATGAGTGGTAATTATATTCTAAATGAGTGGAGTAAAGCCACAATTAAAGTTGATTTCTATTTAATAAAAGGTATAGTCGAAAACGTTTTGGATTACCTTGGCTTTAAAAATAGATATACTTTTGAAGCTGAAGCCCTTCCAGAAGTTCATCCAGGTATTGGTGCTAGAATTTTACTAGATAAAAAACCAATTGGTATTATTGGTAAAGTTCATCCAAAAGTTACAAAAGGTGATATTTATGTAGCTGAGTTATCACTTAATGTTTTAATGTCCAAAGTTAAACCAATTAAGTTTAAAGCTGCACCAAAGTATCCAGGGATTGTTAAAGATATGGCCTTTGCTATAAATAAAGAAGTATCTTCTAAAGTACTTGAAGACGTGATTAAAAAAGCAGGAGGACGTCTGCTTACTAATATTAATGTCTTTGATGTTTATACTGGAGAGAATGTTAAAGAAAATGAAAAATCAATTGCTTATTCATTAACCTTCCAAGATCCAAATAAAACACTAACTGAGGAAGAAGTGAATACTGTTTTTGAAAACATTATTAAAAGTGTTGAAGAAAAAACTAATGCTAAATTGCGTGATAAATAAAAATTTGCATTGCTATTTTTAATAATTAAAAAGCCCTTGAATTATCAGGGACTTTTTTGTTATTTATTTTTAATTAATTCTATATTAAAAAAACAAAACCCTTTCAAAAATATAACAACAAGTTAATTTTTGTGATATAATTAGGAAAATATCTACACGGTCAACCAACACCAAATATTAAAGCCAGCCCTATGGAGTACTCCATAGGGCTTTTGTGAGCGACGCATTGACACGCGTGTTCTTATTTTTCCTTAATTATCATTAATTATATAAATCAGAAAATTAAGGAAAAATTTTGAACACGATTTGTATTGAATTTTACAAAAATATTTTCTATATATTTCAATAATGATTTTTTTGGAAAATTAAAAGTTTAAGTTTTTTCATATAAAATATAAAGAGAGAAACTTAAACTTTTCAATACAAATAAAACTTTACAACTAGCGAAAAATTATAGATTTAACACTAATTTGAAGTGCGGTAATAAAAATGCTTTTTCATTTTATAAAATAAATAATGATTTAAATTTTTATTTTGTCGCACTTTATTAGTGTTATTGTAATTACAATATATATCTTATATAATTATTTTTGCACTTCTTCTTTTTTTATTTTTTAAAGGAAAAAGTTGATCCATATCC
>URBG01000054.1 GCA_900546055.1 uncultured Mycoplasmatota bacterium
CTTAGATCGTGAAAGCCTTGCCAAAAAACGTTCAAACATAAAATTTTGTAATACTACTTGAGCAGCTATGTTATTTTTTATAGCATAGTTTTTTATTTTAGCTTTCAAGCTCATTGCTTTTGCGTTCATAACAACACCTCAAGATATTTTTTTAGTGTTTTATCAACTCGCAATATAGAAGCATATGTAAAAAGTCGATTCAAGTCCTTATCAGCATACCTTGCATAATTTTTCACTCCACTGATAACAGTTTCCTCATCACACCGATTTCGACTTCTAAGCAAGTCACATACAGTACGTTCCGCATTATAACAATTTACAGTATTACCAAAAGTTGTTTTTTCCTGAATCATACCGAGCTTATGAAGTTCGGGTTTAATGTAATAACATACACAATTTTCTTTTATACTTTTAGATAAAGACGTATTACTAGGAATCGTTATGATATGCATAAATGGTGTTCGATCAGATAAGCCATTTAAAAACAATGCTGTATCATGAGAAAAAATTATGTTATCTGACCTGCACTGCAATAGAAACATGTCATCGATAATTGTATGTGGTGTTGTGTAAACTCCATGTCCAATTCGTTCTAAAAGGCCTTTTTCCACATATTGCGATAGCAACATTCGTGAAAAACCGAGTTTCACCGTTTGTTCTGTAGTTAAAATTTAAATGATAACTCAATACAAATATCAGCGACTTTTTGGTTTATCAAACAAGAAAGACATTATGAATTAAAAAACATCTTTAAAAATAACGAATTAGATGAAAAATCAGTTACCGAGGAATCCTCGGCAACTGCAACAGATGGAAAAAGATATAAAGTAAAATTCTACAATTTAGATGCTATTATTTCAGTTGGTTATAGAGTAAACTCTATAAGGGCGACGCAATTTAGAAGATGGGCAACTAATGTGCTTAAAACTTTTACCATTCAAGGATATGTTTTAGATAAAGAGCGAATGAAAAATGGTTCATTCATAGATATAGACTATTTTGAAAAATTACTAGAAGAAATTAGGGAAATAAGATTATCAGAAAGAAGATTTTATCAAAAAATTACTGATATTTATGCAACTAGTGTAGATTATGATCCTAAGTCACCTACTACAATAGAATTCTTTAAAAAAGTTCAAAATAAGATGCATTATGCAATTTCCCATCAAACTGCAGCGGAACTCATATATAATCGTGCAGATGCTGAAAAAGAACATATGGGACTTACAAATTGGAAGAACTCTCCTAATGGTAAAATAATAGAATCTGATATTGTAATTGCTAAAAACTATTTATCAAAAGATGAATTAAAAAGTATGGAACTTATTGTATCAGCGTTCCTAGATTTAGCAGAAAATAGAGCTAGAAGGCATATACCTATGACAATGGAGGATTGGAGTACTCGTATAGATAAATTCCTATTAGGTGATGATTTGGATGTATTAAAAGATGCTGGTAAAATATCACACCAAATTGCAACTGAAAAAGCATTATCTGAATTTGAAAAATATAGAGTTATTCAAGATAAATTATTCGAATCAGATTTTGATAAGTTTATGATTGAAACAAAAAATATAGATAATGAGTAGGTGTAAAAATGGAATGGGAAGATTATACGGGAAAACTAAATGATCATAAAAGTTATTTAGAAATGTTAGAAAGATTAAAAGATAAAACCGTGTATGTTGAAATAGTACTTAGGGATAACCCAAAACCAAATGAAATAGTTGAACATTTCAAAGAGAATATTGTTTCAACTAAAATAATTTCTGAATGGTGGGGTACAAAAACTGTTGAAGAGCAAAAATTATATAGATTAAAATCTTCAAAAGAAATGTTTGAATTTCTAAAAAGGTATGAAACTTTCTGTAAATTTTATTGGGGAAAAGATTTCGATGGAAGGGAAACTTGGATTCAAGAAAATACTGATTTTGGTTGGGATGCTATTGCATTTTATAATAGTAAAAATGAAATTTTATTGTGTACAACTACCCACGAATGTGATTTCATTGTTAATGAAAGTTTAATTTGATATTATCAAGGAAACATCAAAGTCTCTTTCTTGTTTGAAAATAACAAGTTATATATTTTTATAATCAAAGTCAATTAATCTTTGTTAAATAAGCGGGTATTACCTTTCAGTTTACTTATTTATAAAGTGCATTTATATATTGCTGGAGGTTTTATGAAAAAAATATTTTTTACTAATTCTATCTTCTTTACTTTTAATTTTATCATTTCTAAATGGTTGGTTTGGGGATTACTTATATAACAAATTTTGGATTTTTGCTGTATTAATTAATATTCCTTTGTTTATTGGTAATTGTATTTGTCTTATTTTATCAATAATAACTCTGGAAAAGAATTACAAATCTATAATTAATTATTTGCCAATCATAATATTAATTTTTACCACCATTTTAGTACTATTTTTTCCATTTAGAGAAGTAAAAACAAAGATTGAATTAAAACTATTCAATAATCAAAGAATAGCGATAATTGAAAAAGTAAAAAATAATGAATATAATAACTATGATTATAATGGAAATATAAAATTACCTGAATATAGATATGTATCAGGTGATGGTGAAATATATGTTTTTCAGAATGATGATAAAGGCATGGTAATTGGCTTTTGGATTTTTAGAGGAATACTATGGCTCAACAATGCTAATTTATTCTACTAGCGGTGAAGAATTAATAAAAGCCAATGAATCTGGTCATCCAATAATTGATATAAAACATTTAAATAATAATTGGTATTATGTTGAAACTGATTACTAATATAAATTTCAAACAAAAAAGTCTATCTTTAATGATAGGCTTTTAGTAAATATAAATATATAATATCAAAATTTAGATTTTTCATAATTATATGGAATACTTGTTCCGACAACAACATCTTCAATTTTTTCAATAATTAACCAATCATCCATATTGCCTTGATGATCAAAATCCAAAGGCGTAATTGGAGTAACATTTTCAAATTCAACTAAGCATAGACATTTTTTATGCCATCTATCTTTTTGTTTATCTGTTAATTGTAATTTCTCATTATTACTTTCAATAGTTTTAGTTATTTCTTCATCAGTTAATTTTACATAGTTTTGAACATCTTTTACAGTTGCTTTAGCTGTAATTTTTTTAGTGCCTTTTTCCATAAAATATAATATTTCATCTTTAAAAACACGGCTGTGAGGTATTTTTCTTCCAGCAGCCCCTCTAATAATCATTGTTTTAGTTCCGTTAATAATTTTATCTAGCTCTTTAGATTTATCGTCACAATATACTAAATGTACCACAAGTAATCATCTCCTTATTTAAATTATATCATATGAGTTATAAATAGTATTAACCAATACTTTTAAATTATGAATATTCTACTATTAGTTTACAAAAATAAACTAATAGAATATAAAGAGTTTAGTAAATGTGTGTTAAGATTAAACAAAGGAGGAAAAATGATGTAACAATCATTTGGTAGTTTAATTGCTGAACTTAGAAAAAAGCAAAATATGACTCAGCAGGATTTAGCTAATAAACTAAATATTACCGGCAAAGCCGTTTCAAAGTGGGAAAGGGGGGGTTCACTTAGATAAAGATACCACACCATTCCCACGCTGACTTTTGCTCAACCGATA
>URBG01000055.1 GCA_900546055.1 uncultured Mycoplasmatota bacterium
TGTCAACTATTTCAATCTTTTTTCATCAAAAAAACATTAAAACAAAAGAAAAACTAATGATTAGTGCATTAGTCTTTGGATACATATTAGTTATTTATTGCTTTTATATGATTGCTTTGCATAAATGACTTATCAACCTTATAAAAAATCCTATTTTTGGTATCGGTTATGGTACCATCTTCATTGATAATAAATTTTTCAGATGTCCCCTCAGGACATTGCTCACTATTATCATTGCAAACTCTTGTAATCTCTTTATCTGTATAAGTATATTTACCAGATTGAGCGGCGCTATCACACCCTGAAATATATGCATATTTAAAAGTTCCATCTGCATATAAGGCAAGTTCATACGTTGATTCAATACTGCAACCTTCTGTATCAACATTTTTATTATCTCTTGTTAAAACTCCACTTTTGTAATATCCTACGATGCTTTTTTCCTCGGTACTTGAAGTTTTAGTCTCTTCTTTATTTTGAGTGCTTATTTTTTTCTCTAGCTTATCGATTTGGCTATTTAGTTTTTGAATTTCTTTTTCACTTAAATCTTTATCATAAATGAAATAACTAGTTACTCCTAATAACAATAATACTAATATTATTATTGCAACAGTTTTTCCCTTCCTTTTTTTAGGTATATTTAACTCTAATGACTCCATACTTTACCTCTTTTCTCATGTATATTGTAACAAATTAATATTTTAAGTTCAATAAAAAAATCGTTTGAAATATCAAGTAAATGTATAGAAAAAACTAACTTTCGTTAGCTTTTATTTTTTTAGATTGTTTTAATCTTTTCATAAATTTACCCATAGTAAGATGACTCTTTCTAATTTGAAATTCCATATATGAGTCTGCATCATCTTTTATTTGATAAATACTTTTAGGAATCGTTTTTAAGTCGACTTCTCCGGCTAATAAATCGTCAAGCTTATTTATTTCTTCCTTAAGCATTTCAAATTCTTCATCACTTATTTCTTTTTTTGAAAGAAGCGTGGCCATACGATTAATATCCATAATAAAGCGGTAATTGTAATTTAACAATTTTGAAACACTTTCTTTTTCAATAAGTTCTTGATTTTCTTTGAGTTTATTAAGCTCACCAATTATTAAGTGAGTTGTCATTAAAGCTTCATCGGTATATGAACCTTTCATACGGTGATTTAAAATGTTTTTTAATTCGAAAATCAATTGTTTATTATTATTAATTAATTCAGAAATCTTTGACTTGAAAGCATCCTGTTTACGTGTATGAAGAATGAAACGAACACCAAAAATAACGATAATTGAACCAACGATAACAAAGGTAACTCGAAGTAGCATTGACCAAGTAAGTCCAAGATCAGGGTAAATAGCAGCAACCGCCATTTGTGTTCCCATAACCATATTTATAAAAACGCTTCTAGTACACATCATCATAGTAAATCCAACTAATAGTACAACTAGCAGACGAATACTATCAGGTAAAAATTGAGTTATTGATGCAAAAATTAATAGTCCAGCTATGGTGCCTAGGATACGAACGCCTGTATCTTTTAAAGTATCGTCAGGATACATAGAAATTGTTGTATAGGCTGTTATCGCTATCCAGTAACTATCAATGATTTGAAGCAGGTCAGCAACTAAAAAACTAGCGGCAACAAGAATTGATGTTTGCAGGGCAAATCTGAAGCTTTGATGTTTAAAACCGAAACGACGTTTTAATGATTCCCATCTAAAACGATAACCTCTTAAAAGACTTGTTTCAGTATTTTTTGAAGCTTCTGTACACTCCAACGTTTTAATTAAATTTGATAAAACTAAATGCCAATCGTTATTAAAATAGGCATCACTAAGTTCATGCTTTTTGATTAATCGCGCTAAATAATCTTTTAAGTCTTCATAGGTTTTTGTTTTTTCGAAGGTTTTAGCTAATTCAGAGAAAAATTTATAATCTTTTTTTGTAAATTTATCCTGATGTTTACTAATGTCATAAATTAATTGTGCTAAAGCCTCAGAATGCATCAATAAGCGAAAATTAAACTTCTCACTATTATTTAAAATACCATCTTGGTTAATGACATTTGAATGAATAGCTGAACAATATCCTGATGTTAAAGCATAAACCTCACTGACATTTATATCCTCCGGCTTTGTTTTTTTTATGTTTTTAAGATGGTTTAAAACCCATGTATAAGACTTTGAAACGAAGGGATTAATAGCTGGTGATTTTTGAAACTTTTTCATAATTGCCACAAATATAGTAACAACCACAAAGCAATAAACAACTGCTAGCATTCTCATTGGTATTTGTTCTAAGGTTACAGGGAAAATTTGTAATAAAACAAATTCTAGTCCTAATAAGAAATGATTTTTTGGAGCAAATTCATCAGAATAAACATAAGTAATAAAAAATAAAACTATGAAATTTAAGGTTACTGATGTAAATGTATTAAAGGTGGCAAAGGAAGCCATAGCAGCAATTACCACTAGTAATAATCCATATTTTGTGTAATTTACTTTTGACAATGATGAATATAATAATGCTTTTGATAGGAATAAGAAGACCATGCCTAGTAAAGCATTTTCCATTCCAAAAAGAAGAAAGACTGTTAAAAATAAGAAAACAGCTAACAGAACGTAAGGAATAGCATTTAAAAATATTTTAAAATATTTATTTATTGTTTCTTTCATAATTACTCCTTTCTAGAGTTTGAGCGCAAAAAAAGGCCTTTAGCCATTTTAACTTTATGCGCAGCGTATAGAATTATACCACGCCATTTTTAGTTATGCAATAGTTTTTATTAACTATGGGAAAATATGTGAGAAAAACCAATTCATTAATTTGAATTGGTCTAATCTATTATATATGGATTATTTTTTGTACCGTCTCCTGATAAGGTTATATCTGATTTTAAATACAAAGTAGGTAAAACATCATGAGTTTTATTAGCGTATTGTCCACTCATTAATCCTGAATCAGTTATAATAAAGGTTAAATCGGTAAAACCATAATCTAGAGAAATAGTCCATATTCGGGAAGCTGGAGCAAGATAATCTGTTGTAGTGCATATTACACTATTTTCTTTATTTAAATTATAATGACCACATTGCTCTACATTAGTATTTGCTCTTAAATAATCGCTAAGACTAATTAATCCAATTTTACCTGTCCAGATAACACTATTTTCATTTGCTATTTGCGCAGCTAAATCTGTATTATAGGCTGTTACAGCACCTATTCCAAAACCATGACTTTGAATTTTGGTTTGAGCATTATCAGATAATGTATTATAATAATCGGTGTTTAAATAAGTATTTAGAGTAGCAGGCCGTGCCCAATCGTTTGAGTTAGTGGTATCCCATGCTATATTTCCTATACTCGAGTTTTTTATAATTTTTAGGGTCCCATCTGCTTCAACTGATATTATTCGCCACTCTTCATTATTAAATGTTATGTAGTTGTTTGGATTAGCTCCTTTATATACATATCTTCCTGGCTCATATGTATCTTCATATAATCCATCTCCTGATGTTACTAGGTTTGATGTTAATTGTTCTGATGCTACTTGCTCACCTGGTGTATATCCATTCT
>URBG01000056.1 GCA_900546055.1 uncultured Mycoplasmatota bacterium
TTATCATAATTGCAAATTTATAAATTCATCAGTATTAAAACTGAAATTCAAATACATTACTAAAATCATTGTTCAAGACATAATAAACTTTATTTTTTTCTGTAGAATATACAAATGAAACCCTAGTTGCCCACAAGTCTTTTTGAGAAACAGATTTTAATACTTTAAATGCGTCATTTACTGAAAAATCTTTATCATATCCTGCCAATAACTCTTTAGCCACTTCGTATCTTGTATCCCCAGAAACAATGTACGGCTTTGTTATATCTGGTTTTAGAATAGAATAATTTGTAATAAGTGAAAAATTTTCTTGTTCATATCTATACCCAATTCCAGGTTCAATAATTAAAACTCGTCCTTTTTTATCAGAAAGCATAGCTTGCATAGTAGCATCTGGTGCATAAATAATTTTTTTCTTTTTAACAATGTCCAAGGCTTTATCAAAAGAAATCTCTGCCTTAATGAATTTTTCTGTTAATTCAGATATTGTAATACAATCCTCGCTTTCTATATACCTTGCATTTTCATTACCATGAACATAAAGAAGTGTTCCTACATTACCATTTTTATTTATCCCATGAAATGAATGATACAGACCGTCAGGCATTTTAATACCAATATAAAATCTATTTTCTTCGGTAATTACAGTATGATCCCATACAGAAAGGTCAATATCAAAATTAAAACCAACAATTTTATCTATACCATTGTAAACAAATCTTGTACACATATAATCACTCCTCAAAATACTATTTCAAATAGTCATTTAACTAATCTAATTAGTATTTTAAAATGTTTTTAAACTCAAACATATTATATTCGCACGTTTCGATTGAATAGCCTGAACTAAAGTAGGCTAAAGAGAGGGTAAACATAACGCTATTGCGCCCTACTAAACCCTTTTCTCCTGAAAATTTCGTTTCGTGCAATAAGAGATTAAACCAGGGTTCATCTACTTGTTTTTTGCCTTCTGTACCGCTTAAAACCGTTAGACTTGAACGAGTAAAGCCCTTATTATCTGTTTGTTTGAAAGACCAATCTTGCCATTCTTTGAAAGAATAACGGTAATTGGGATCAAAAAATTCTACATTGTCCGTTCTTGGTATACGAGCAATCCCAAAATGATTGCACGTTAGATCAACTGGCAAAGACTTTCCAAAATATTCTCGGATATTTTGCGAGATTATTTTGGCTGCTTTGACAGATTTAAATTCTGATTTTGAAGTCACATAGACTGGCGTTTCTAAAACAAAATATGCTTGATAACCTTTATCAGATTTGATAATTAACGTAGGCATAAAACCTAAATCAATAGCTGTTGTTAAAATATCGCTTGCTGAAATAGTTTCTTTTTCCGTGTGAATATCAAAATCAATAAAGAAGGTATTGATTTGTCTTAAATTGTTTTCAGAATGTCCTTTAGTGTATGAACGGTTTTCGTCTGCATACGTACCATAACGATAAACGTTTGGTGTCCAATGCGTAAATGTATCTTGATTTTCGTGAATCGCTTCTTCGGAAGTCAGAACAACGCCACGTCCGCCAATCATGCTTTTTTTTGAGCGATACGCAAAAATAGCCCCTTTACTTTTACCTGGCTTGGTAGTGATTGAGCGAATTTTACTATTTTTAAATTTGTACTTTAACAAGCCGTCATGAAGCACAGTTTCTACAACAAAAGGGATATTCATTCAGCTGTTCTCCTTTCTTACGAAAATTAATTAGTTAGAAGCTACGATCAAAGTTGAATCACAACAAAAAAGGCAATCAACTAAGTTTTTCTTAATTGATTGCCTGGTATCTTCTTAAAGACTTGAAATCCCCTCAAAAACCCGATATAATGGGTTTACAGATATTTAAGTATCTGATTAATAAAGTAATTAAATACTTTACCAAATTTTGGGTCTCGACTTCTTTAATTGATTGGTGGTAATCAATTAAGGCTCGCAGTTAAAGTTTCTCAGGCTTTAACTGGTCGTGGCTCTTTTTTTGTATTCTTTATTCAGTTCGTTGTTTCGTTATATCTAGTATATCGCTTTTTAAAAAAATAAGCAATGATTTCGTGCATTATTCACACGAAATCATTGCTTTTTTCTTCTTCCATTTCTAACTCCAATGTTACTTGTTCTGTTTCTGGTTCTGGTTCTGTTGGCTCATTTGGGATTAAATCCACTACTAGCGTTGAGTTAGTTAACTTTGCAATTTGTTCTAGTGTTTTTATGGTTGGATCTGATTTTCCTGATTCTATTCGTGAATAATTTGATCTACTCATTTCTAATTCTTGGGAGAATTTTTCTTTTGATTTGGTACCTCTCATCTTTTTTAAGCTTTCTCTAAATGCTAGTTCCAAGTTTCTCCCCCCTCTTTTTGTGTCATAAAATTCACGCTTTATTTAAATTATAGCTTTTAATATCTTAATAAACAAGTGATTAATCACTTGTGATTTGTGATAAGTGATTTGTGATTAATATATAAAAGCCCTCTTTAAAGGGCT
>URBG01000057.1 GCA_900546055.1 uncultured Mycoplasmatota bacterium
GTTCAGCCCGTCATAAGACAGTCTGAAGTGCGCACTGTCGTGAGCCGAATAATAGTCATCGGCGATATTCCCGTTATAAAGAGGCTCGACACCCTCCGGAAAATCTTCGTTATAATATATCTTCTCGTTCATAATTATTGTCTTGAAAAATAATATTTTAGATTTCCCAAAAGTTGATAGGGATCTATATCAATGAAAAATCTTTATTTTTTTCTTTAATGTTGAAGTTATTATATAAACGATAGTCACAATAATATAACATAGAAAATATTTACATATTCTGATATATTCTTTAAGCCATTCTCCCACCCATAAAATATCGACTTTATCTCCGTTTCGACCTTCTATCTCATATTTATAACTGACTTCACAATTAATAATTGCATATATAATCACAAATAATAGAATAATTGATATGATAATAAAAACGATTCTAATCCATTTCATAGTTTATCTTGTTTTATAAACTACACTTCTAGTTTTAGATATATTATATATTAGTGCCAGTTTTTATTGTTCTATAAAAATTGCATTTACATATTTTCGTCTTCATCTGAAGTTGTGTCTTTTATTTCAATATTACCTTTGTTCGAGATAGATAATTCAAACCAATAACAAATATCTGTATCAGGCATACATAAATTGATGTTAAAAAATATTCTTTCGTTCTTGTCAACGCTATCTACATTACAGGAACAGATAGAGTATTTTGCTATTTCTTCTTTTGAGATATTAAGAATTAAAGAAATCTCTATTAATCTTTTGTTTTAATGTTTATTGATATATTGTTGAGTTGTTTTAAATAAATTATTTTTCGATTAAAAAAATGTTTGGAAATTGATAAAAATACTGGTTGCCAATTTCCATTTTTAAATACTGCTCTACATCTTTTTTCTTTATAAGAACGATTCTTTCGCTATAAAAATTTGATGCTTTTTCATTTTTAGCAATGAAATATGAAAAAGTTTCATTTGCTGTAATGTTTTTTATAAATGAATATCCTATATTTATTGATTGCTTATTCAATAAATTTTCACACATCATTTCGATTAAATTGAAATCTCCTTTTCTTTTTTTAAAGTAATCATGTATCAGCTCAATATTAGTTCTGTTATTTATTGGTACTAATGACACCCAAGTTAAGTAATCCTCATCTGAATTATTTGTTATCTGGTAGTTATCTATTATTTCGTTTTTTTTAGTAATTCCATTAAAATAATTAACAGAAATAGTATCAATCTGTATCAAGCGTTGAGCATTTAATGTTACAGTATAAAGTAGAAAGGTAAGAAAAAGTATATGAACTCTTGTTTTCATCTTGCTTGCATATTTTTTATAGTTTCTTTTTTAGACTTGATGATCATTTCCATTAAAATTTTATTCCCTTCAATCCATCCACCATCAACAGGCTGGTGACTTGCCCCTTTATGGTTACCACCATTATTAATATACAGTAAAACATGTCCATTAGCTTCGTGACTATAAATTTCTGCTGCCCCTGCGGGCGATAAATTTTTATTGACAATAACAATAATGTTATTATTTGGTGAATTTTGTATACCCTCTTTATCAGGGAATAGGGTTTTTCCCATAAAACCACTTTCTCCAGTGGAGAGTCCACCCATTGTTTCTCCTGTTAAATCTTTATCTGCTTCTGAATCATATCTAGGATCAAAGTCATTATATGACATCGTTACAGTTCCTAATCTCCCATTTTGGTCCATAAATGTAAATTTATTGTCTAATATAACTTCAACCATTCTATTTGAATTAACCAGTGTTTTTAGATTATTAAAATTTAGACTTTTCCCACCATAAGAGTTTAACAATGTTCTGTCAATCAATCCATTTTTATCCAATTTTACGTAATTGCGCGCATCTTTTGGCAATGTATTTTGTATCATTATTAATTCAGCAGTTCCCGCAGGTTTTATTTTTCTCCCGTCGGGATCAAGCGCATTAATGAAATTATTAGCGCAATAGGCGTAAGGGCTTATGTGATAATACTCTTCACC